>JAIQFJ010000054.1 GCA_020073325.1 Terriglobia bacterium | reverse complement strand
CGCTGGAATCGTTCAGGGAGTTCAAGGAGAGGTATCAAGAGAAATAGTGTCTATGATCCAGAGGCCGACCATCGATCGGGAGGCGTTCGAGGCTGCGATTTCAGAGCGGGATCGCAACGTCGTCATCGATGCAGGTGCGGGAACAGGCAAGACAACCGCCCTCCGACCGGATCCGCGTGAAGAACGACAGCGGCGAGTTTCAGATCGAAATTCTGCTGCTCAGCGACATGCGTGGCCCCGCGACCGTCGCTCAGACGCTCTACGAGGAGACCGAAGCGAGCAAGGAAGCGCGGCGGAAGCTGGCCGAGGAACGCAAGATGATGCCCCGCGTCGAAAGCGAGCGCGAAGGGAAGCCGTCGAAGCGAGACCGGCGCGCGATCAAGCAGCTTCGTGGGCGGTAGATTTTTTCATCGCGCGCTGAATCGCCGCGGTGAGATCGCTCGCGCTCAGTTCCAGACGCTCGGCATCCGAGGCTCGAATCAACTCGACGACGTTTTCACCGCCCAGAGGGACTTGCAGCCTCCATCCGTCCATCACCGATCCCTGCCGTCTGTCTAGATCGCCGGCGCACCAGCGAATCTCGCCGAACTTCAATTCATCGGCGAGAACTTTCAGAACCTCCCAGCGCTCGTCGTTGGCCCGCGCTTCGCCGATGGCACGCTCGAAGTTCACCAGAGCCCGTTCCTGCTCTCCGCGCGGTCCGCCCGGGAGTCCGCGCGACGCCACGCCGATTTCAATCGACCGCAGCCATTGCACGCCTCCCCCCATCACGGCGCAGAAGACCAGAATCACGGAGCCCGCATAGCGATCCGCGGCGCTCTGGAAAATCGAAAACGCCGCGCCCAGCGCGCACACGGCGTACAGCATCAGCACGGCGCGCTTCTGACTCAGTCCCAATGCCAGCAGCCGGTGATGAATATGATTGCGATCGCCGCGAAAGATCGGCTGCCCGCGCCGGTAGCGCCGCACGATGGAGAGCAACACGTCGAGAATCGGGATCGACAGAGCCATCACCGGCGCGGTCATGCCGAGCAGTGTCGCCGACTTTTGCGTCCACATCGCGCCGAAACATCCCAGCAGAAATCCGATCAGCAGGCTGCCGGAATCGCCTAGGAAAATCGTCGCGGGGTTGAAGTTGTAGCGCAGGAATCCCAGCAGCGCTCCCGCAAGGGGAGCCGTCGCCACCGCCAGTGGCAGATTATGCTGCATCAGCGCCGCGACCAATGTGGTGGCCGTCGCGAACACTCCGACGCCGGCCGCCAGCCCATCGACGCCGTCGATCAGGTTGAACGCGTTCGTGCACACCACCAGCCACACGATGGTCGCGGGAAAACTCAAAACCGGCTGCAGATGGTGCCACGAAATTCCCTCGACACGGACGCCGCCGAAGTAGGCCGCCACCGATGCGGCGATCTGCAGCAATAATTTCTGCACCGGCCCCAGCCTGTATCGATCGTCCAGCAGCCCCGCACCCAGCACGATCAGCGCGGCAGGCACCAGCTTCGCCGCCAGCGACAGATCGATTGAGCTCTCGATCTGCGCACGACTCGCGATCCACACAATTCCGAAGCTCGCCAGATAGGACAGCACGACCGGCACGCCGCCCATGTTCGGCACCGGATACGTGTGCAGCTTTCGCTCGGGATCGGGATGATCGACGAATCCCCAACGCTGGAACAGGTCGCGACACACCGGCGTCAACAGGATCGCGATCAGGAAAGAGCACGCGCCGAGTGCGAAAAGCAGGAGCACGTTAACCTCTCGCGGTCGATCGCGCCCGCTTTTCCGAATGTCCCAAAGTCTCTTCGCACACCTGAATCACACGATGCGCCGCGTCGCGAACGGCCCATTGGAGCGTTCGCGCGCCGATCTCGCGCATCAGGGCGGGCTGCGCAAACATGCGCTCGATCCCTTCCGCCTGCTCCTGCGCGTTCCATTCGTTTTCGGCCACCCACGAAACACCCGTGTACGCCGCGTACGCACCCGCGTTCGGAATTTGATGATTCTGCGACGCGCTCGAAAGCGGCACCAGCAATGCCGGCAAACCCGCGGACGCAAGTTCCGCCAGCGTCAAGCCGCCGGCGCAGGAGATCGCGAAATCGGCCTCGGCGTAGGCGCCGCGCATATCGTCGACAAAAGAATCGACGCGGGCCTCGATCGATCGCGATTCGTAATCCTGCTCGATGGCCGCGACATCGCAGCTCCCGGCGATATGGCGCACCGAAAATTCCAGACCGCGCTGTTTGAGAATCTCGAACACGCGAGGCGCTTCGCGATTCAGATGCGGCGATCCGGTCGAGCCGCCCAGCACTAGAAATCGATGCGGCGGATCGAACGATCGCCGCGACGGAGCCGCACTGCTGCAAGGCGTTCCCGTGTGGACCACCTTCGCCGCCGCGAAATGTGTCGCCGCCTCCTCGAAGCCGACGCAGACACGATTCGCTATTTTTCCGAGAATCGTATTCGCCAGCCCGGGCGCGGCGTTCGCTTCATGAACGATCACCGGCAGCCCGAGCGATCGTGCGGCGAGACACCCGCCGAACGACGCATAGCCTCCGAAGCCGATCACCACTTGCGTCCCTTCGCGGCGCAGGAGTCTGCGAGCCGCCATAATTCCGCGGCTCAGAGACGGAATCGCGGCGAGCTTTCCGGTCCATGTCGTGCGCGCGACGGGCAGTCCGGGTACGATTTCCAAGCGCTCGCCGCGGCCCGGCACGATGCGCGATTCCAACCCTTCGGCGCAACCGATAAAAAATCCGTCCGCGGCCATTTCGCGGCGATAAACCCGCAAAAGCTCCAGCGCGGGAAGGATGTGCCCGGCCGTTCCTCCGCCGGTCACCGCGATCCTCCGAAATCCGCTGTCTTTCGGCAATAGGTTATTCTACGAAAGATTTTCGACGATGGACAGAGTACGCGTGGCCGTGGTCGTGTTGGGCGAACTCGGCCGGAGCCCGAGAATGTTGAACCACGCGCGCGAACTGGATGCCGCGGGGTTTGAAACTGTCCTCATCGGCTATGGCGGAAATAATCTCGATCTTCCTTCCGGCATCGACATCCGATCTCTGCATCCAATGCGGCGCATCGACGAGCGCCAGTCGAAGCTCACCTTCGTTGCGGGCTCCGCGCTGCGCATGGCGCTGCTGTTTTTCGAGCTGATTTCCGTGCTGATTCGCGAACGCGCGAAGATCGTCCTGGTCCAGAACGCGCCCGCGTTTCCGACCCTCGCCGCCGCCTGGATCGCCGCCCGTTGCTCCGGCGCACGGCTGGTCATCGACTGGCACAATTACTCGTACTCTCTGCTTGCGCTGCGGCTCGGACTCACGAACGCGCTGGTCCGCGCCGCCGAATGGTACGAAGGATTTTTTGGCCGCCGCGCCGATGCGCACGTTTGCGTATCCCAGGCCATGCGCGACGATCTGCTGTCACGATGGCGAATCCACGCATCCACTTTGTACGATCGCCCGCTGCAAATCGAAAGTTCACAACTGGCGGAGAACTTGACCGTCGTCTGCCCTGCCGGCTGGACCAAAGACGAGGACATGGATCTCCTGCTCGAAAGCATCGCTCTGCTGGAAACTCGAGCGATCCAATTCCATCTCACGGGCGACGGACCTCTGCGAGCCGGTCTGGAACCTCGCATCGCCGAACTTCGAAAATCGGGGTTCGACATTCTCACCGGATTTCTGCCGGAGACACAATATCGCGCGCTGATCCGCAGTGCCTCGCTCGGGCTCAGCCTGCATCGCTCCACTTCCGGTCTGGATCTGGCAATGAAGGTGGTCGATTTTTTCGCGGCCGCGGTGCCGGTATGCGCGCTCGACTACGGCGGCGCCCTGCCCGAACAGATCGTCGAGGGAGAAACCGGTTTTCTCTTCCGCTCCGCCGAACAGTTGGCCGCGATCCTCACCAGCGTCGCCGCCGAGCCGCCGAAGCTGAACCAGCTTCGCGAGAACCTGCGTTCCTCCGCGACCGTCACCTGGCACGATGAGTGGACCCGCGTCGTACTCCCGATCCTCCAGCCTCATTGAGAGGTGACGCGCGGCGCGTCCAACTCGACTTCCTCAAGCCGTCGATCCACCAGTCGAAATGCTCGATCCACGTGCCGCAGCACGCGCCACTCATGCGAGATGACCAGAACCGATGGACGAAACGCGAGCCTGTCGAGACTCTCCATCAGCCGCTCGATCGCCTCTTCATCCAGGTGATTGGTCGGCTCATCCAGAATCAGCAGCTCGGGTTTCCGCAGCAGCGCCCGCGCGATCACCAGCCGCTGCCGCTGTCCGCCCGAGAGCCGCACGCCCTGCTCGCCGATCGTCGTATCGAGGCCGTCGGCCGTCTGGTCCACAAATTCATCCGCGCCGGCGCCGCGCAATGCTTCGTAAACCGCCTCGTCGGCAGCCTTCTCCGAGCCGTACGCAACGTTTTCGCGAATCGTGCCCGAAAAGAGAAATGGATGCTGCGGAACCACCGCCATCCGCGTCCGCAACTGGCGGATGTCGAGTTCGTCATAGGCGACTCCGTCCGCTGTCACGCACCCCTTCGAAGGCCGATAATACCCGCCGATCAAATGCAGCAGGCTGCTCTTCCCGCTGCCGTTCGCGCCGATCAATGCGAGCCTGGCGCCCGGCGCGATCGACACACTGACATTTTCGAGAATCGCGGGACCCGATCCATACGCGAAGCTCACCTGTTCGACGCGAATCTCGCCGATCGATGCCAGCTTGCGCGATCCCTGATACGGCTCGCGGTCGGGATGCGTCAGAATCGAATACAGCTCGCGAAACGCGCGAATCCCCATGCGAATTTCGGGAACCGCGCCGACCATGGTCCGGGACTGCGTCGCAAACAGCGCGGCTGCGACGTAAAACGCCATCATCTCGCCGCGCGACACCGTTCCCTCGGCCAGCGCGTATCCGCCCGCGATCAACACCAGTAGCGTCGCCGCCAGCAACACGCCGCCCTGCGCGAGCTGCTGGATCGCATTCAGACGGTTCAGGTCCAGCGCGACGCGGCGAAGCTCCGTCACGTTGGCCGATTGCCGCCGCAGCTCGATCGTTTCGGCCGCCTGCGAGCGCGTCAGGTCCATCGCGGAAATCGCGAACCGCACGCCGCGGCTGAATTCTTCAAACGCGCGCCGCAGACCTTCCTGCCGGAGCCAGGTCTCGCGCTTCATCAATCGATTCCCGATGAAAATCGCGGGAGCCGCCACTGCAATGATCAGCGCGTATTTCGGGTCGAGCCAAAACAGAATCGCAAACAGGACCAGCGCCGAAAGTCCCGCCGGCAGAAATTGCGCCGTCAGCGCGTTGTTCATGGCGTCGATCCAATTGGTGTCGTAAACCAGCGTGACGTGCAGGCGGTCGATATCGGCGGCGGTATAAAAGCTTCTCGGAAGCTGATACAGCCGCTCCAGGCTTTTCATTCGCAGATTCGCCAGCACATCATGATTCACGCGCAGCGCCGAGAGACGAATCCAGTACGCCAGAACCAGCCCGCCCAATTGCACTCCGAGCAGCGCCGCGATCGCAATCCAAAGATCGCCCCGGCGACGCGAGACCAGAATGTCGTCGAAGATCCAGCGCAACAGCGCCGCCAGCGGAACATAGGCAAACGACTGCACCAGTCCCGCGACCGTGATGCCGGCGAGCGTCTTCAGATGCGGCCGGAAGTAACCCGCGTATTCGCGCCAGAGAGAATGCATCGAGCGAGCATTTAGTAGGATAACTTGAACACCGGGGATTTTCGTGGCACGCAAGACCATTCTGATCGCGCACCCTTTTCTGTCCGCCGTTGGCGGCGGGAACGCGGTCGCGACATGGGCGATTCAGGCATTGATCCGCGATTACGACGTCGCTGTCGCGACCCTCGGTCCCATCGACACCCCCGCGCTGAATCGCGCCTTCGGAACTTCGCTCGCACCAAAGGATTTTCAGGTCGCCATCGCTCCGCGAAAATATCTGCGGCGGCTAAGCTTTGTACCGACGCGCGGCGCGCTGCTGGAATCGCACCTCACCATCGCCTGGGCACGCGAACTGGACCGCCGCAATCGATACGACGTCCTCTTCAGCACGCAAAATGAAGCCGACTTCGGTCGTCCCGGGTTGCAATACATCCACTATCCTGGCTGGTATCTTCCACGGCCCGCGCACGAGCTGCAATGGTTCCACCGCATCCCGGGATTGCTCGCTCTCTATCGCCGTTACTGTTTCCGGATTTCGCACGCCACCCAGCAGGGAATCGAAGCCAACATCTCTCTGGCAAACTCCACATTCGTCGCCGGCCGCACGCGTGACGCGCACCGCTGCGAGCCCGTGATCTTATATCCACCGGTCCCCGGAAATTTTCCGGATGTACCCTGGGAGCAGCGCCGTCCCGCGATCGTTGGCATCGGGCGGCTCGATCCTCTGAAGCGTTGGGGGATGGCGGTGGAAATCGTGGATGCGGTTCGAGCAAGGGGGCACGAAATGGCCTTGACCTTGATCGGCCAGCCCGATTCCCGTGACGAGGAGCGCCGGCTATGGCGCATGGCGGAATCGCGTCCCTGGTTGAGGATCCTGACGAACCTGTCTCGCGAAGAACTCGCCGGCGAGGTGGCCTCCCATCGCTACGGAGTCCACGCGATGATCGACGAGCATTTTGGAATCGCACCGGCCGAGCTTCAGCGCGCGGGCTGCGTGACCTTCGTTCATCGATCCGGCGGCCCGGTGGAGATCGTCGGCCACGACCCGCGCCTGACCTTCGACAGCGTCGCCGACGCTGCGGAGAAAATCGTCCGCGCGATCGAAGATCCGGAGACCGGCGGCGAATTACGCGCCCTCGTCGCCAGCCGCCGCGATTGTTTCTCCAGCGACCGCTTCTGCCGGGAATTGCGCCTTCAGGTCGCGGCATTTACCGCCCGAAGCTAGCCGGCGCTGCTATGCGCATCGCAGTTCATCACACCGAGATACACGCCCCACGGACCCACCGCCTCGCGATATTGGTACGCCAGAATTCTCGAAAGCTGGTGCAGATGAGTCAAGTCGTGCGCGGCCCACGTCGCCAGCAGCGCCGACAAAGTGACGGAGCCGAACATCGGATGCCGCCCCTGCCGGGCCAGGTCTTGCGGCGCAAGATTCAACGAACGCAGCTCCGCGAGATTGTCCGACCGCAAGCGGGAAAATTCATCCAGCAGCTCGGCCAGCGTCCTGCCATGGCTCTCCCGCTGATTCCCTTCCCGGTCGAACGGCTCAAACGTCTTGGACTCGCCGAATTCGACCACCATCTTGGTCCGCGGAATCCAGTCCGAGCGTTCGGCGTGAACCAGGTGCGCCACCACGTCGAACGGACTCCAGGTCTTCCCGCCTTCGTTTCCGCGCGTCCAGAATTCAGGCAAATCCCGCAGCAAAGCGTCCAGCGCCGCCGGAGTGCGCGCCAGCAGCGCCATCGTGTGATCCAGATTGTGATCCATGTCTTTTCAGCTTACTGCTGCCAGCCCCCTCCCAGTGCTTTGTAGAGCTGAATGACGCTCAGCAACTCGTTCAGCCGGATCTGCGAAAGCGAGAGCTCGGCCTGAAACAGATCGCGATCCGCGTCAAGCGCGTTTAATTGCGTATCGACTCCGCCCTGGTACCGCACATACGCCAGCCTTGTCCGGTCGCGCAGCGCCGTCACCAGAGACTCCTGCTGAATGCGGCTCTCGTGCGTCCGCTGATGCGCGATCAGCGCGTCGGACACTTCGCTGAACGCCGTCTGAATCGTCTTCTCATACTGGATCAGTGCGCCCTGCTGCTGAGCCTCGGCGAGCTTGACACTATTTTTCAACCGGCCCGCCGTGAAGATCGGCTGCGTCACCTGCGGCACGAAACTCCACGCACTGTGCGGCCCGTTGAACAGCGTCGCGAGCTGCGTGCTTTGCCCGCCCAAAAATCCGCTGATGCTGATCTGCGGAAAGTAGGCCGCCTTGGCGACGCCGATGTTCGCGTTCGCCGCGATCAGGCTCTGCTCCGCGGCGCGAATATCTGGCCGCCGTTCGAGCAGCGCCGAAGGCAGGCCCGACGGGACTTCCGGAGGAAACTGCTGATCCAGGAAGCTCGCGCCGCGCCGGATCGACGCCGGATTATTTCCGAGCAGCAGCGAAATGCGATTCTCCGTCTGCTCGATCTGCTGCTCGATCGTCGGAATCGTCTCCGCCGCCGTGTATACGAGCTGTTCGCCCTGCCGTAGATCGAGCAGTGTCGCGATTCCTCCGCCCTGCCGCGACTGGATCAGCTTCAGCGACTCCTCGCGCGTCGTCAGCGTGCGCTGCGAAATTTCCAGTTCATAATCCAGTTCGCGCAGCGAAAAATAACCGGTCGCGACGTCGCTCACCAGCGTCGTCACCACAGCTTTTCGATTTTCTTCCGTCTGAAGCAGCTGCGCCCGTGCCGATTCCGTCGCGCGCCGCAGGCGGCCCCAAATATCGGCTTCGAACGACAGCAGGTTCAGCGACGCTTGGCCCCAGTTGCGATTCTGATGCGGCACGAACGACTGCGGCAAAGGCAGCGATCCGTCACGCGACAGGCGATTGAAATTGATGGCGCCATCCGCCGCGACGCTCGGATACTGATTCGACCGCGTGATTCCGAGGTTCGCGCGCGCCGCCTCGACATTCGCAAACGCGTTGCGCAGATCGTAATTTCGTTCGAGCGCCGCGCGGATCAGCCTCTGCAACTCGGCGTCTTTGAAAACGTCGAACCACTTCGCGTCGCCGATCGAAGAATCGGCGCTCGCCGGAATCGGCTGCGGACCTCGAAACGATTGCGGAATCTGCACCGCCGGGCGCTGATAATCCGGCCCGACTGCGCATCCGCCCACCATCACCGCCGCGACCGCGGGAATGAAAACGCGAAGCTGCATGTCAGTCTCCCTGCGCCGGCAGCATCGCCGGAGCTTTTTCTCTTCGCGCGCCGGATAGTTTTTCGACCGCGTAGAAAATCGCCGGAATGAAAAAGATCCCGATCGCGCTTGCCGCGAGCATCCCGCCGATCACGGTGGTCCCCATAATTTGCCGTCCCACCGCGCCCGCGCCCGATGCCGTCCACAGCGGAATACAGCCGAGGATGAACGCAAACGACGTCATCAGGATCGGCCGCAGCCGGAGCCGCGCGCCTTCGAGCGCCGCATCCACCAGGTTCATTCCGCCTTCGTATTTGTCTTTGGCAAACTCGACAATCAGAATCGCGTTCTTCGCCGCGAGCCCGATCAGCATTACCAGCCCGATCTGCGAATACACGTCGTTTTCGATCTGCACCATGTAAGGCGGCACGAAATATCCCAGCACGAAACGCCGCAGCCACAAGACCCCGAACGCGCCGAACACCGCGACCGGCGTGCTGAGCAGCACACTGAACGGCAGTGTCCAGCTTTCATACAGCGCGGCCAGAATCAGGAACACGAACAGCAGCGAGAATCCGAAAATCACCGACGACGACACGCCCTGCTGTGCTTTTTTCTCCTGGAACGACATACCGCTGTAGTCGTAGCCCATCTCGCGCGGCATCGTCGCGGCGAACGTTTCTTCAAGCGCCTTCATCGCCTGCTCCGAGCTATAACCCGGAGCCGCGCCTCCGATGATCTGCGCCGACCGGTACAGGTTGTACCGCATCGTAAACTCCGGCCCCGGCCGCGGCTCGAATTTCAGCAGCGTCGTCAACGGCAGCATCTCGCCGCGATTGTTGCGCACATAGAATTGCCCCAGGCTGTCCAGGTTCGTGCGGTAATCGCCTTCGCCCTCGACATACACCTGCCACTGGCGTCCGAACCGGTTGAAGTAGTTCACGAAAATTCCGCCCATGAACGCCTGAACTGTGCGATAAACATCGTTCAGCGGCACGCCCTGCTTCAGCACCTTCTCGCGATCGACGTCGACGAATTGCTGCGGGACGCTCGGCAGGAACGTGCTGACCATCCCCGCCAGCTCCGGCCGCTTCCGCGCCGCCGCCAGAAATTTCTCGAGATTGTCCGCCAGATACTGCACGTCGCGGCCGGCGCGATCCTCCAGTACAAAGGTGAATCCGCCCGACGTTCCGACACCGGGAATCGCCGGCGGCGAAAAGCTCAGCGCGAATCCGTCGGGGAGCTTCGACAACTCGCCGTTGATATGATGCAGCACTTCCTGATACTGCTGCTCGCGGCTCTTGCGATCGCCCCAATCCTTCAACGTGACGAAAAACAGCCCGCTGTACGGCGTGCGCACGAAGCTCAGCAGGCTGAATCCGGCGACCGTCGTCGTATGCTCCACGCCCGGCGTCGACGCCAGGATTTTTTCCACCTTGGCCGCGGTCTCCTGCGTGCGCTCGATCGACGCGGCGTTGGGAAGCTGAAGGTGCAGGAACATGTACCCCTGGTCTTCATCCGGCAGGAAGCTCGACGGAACTTTTCCGCTCACGAAAAAGGCCGCGCCGCCGAACACCACAATCAACACGATCGACACCGCGCTCTTGCGCAACAGCGCGCCTGACCAGCGCACGTATCGATCGGTGGCGCGTCCGAACACGCGGTTGAACCACCCAAAGAATTTTCGCAGCGGCCCGTGGCTTTCTTTTTTCGGACGCAGCATCAACGCCGCCAGCGCCGGACTCAGCGTCAGCGCGTTAAACGCCGAAAGGATCACCGAAATCGCAATCGTCACCGCGAACTGCTGATACAGGCGTCCCGTGATTCCCGGAATGAACGCCGTCGGCACGAACACCGCCGACAGTACCAGCGCGATTCCGATCACGGGACCCGAAATCTCTTCCATCGCCTGAATCGCCGCTTCCTTGGGACTCATGCCCTCTTCGATGTGCCGCTCGACAGCCTCCACCACGACGATCGCGTCATCCACCACCAGCCCGATCGCCAGCACCAGTCCGAACAGCGACAGCGTGTTGATCGAAAATCCGAACGCCGGAAAAAAGATGAACGTGCCGATCAGCGACACCGGCACCGCCAGCAGCGGAATCAGCGTCGCGCGCCAGCCCTGCAGGAAGAGATAGACCACCAGCGTGACCAGCAGAATCGCGATCACGAGCGTCACCACAATATCCTTAATGCCTTCCGACACCGACCGTGTCGTGTCCAGTGACACTACGTACTGCATGTCGTCCGGAAACCGGCTCTTCACTTCCGCCAGCAGCTTTTTCACGCCCTCCGCGGCCTGCACTGCATTGCTCCCCGGAAGCTGATACACCGCCAGAATCGCACTCGGCTTCCCGTTCAGCCGACCGACCACGCTGTAATCCTGCGACCCGAGTTCCGCCCGCGCGACGTCCTTCACGCGCACCACCCCGCCGTCGGGCATCTCGCGAATGATGATTTCCCCGAATTCTTCAGGTGACGTCAACCGTCCCTGGGCGCGCACCGAGTACGTAAATTCCTGCCCCTTCGGAACCGGCGCACCTCCGATTTGTCCCGCCGGATTTACCGTGTTCTGCGCCTGAATCGCCGACACAACCTCCGGAACCGTGATGCCGAGCTTCGCCAGTTGATCCGGCTTCACCCACAACCGCATCGCGTATTGCCCCGCCCCGAACACCTGCACGTTGCCAATCCCCGGGACGCGCGTGAGCTGATCGTTCAGATTGATGTAGGCGTAATTCGCCAGAAACTGCGCGTCGTAAGTTCCGTGCGGCGAATACAGCGCGATCACCATCAGCGGCGCCGTCACCGATTTCTGGATCGTCACGCCATACGCGGTCACATCGGTCGGAAGCTGCGATGCCGCTTGCGTTTCCCGCATTTGCGTAAGGATTAGATCCGTATTCGGGTCCGACTTCACGTCGAAATCCACGATCATCGTCATCTGCCCGTTCGCCGCGTTCAGCGAATACATGTAGTTCAAATTGTCGACGCCGCTCATCTGCTGCTCGATCGGCGTCGCCACGGACTGCTCGATGGTCTGCGCGTCCGCGCCGACGTACTGCGCCTGAATCATCACTTCCGGCGGCGCGATTTGCGGGAATTGCGACACCGGCAGCGTCGCGATGATCACCGCTCCCACGATCACCGTGAGAATCGAAATCACCATCGCGACAATCGGACGGCGAATGAAAAACTTCGACATGCGTTACCTTTCGTGCGCCGGTTTCGGATTCACCTGAAGCCCGGGCCGGACTTTCATCACGCCCTCGGTCACCACGCGGTCGCCCGGATGCAGCCCGCTTGCGATCAACCAGTCGGTCCCGATGCGATCGCCCACCTTGACCGTCGCGATGTCGATCTTGTTTTCCGCATTGACCACGGCGACCTGATAGGTCCCCTGCAACTCCGTGACAGCCCTCTGCGGAACCAGCAGCGCACCCGTCTTCGTTCCCGTAAGCGCGCGAACCTTGCCATATTGGCCCGGCCGCAGCAGATTTCCCGGATTCGGAAATTCTCCGATCAGCAAGATCGCCCCTGTCGTCGGATTCACCTGCCGGTCGGCGAAAAGAAATTTTCCCTTGTGCGGATACACGCTGCCGTCGGCCAGAATCAATTCGAGCTGCAGACGATTCAATCCCGCCGAACCGGCGCGCGTGAAGTTCAGATATTCCTGCTCGCTCACCGTGAACTCCGCTTTGATCGGCTCGAGCGTCGAGACCGTCGTGATATTGCCTCCGCTGGGACTCACCAGGTTTCCCACCTGCACCTGGGCTTGTCCCGCGATTCCATCGATCGGCGAAGTGAGTTTCGTAAACCCGAGATTCACGCGCGCCGCTTCAACCGCGGCCTTCGCGGCTTCCACCGTCGCCGAGGCGGCCTGGATCTGCGCTTTGCTCGTTTCCACCTGAGCCCGCGCCGCCTCCACCGCAGCCTTCGCCGAAAGATTGTTCTGCGTGGCGTTGTCCAGATCCTGCTGCGTGATCGCCTGCTGCTGTGCCAGCGGGATGTATCGATTTACGTCCAGTTGTGTCCTTCCCTGATTCGCCTGAGCCTGTGCGAGCTGCGCCTGGGATTGCACCAGTTGCGCCTTCGCCTGCGCCAGTTGTCCGTTCGCCTGTGCAAGCTGTCCCTGCGCCTGATCCACCGCCGCCTGGAACGGCCGCGGATCGATCTCAAACAGCAGTTGTCCCTTCTTCACGAACGACCCTTCGGTGTAATGCTGGACCAGCATGTAACCGGTCACCTGTGCTTTGATCGCCGCGTTGACCATACCGTCCAGCGTGCCGATCCATTCGCGATACACCGGGACATCTCTTTGTTCCACCTGCGCGACTTCGACGTCCGGCGCCGCCATCGGTCCCACGTTCGCCGCCGAGCTTGTCGTCGAGCATCCTACAGTGGCTGCCAGAATCGCAATGACGGCGGCCACGCCCAGGAATGTCCTCGAAGCATGTTTCATGTGTCTTCCTCTTGAGTGAACTTTGTATGAATGACCGCAGGATCGTCCGGCTAGCGGCGGCCGCATCGCGCGGCCCCCGGACGAGGGAGGCACAACCGTTTTTTTAGATCCTTATCCCGCATGTGAGATCGGATGCGGAGACGCGGATATTTGATTCAGGAATTTCGGCCGGAGCCGCGCGCAGAAGCGGGCGGTTTTCTTACAACCCGCTACGCTTCACTGCGTAGTCGATGGCTTCCTGCGGAACATGAAACTGCGACTGGCCTTTGTTGCCCATATACCCGAGTTCCTTGATCCCCGCAGCACTCGTGTAATAGGCGTCCACCGTCATCCGGCGAGCCCACACGAAAAATCGAATCCCCGCCGCCGACTCCGGTGTCTCGTTCTTGCGATACGCGATCTTGTCGAGCATCGCCGTCCGATCCGCCGCCTTCGCCGTCAGAAAGTCCGCCGAGTGCTCGCGCTTCATCGCCTGATCGAGCCACGCGAGTCCGCCCGTGTAGATCGCCGCCATCTCGCCGTTCTGGCTCGAAAGCAGATCGATGAACTCCGCTGCTCCGCCCTTCGACGCACCCGGCACGATCAGGTCGCACAAAACCTTGAGCGTCTCGAATTCATGCGCCGTCAGCGACTTTGGCTTGTACACACCCGACGTCTTCGCGTCCGACGCCACGGCTTCATGCACATGCTGCGCCGAAGCGATTTCGAGCGGTCCCGCCAATGCCAGCGCCGCAATCTGAGCCAAAACCGTGCGCCGCTCGATTCTGACTCCTGACTCCTGACTCCTGACTTCTGTCTGCTCAGACATTGCCCTTCCTCATTTCTTCGGCGAGATATTCCGCGGTCCGCCACGCCAGCGCGCAGATCGTCAGCGTAGGATTCTTATCCGGATTGCTCACAAACGGAGCCGCATCGGCGACAAACAGATTCTTCACATCGTGCGACTGGCAATACTTGTTCAGCGGAGCCGCCTGCGGATCGTTCCCCATGCGAATCGACCCGACCTCGTGAATAATTTCCCCGCCCGTCGAAATTTTCTGATCCGTCGGCCGCGACGAGCGCGTCACCGTGCCGCCCATCGTCTCGATCAGATCGGTGAACGTCTTCTCCATGTGCTCGACTTGCTTCAACTCGGCCTCGGTCCATTTGAAATGGAATTTCAGGACCGGAATGCCCCACTTGTCGACCACGTTGTTGTCGATCTCGCAATACGTGCCCGCATTCGGGATCATCTCGCCGCGCCCGGCGAAGTTCACGTGCGTGCCGTAGTCTTCGTAGATCGCTTTCTTGAGCGAATCGCCGTAGCCTTCCACTCGATTCGCGAGCCCTGCGAAACTCCCCACGCCCGGCATCCCGTATCCGCCGCCCAGCTCGATGTGATACCCGCGCGGAAAATCGGTCTTCTTGTCCCACAGCCACCACGGCATGTAAAGATGCGCCCCGCCCATGCCGTCCGAATCGTGGCGCTGCATTCCTTCGAGCGCCGGAATCCGCGCGCCCAGGCTGAACCCGGTGTTGTCGGTTAAATATTTTCCGACCGCTCCCGACGAATTGCCGAGCCCGTTCGAATGCCCCGGCCCCCGGGAATTCAGCAGCAGCCGCGTCGATTCGCAGCAGCTCGCCGCCAGAATCACAGCTCTGCACTTGACCTGTTTTTCCGTGCGCGTCGCCTTGTCGATATACGACACCGCCGTGACGCGACCCTCCGAATCCGTGATCAGCTCGCGAGCCATCGCGTTCGTGATCAGGTTCAGCTTTCCGCTCTTCATCGCCGGAAAAACCTGCACCTGCGCCGACGAATAATTCGACGCCGTAACGCATCCACGCCCGCACTGCCCGCAATAGTGACAAGCGGCGCGCCCGTTGGTTGGCTTCGTGATCACCGCCAGCCGGTTCGGAATGCACGGAATGCCCAGCTTGTCGGACGCTTTCTTGATCAGCACCTCGTGTACACGCGGCGGCGGGCACGGCTGAAAAACTCCGTCGGGTGCGCTGCGAATTCCTTCTTTCGACCCCGTCACGCCGATGAACGCTTCGGCCTTGTCGTAATACGGGGCGATGTCTTCATACGAAATCGGCCAGTCCGTGCCGATCCCGTCGCGCGAATAGGGCTTCAGATCGTAATCGGCATAGCGCAGCGAAATTCGTCCATAGTGGTTCGTCCGGCCGCCGACGATGCGCGAACGGAACCAGCGGAATTTCGATCCTTCGGCGACGCTGTACGGCTCGCCTTGAAGCTGCCATCCGCCGGCATGCGCGCTGAACCAGCCGAAGTCGCGCCCGCGCCCGAAATAACTCGCGCCGCCTTCACCCGATCCGCGATGCGGATAGTCGTAGGGCCATTTGTGCTCCTTGAAATCGGTCGCAGGATGAAGCATCGGACCGGCTTCGAGGAGCGTGACGTGGACTCCCAGATCGGTCAGGACCTTGGTGGCGGTTCCGCCGCCGGCGCCCGATCCGATAATCACGACGTCGGCCACGGGGGCGCTGCGGGTGATTTGGAACATGAACTGATTATAGACTTCCCGAATGCGCTCCCTCACTTTGTGCCTGATTCTGTTTGCCGCGCAGTTCTCGGCTGAGACAATTCGTACGGATTGGACAGGTTTTCGCAATCAAGTGGAAGCGATGAAGCTCGAAAACCGGTCCGCGAAAGTCCGGCTGAGTAGCGGCAAAAAGCTCAAAGTAAAGCGAATTGCGGCAACCGACGCAGGACTGGAGGTATCTTCGGGCATTGTTTCCAAAGACGACGTCGCCTCGATCAAGGTCAACAAGAAGGCAGGCAAGGCCGCTTTGATCGGCATGGCGATCGGAGCGGGCGCCGGCGCGGGGATCTCGGTCGCCGCGACACGCAATGTCGACACCTATGAAGGACCCGCGCTTGCGATCGTCCCCGGCGTCATCGGCGCGACCACGATAGGCGGCGCGATTGCCGGCTACTTCGTGGGAAGGTCGCGGAGCCGCGCACCAGAGTTCATCATCCAGCGTTGATCGCTACGCCTCGTCGACGTACGCCAGGTACTTCTTGCAATGCAGGCACCGAAACACATAGGCCGACGGCTCCCCATCCTTCGACAACCCGTCGAAAAAGTCCTCCGCATCCGCCTTCGATAGATCGAACTCGTCCCGCAGATGCTTCTTCACCACGGCGACCGCTTCCTGGAAATCGCGCTCCAATTCCCGTTTCCCCGCGACCCCCAGAAACTCCGCGCCATCGCCGCAGCAAGCCATCCAGCGCTCCTGCTGCCATCCCGTATATCCCGGAGTCCGCTGCTCGATCTCCGCGCGCACCGCATCCGGAATTCCCTCGGCGACACCCGTGTCGTTAAACGTCGCGCTGAATCGCTTCGCCGCGGAGCCGTCGGCAATGCACCACGGACACAGGTGCTCGTCGAGAATGAAGTTCTTCTCCGTCGAAACCGGGCCCATATAGATGTACCCGCGAATCCGGCTGCATCCCAGGCACGGCTGATCGGGATTCGCGACGATCGCCCCAGTGCCCACCGGATCTGGGTGATAACGAAACGCGGGAAGCGGCTCGGGATTTTCCATTCGCCGACCATTGTATGCTCTGTGAATATGTCTTCGGCGATCTTTACGATCCTGCTGTGCTTCGCGCTGCTGGCCACCCTGCTGGTCGGCGCCTGGGTGTTCGATTTTCACAAGAGCGACGCCGCCGGCCAAGGCATGACCCAGGGATTCACCGTGGTCGCCGACATCGCGCTGTTGATCGCGATCGCCGTGTTGCTGCTCATGGCCGGAACGCGCGGCGGATTTTCGGGCATGTGGGCACTGTGCGCCGCGGTTCTCGCCGTCGCGACCGCGGCCGCGCAGTTCAATGCGCTCATCGTCCTGACCGGCCTCGAATCGGGGGACCGGTTCGAAGCCGCGTTGCGTCTGCTGGTGCCCGCGGCAGCCGCGCTGCTGATCGCCTTCGCCGCCATGCATTACTATTCCAAGCCGTCCGCCGCCGCGACGCTCACCGTCGCGTTGGTGACCGCCGCGGTCGCCGCGGTTTCCGTCGCGCTGGCGCTCCCTGCGCGATCCGCCTCGCAAGCCCGTCAGGAAGCCCGGTCGCGCGCCTGGCAGGAGGCTCACGATCGCGATCAGGCTCTGGCCAAGGAAGTTCGAGAACTCCCCGCCGGCACTCCGGTTGCCGATCTGCTGCGTTACACCGACGTTCCCCCGCGCGAAGACAGCGATGCGCGGCGCGCCGCCATCGAAAAGATCCGGCAACTTCCGGAACGGCAAGAGCAGATGGAAGCAGCGCTCGCGAATCAGGACGTACGCGCCTTTCGCCTGCTCACCGACGTCGATCTGAAAGTGGAGCCGCCCCTGTGCGACACCGCGCGTGCGTTCGCCCGAACGTATTTCGCGCGCTTCCATCCCACTCCAGCCGCGCCGACCTTCTCATCGGTCGAAGATCAACTCAACCCGCTGACCGAACAGCTCCGCTGGCTGCTCCAGGGCGGCTGCGACTGCAAACCCGAGATCGCGGCGCTCGAACAGAGCCTCGCGGAATACCCCGATCCGTATCCCAAGAAATTCTTTGTCGATTATTTGCGGGAGCTTCAGGGAAAGCCGCACGAGTAGGCAACCAAACCCGGCCGCGAACGTCTATAATCGGCGATAGGAACCATGAATGAAGTGAGCGCCCCCGGCGCCAACGCCGAAACGGAAGTCCAGGCCCACGCGGAACACAAGTCCGCCGTCTCGGCCACCATCACCTGGCTGCGGGATCTTTCCCTCTCCGTGCTGATCGCCATCGTCGTGATTCTGTTCCTCTACCAGCCCGTGAAGGTGGAAGGAACCAGCATGATGCCGTCGCTGATCGATCAGGAGCGGATCTTCATCAACAAGTTCATCTACCGCTTCGGCCTGGCCGATATCACGCGCGGCGATACCGTCGTGTTCTGGTTCCCCGGCGATCCGTCGAAATCGTATATCAAGCGGGTGATCGGCGTTCCGGGCGACAGCGTCGAGGTTCGCGAAGGCACGGTTTACGTCAACAGCTCGATGCTGCGCGAAAGCTACGTTCCCGAGGAATATCGCGATCACGTCTCCATGCCGCGCCGGACGGTGCCGTCAGATCAATACTTTGTCCTCGGCGACCACCGCGTTTCATCCAACGACAGCCGAAGCTGGGGAATGGTCCCGCGGAATTACATCTACGGCAAAGCTGTGTTCGTCTATTGGCCGCTCGACCGCCTGGGCCTGCTGCATTAGCGGTTTTATCGCCGCGAAAACAGCCAGCTCAGTAGCGTCAGGACGACGCTCAGGATCACGCAAGTGACGATCGGGAAATAGAACGTCGTGTTCTTCCCGCGAATCACGATGTCCCCCGGCAATCGCCCCAGCCGGATCGGCACCAGCGACACCAGCACCCCGAGGATCAACAGCGCGAGCCCCGCGTAAATCAGGATCCGGCCCACGACCCCATTATCGGTCAGGCCGCGCTCGAACCCATCGACCATCGCAGCGCGCCGAGCAGCGATCCTTTGGCCGCATCCACGCGCGCCGGCTCACCACCCGCAAGCTGAACCGCGAACGACCGGTACGCCGCCCCCAGCCGCGTCCGCGCATCCACCAGCGACCGCGCTTCGATCGCCGCGTGTACCGCCGGATAATCGTTCGGAAACACCGCCTCCACCGGACACCCCAGCAGCGTCGCCACATCGGCCGGCTTCAGGTCGCGCGCATGCCAGCGATTCACCAGAATGCGAATCCGCGACCGGTCCACGTTGGCGGTTTCCATTTCGACGATCCGCTGCCGCGCCAAAGTGAGCGAGAGAAACTCGGGTGTGGTCGCGATGTAGACGCACGAGGCGGCGCGCACCGACTCCAGGTTCGCGTCGTCCAGAGCCTCCGGCAGATCGATCACGACGGAATCGTAGCGCCGGCTCAGGAACTTGATCAGGTGGTGATAGTCGTGCCATTGGATCTGCGCTTTACCGCGGCTGGTCAGCAGGAAATCGACTCCCGATTTCTGCGCGACGTGCCTCGGCCAGATCAGCGAATGCGCCGCATCGGCCAGCGGCAGCGTTTCTTCGATCGGCTCCTGCGCCCGCAGCCCCAGCGACTCAGCCATGATTCCCGACCGCAGATCGGCATCCGCCACCGCGACTTTCTTGCCGCAGGAAGCCGCCACCTGCGCCGCTGCGTTCACCGCGATCGTACTGGCCCCCGCGCCCGCCTTCGCGGGGAGAATCGCGAAGACGTTCGGGTAGGGAGCTTTCCGCGACGCGTGTATCGCGCCGCGGATCGTATCGATGAATCCACGGGGAGAGAGCGGCATCGGGAGCAGGAACGGAGTCAGCGGTGCGGGCTCGTCTCCTGAAAAACAAAATCCGGCCACCGGCAGCGCTGGATTTTTTTCGCGAATCTGATCGAGCAGCAGACTCGCTTCGCCGGGATGCGACAAATCGAGCAGCACGACGTCGAGCGGCAGCGTGTTTAGCACATGCGACAACTCGGGATGCCGCGGCTCCGGGCAGAAGAGACGTTCGATAACAACCTGTTCGGACAGACGCGCCAGCTTCGAAATCAGCTCGGCCGATTCGCCGTCGTTGGCGACAACGAGGGCGTGAATCATGAGGCCTGCACCGTCTTCATCCACGGATCCTGGCCGTTGGATCCGATCGCGAAGTCGGTGGAAACTTTGATCGATCCCGGCGGCGGATTGTTGGGATCGTACCCGGGCAGGTTCCACACGTTGGTGATCCCCGGCCCGATCGGAATATTCGGTTGAAAAGCCGACGGCACCCAGGTGTAGCCTTCCTGTTGCCGCAAGGTCATGGTGACCAGCGGATCCCAGCCCCACACCATGATCGGCATGTCGATGGCATAGCCCTGTTTCGCCAGGTCCTGCGCCATGCTGAATTTTTCGTCGTTGGGACAATCGCGCAAAGCCTGCACGGCGGCGGGCTGGTCGGCCCAGTAGGCATCGGTGGGCGTCATGTTGGATTTGTCGATTGCGGCGGGCGTGTCGGAGCTTGACGGCGCAGGGTCCGTGGAGGTCGCCAGAGCCGTTGCGGCCGGCGCGGTGGACGGGGGAGGATCGGAAGCCGCGACGTCGCGAACCGTGACGGTAAATTGACGATCGCCGGAAGTTTGACTGCTTCCGCCCTGTATGTCGATCTGCACGTTGGCCCCGGATTCGATCTGTCCGAAATACTGCTGAAGCGCCGTACTCAATTGCTGCGCAAAGGAATCCAGCGTCGTGCCGCTGTTCGTGACGGTCGTCGGTACCAGCCCGAGAGTGGCCGCCGACTGCACGTTTCCGGTCGCATTTACCATAACCGATCTATGCCTCCGCGATGGGAAATGCACGCGGCGCGCCAAATTCTAAATTCCGTGGAGGGCACGATCCGCGGCCGTGACTCCGCGATACTGCGCTTCTTCGAAAATCGAAAATCCGGAGAGATCGGAATTGGCGTAAAAAACCGGACCGTTCTGCGACGCGAAGTACCGGCGCGACTCCGAACCCAGAAATCCCGGGACCGGCCGAGCCATCGCATGCCCGATCCGCATCACATCGATTCGCGACACCCGTTCGCGAATGTCGGGATGCGCGCGCGACAGATCGTGCAGGATGGATTCCCGCCACGTCAACCAGCTCTGGTCGAGCAGCAATTGCCGCGACTGCGCGGGCGCATGCTCGGCCAGCGCCCAATAGAAGGTCCAGACCGACCGCTCCACCACGGACCGAAGCGTCATGTGCGTCGCGACCACGTAGCCCAGCGCGGGCGAATCGTAGATCACGTTGTCCCACGCCGTTTCTTCCGGCGGCTTTTCGATCACCAGATTCGCGGTGAGCCACGGCGAGTAGACGAATCCTTCGGCTCGCGGTGCGCCTTCGATCACGTAGGGCGCTAGAAACGTCGGCGCGGCGAAGATCACGCGGTCGGCCAGGTAATCGGCTTGCTCGGTCCGCACACGCAGCCTCTTCCCTTCGTGCCCGATCGAAAAAACAGGCGACGACGGCCGCAGCCAGGTTTTCACGCGCTCGATCAGGTTGCGCGCGATCCACCCGTTGCCTTCGGGCCACGTGAGCGGACCCTTTTCCTCAGGGTCGCGCGAGGCGAAGTAGTGGATGCCCGCCCACGCCGATGTATCGCGCGCGAGCGCGCCGTAGTCGTCGCGGCAGGCGTAGTTGATGTACCAATTCAAGTACGGCGACGTATAGCGATTGTCGGCCAGCCACTGCTGCATCGAGACGCGATCGAGAGCCGACTCGCGAGCGCCGCGCTCCATCGGAATCGTGAATTGACCGGAGCCGCGAAACTCGGCGACGGCGTCGTGAAAGCGGGTGTAATCCTCGCGATCGCGCGCGGTCGACGCAATTTCCGGCTCGATGCCCTCCTGCCAGCGGCCGTGCAGGAACAGGCGCTCTTGCGGCGCGAAGCAGAGCCGCCGTTCGTCCCACTTGCCGTCTTTATAGACGCCGAGTTCTTCGAACAGCTCGCGCACCAGTGTCGCGCGCGTGTCGGGCACCGGCACGTAATGCGCGGCCCAGGGGAATGCCGTGATCTCGTTCTGCCCCCAGCGCGAATTTCCGCCCGCTTCGGGCTCCATTTCGAGCAGGACAAAGTCGCGGAAACCTTTTTTCGAAAGACGCCACGCCGCGCTGAGACCGGCCATGCCTCCGCCGACGATGACGATCGGAAATTTTTCGGTGCGTTTGGGTGGAGCGATGGACGCATGATCGCGGATGCGATGCCCGACCGGAAACGCGTCGTTGACGAATCCGCCGTCGATCCTGCTGCTGCCTTTAGCGGTCAGCCCGACCAGCGCGGCGCTAAGAAACTTTCGTCGATTCATAGCGAGCGTTGTGTCCTGCCTCTACCCAACATTCTGTGGGGCCGGCAGTCGTGCCGGCAAGCCGATCGTGTGACCGGCTGACCGCTATTTTCGGTCAAATGGCCTGAACAGAGCGAATCGAGTCTCCGGCGATCAGGCGGATGGTTCTTTCGACCACTGGGCAAAAAGCAAAAAAACCAGCCGGTCTCACGACCGGCTTGCCGGCATGGCTGCCGGCCCC
>JAIQFJ010000503.1 GCA_020073325.1 Terriglobia bacterium | reverse complement strand
GGCGGCCTCGGCAACGCGGTGCTGTTCTCCATCGGCCAGGAACTGCGCGCGCAAGGCTCGCGGACGATTTATTTCGCCGGGTACAAGAAGATCATCGATCGCTACAAAGTGGAAGAAATCGAAAAGGCCGCCGACGTCGTGATCTGGTGCTGCGATGAAGCTCCCGGGTTCACGCCCGGCCGCGTGCAGGACAAGGCGTTCGTCGGCAACATCGTCGAAGCAATGATCGCCTACGGCCGCGGCGACTTCGATGAACCCGAGATCCCGCTGAACACGGTGGATCGCCTGGTCGTCATCGGCTCGGATGCCATGATGGGAGCCGTCGCCCGCGCGCGCCACACCACGCTTGCGCCGTATCTCAATCCGAGTCACAAAGCGATCGGCTCGATCAACTCACCGATGCAATGCATGATGAAGGAGATCTGCGCGCAGTGTTTACAGCTTCACAAAGACCCGCTGACCGGCGAGGAGACGGTTGTGTTTTCCTGCTTCAACCAGGACCAGTCGCTCGATCATGTGGATTGGTCGAACCTGCGGACGCGCCTTTCGCAGAACGGTGTGCAGGAGAAACTCACGAAGCAGTGGATCGACCGCTGCCTGCGCCAGATCGGGGCTCGGGTAGAATTAGTCGCGCAGTAGCTCATTCCACAAAACGCTAACTCGCATGACAATCGTAATCGATGCCGTGCTCCTTCTTTAATTCCTCGATGTAGCGAAGCGTCGTCTTCGTGTGCGGGCCGACGCCTTCGTTCGTGTTCAGGATCATCTCTTCCAGGCAGCTTCCGATCGTCATGCGCTTGTGCTGGGCAAGATCTGCAAGCAGCGCAGCGAGCCGTTTTTCCAGGCGCACCGGAACGTCGACGCGCTCAATCTTGACCGGCGGTCCCGCATTGTACAGATTGTGCCCGAACACGATCAGGTGACCCCACGGATCGCGAATCGCGTAGTCGCGGATGCCGTAGGATCGGTCGGCGATCGTCTGAACGATTTCGACGCCGTTCGATTGATGCATTTCATAGAGCGGATCGGCGTCGCCAACATGGAAGAAAGCGGCAGACACGTCGGATGGCGGCGGAGGCATTCCTTTTCCGAGAAAAAGCTGGACGTTTCCGAGCGTCACTCCGGCGAAGGTCGGTGGATCGCCGCCCCAGGTGAAGCCGAGCTTGAATCCAAGCTTGTTCGTGTAGAAATCGATGGCTGCCGGGACGTCTCGAACCGCCAGTCCCGGGTTGACGTAGTCGCATTCAACCAATGGTGCTGACATGCGTTTAGGGTATAACGGTGGGTGCGATGGCGATCCATGTGCGCGGGCTGAGCCCGCTGCTGCAGGTCTACGATATGCCGGTGTCGGTCCGGTTTTACCGCGACGTGCTCGGATTCGAGCTGGTCACGACGTCGCCGAATCTCGGAGGCGACGACAAGTTTCACTGGTGCCTGCTGCGCCTCGGCGAATGCGAGCTGATGCTGAATACGGCGTACGAGTTTGATGCGGAGCGTCCCGTTCCGCCCGACGCCGTGCGAGTCGCCGCTCACGACGATACCTGCATTTACTTCGGCGCTCCTGATGTCGACGCTGTATACGACGAGCTTCGCAAGAAAGGGCTCGACCTGAAACCGCCGAAAGTCGCCCCGTACGGGATGAAACAACTCTATTTTCACGACCCCGACGGCTACAACCTCTGCTTCCAGTGGGCGGCAAATCAGTAAGCCTATTCCTCTACCAAATGCTCTTCCGGCGGAGGCAGTTTGTCGCCTTCGCGCGCGAACCACACGTACATCGCGGGCAATAGGAACACGCTGATCAGCAGCGCCGCCATCAATCCGCCGACGATCACGATCGCGAAGGGACGCTGCGAATCGCTGCCGATTCCGTGCGACGTCGCCGCCGGAACCAGGCCCAGCGATGCCACCAGCATCGTCATCAGGATCGGCCGGAAGCGCAGGATCGAGCCTTGCCGCGCGGCTTCCAGAATCGAGTATCCGCGTGAGCGAAGCTGATTCATGTACTCGACCAGAATCACGCCCGTCTGCACCGCCACGCCGAACAGCGCCAAAAATCCGACGCCGCTGGAGACGCTGAAGTTCGTTCCGCTCAGATACAGCGCCAGAATCCCGCCGATCGGCGCCATCGCGACGTTCAGTAGAATCAGCGTGGCCCACTTTACCGTGCCGAACATCGTGTAGAGGATCACGAAAATCAGCAGCAGCGTCAGCGGAATGATGATCGCAAGGCGCTTCTGCGATCGCTTGGCCGATTCGTATTCGCCCGCCCATTCCAGTCGATACCCCGGCGGAAGCTTCACGCCGTTGGTCACTTTGTCGATGGCTTCTTCGACGGTGCTGCCCAGGTCGCGGCCCAGGACGCTGTACTTCAGGGCCACATAGCGCGAATTTCCTTCACGATAAATCGCCGACGCCCCGTCGGTGACGTTCACATCGCACAACTGTCTAAGAGACACGCGCTCGCCGCTCGGAGCGAGCAAACGAATATCTTCAATCTCGTCGATGGTCGCGCGATACGGTTTCTGATAGCGCACGACAAGGTCGTAGCGCTCCTCGCCCTTCAAAACCTGCGACACGGCTTTTCCGCCGACCGCCGTTTCGATGGCATCCTGCACGTCGGCGACATTGATGCCGTAGCGATCCGCCTTGGTGCGATTCACCACCATGTTCACGTTCGGCTGTCCGATGACGCGGAAAATTCCCAGATCGGCGACGCCCTTGATCTTGCTCATCACGCCGACGATCTCGTCGCCCTTCTGCTCCAGCGTCTTTAGATCGGTCCCGTATATCTTGACCGCCAGTTCGCCCTTGACGCCGCTGACCGCTTCTTCCATGTTGTCGGCGATCGGCTGCGAAAAATTCCACACGACGCCGGGGATTCTTTCGACCTCCTGATTCAGCGCCTCGATCAGCTTGACCTTGTCCTGGCCGAACATCGGCCGCCACTGCTCTTTCGGCTTCAGGTCGACGAAATATTCGGTGTTGAAAAAGCCTGCGGTATCGGTGCCGTCGTCAGGACGCCCCACCTGGCTCACCACCTGCGTCACTTCGGGAAATTTCGCAAAGGCGACGCGAGCCTGATTCATGATGCGGATGCCTTCGGTCGGACCGGTCGACGGCGCCAGCGTCCCGCGCGCCCAAATCGCGCCTTCATCGAGATGCGGCAAAAATTCCGATCCGATCGTCTGCGCCAATAGCAGCGCGCCCGCAAATGACGCGACCGCCAGCCCGACCGTTGCGTATCTCCGCCGGATCGAAAAATCGAGCAGGCGGCGATAAATCTTGATCAGAAAATCCATCACCGGGTTGTGCCACTCTTTGGTGCCGCGCGGAAACACGATGCTTGCCAGCACCGGCGCCAGCAGCATCGAAAAGAGCAGTCCACCGGCCAGCGCGAACGCGACGGTCCACGCCATCGGCTTGAACAATCGCCCCTCGACGCGCTGCAGCGTGAAGATCGGCAGATAGGCGGTGATGATAATCGTGATCGAGTAAAACACCGGCCGCTGGACTTCATGCGCGGCTTCGCTGATCTTCTGCGCCACCGTCTTGTTCGGACCTGTTTCCGGATGCGAGAGGATGCGGACGATATTCTCCACCATCACGATCGCCCCTTCGACGATCATTCCGAAATCGAGCGCGCCCAGCGACAGCAGATTCGCGGGGATATGGCGCAAGTCCAGGCAAATCGACGCGAACAGCAGAGAGAACGGAATCGTCAGCGTGACAATCAGTGCCCCACGGAGATTGCCCAGGAACGCGAACAGGATCAGCGCGACCAGAAGGATTCCTTCGGTCAGGTTATGCAGCACCGTGTGTGTCGTCAGATGCACCAGGTCGCTACGATCCAGGTGCGGCACGACCGTCACGCCCGGCGGCAGGTAGTGACGATTCAGAAAATCGATTTTTTCGTGCAGCGCCGTCAGGACCGTATCCGCGTTCGCGCCCTTGCGCAGCAGAATGATTCCCGAAACCACGTCGGGATCGTCGATCACCTTGCCGGCTTCGTGATGAATCGCCTTGCCGAGCTGCCCGAGGCGGATTTTCGGCCCCTGCCGGACGTCGGCTATGTCGCGCACCCGCACCGGCGTTCCGTTCTGCGTTTTCAAGAACGTCTCGCCGATGTCGTCGGTTCCCGTAACCAGTCCCACGGCGCGAACGTTGAACGCCTGGGCCCCGTGCTCGATGAAACTTCCGCCGGCGTTGGTATTGTTGTTGGCCAGCGCC
>JAIQFJ010000053.1 GCA_020073325.1 Terriglobia bacterium | reverse complement strand
GTGGTGTTGGGCGGCGCGCTGCAGCTCGCCTGGCAGTTGCCCAGCCTGCACTCGCTCGGGTTCCGCTTTCGCGCGATGCTCGACTGGTCCGATCCGGGGCTGGTGCGGATCATGCGGCTGATGGTTCCCGCGATTCTGGGAAACGCCGCGGTGCAGATCAACGTGATGGTCAACACGAATTTCGCCTCGACCATTTACGACCCCGTGCGCGGATTCGACGGCGCGGTGAGCTGGCTGAGCTACGCGTTCCGCTTCATGCAGCTTCCGCTGGGCCTCTTCGGCGTCGCGATGGCATCGGCAACCCTGCCCTCGATCTCGCGGAGCGCGGCGGAGGGACAGATCGATGATTTCCGCAAGACCCTGTCGAAATCGCTGGGCATGGTCTTTCTGCTGACGGTGCCGTCGTCGGTCGGACTCTTCGTGCTCGGCAAATCGATCATCGGCGCGATTTATCAGGGCGGAAAATTTCAGGTCTACGACACGCAGCAGACGGCGGTCGCGCTGTCGTGTTACTCGGTGGGGCTGGCGGGATACGCCGCGCTGAAGGTGCTGAATCCGGCGTTTTACGCACTGGGCGACGCGCGCACGCCGATGATGGTGAGCCTCGCTTCGATCGCGATCAACTACGCGACCGCGTTCACCATGATCCGCGTGGCGAAGTTCGGGCCGGCCGGCCTTGCGATGTCCACTTCGGTGGTCGCGCTGTTCGGTTTCTTAGTCCTGTTCGAAATTCTGCGGCGGCGGATTGGCGGCGTCCATGGCCGCGAACTGGCGCTGGGAATCGGCAAGGTGGGGCTCGCGTCACTCGTCATGGGCGTCGTGGTCGCCGTGACGACCCGCCTCGTGGAGTCGCGGCTCGGAGTTTCGCAATTGGCCCGCCTGGCGGACCTGGCGATCTCGCTCCCGTTGGGACTCGGCGTGTTCTACGCAATGTGCCGGATCCTGCGGGTCGACGAACTGGGGATGGCGATTCGCGCGTTTACGGCGCCGATCCGAAGGCGCCTGCGGCGGCCATAGAATCATTTTGCGTGAAAAGGATTTTTACAGAAGCTTTCGGACCCGCGCCAGGAACTCCGGATCCATCCAGTTCTGATTGGAGATGACCTTCTCGACAACGCGCCCGTTGCGGTCGATCAGATACGTTTCGGGAAGCTGATAGGTCCCGTAACTCGCGCTGATATTGTTGTCGGGATCGCGCGAGGTTTCGAAGTCGATGTGGAAGCGATCGAGGAATTTCCGGTACTGCGCATCGTTGCGATCGTTGCTCACGCCGAGCACCACCACTCCCTGCGGGCCGAACTGTTTGGCGAACTCTTCGAGCGACGGAGTCTCTTCGACGCACGGCGGGCACCATGACGCCCAGAAATTCAGCACCAGCAATTTCCCGCCGAAATCGTCGCGCGAGATTTTCTTGCCGTGCTCCGTCGTGACCTGGAAGTTCGGAGCCTTGTCGCCGGCATTCACCAGCGGCGGCTCGAGCGTTCCCGAAACCTCGTACACCAGCGCGACCGCCAGGGTCGCAATCAAAACCATGAGAAACCAGTCGCTGCGCTGCTTCACGTTATCATTTTACTAGCATCTCGCTGGCCGAACGCGGCATCGAAAAGGGTGGCTATGTATTTGACCCGAAAAGTCGAGTTTTCCGCATCGCACGTGTGTGCCGATCCCGCGCGAAATGACGCAGAAAACCGTGCGTTGTATGGCGCAGCCGCCAATCCAAACGGTCATGGACATAACTATGTTCTCGAAGTGACGGTCGACGGCACGA
The DNA here is from genome assembly GCA_020073325.1 of Terriglobia bacterium. Taxonomy (GTDB): domain Bacteria; phylum Acidobacteriota; class Terriglobia; order Bryobacterales; family Bryobacteraceae; genus Palsa-187. The sequence goes on along the minus strand of JAIQFJ010000053.1, from coordinate 20,731 downwards.
CCGACCCGGTCACGGGAATGGTGTTCGATTTACGCGAGCTGAAGCAGGTGATCCAGGACGAAGTGGTCGAGCCGATGGATCATCGTTTTCTGAATCGCGAGGTCCCGCCCTTCGACCGCGTGGTGCCGACCACGGAAAATATCGCGATCGAGATCTGGCGGCGGCTCGAACCGCGCATCCGTCGTGAAGGAGTCGCGCTGCGCAACGTGCGTCTCTACGAAACCGGCGATCTGTACGTGGATTACAGCGGCCCGCAGGGAGGCGACGCATGCGTTTGACGCGCCGGTATCGCTTCTCCGCGTCGCATCGCCTGGACGTTCCGTCGCTCAGCGTCGAGGACAACCGCCGCTTGTTCGGCAAGTGCAATAATCCCTGGGGGCATGGACACGATTACGTTGTGGACGTCACGGTGGAGGGTTCGCCGGACGCTTCGGGACAGGTGGTGGGGCGCGCGGCGCTCGACGGGCTGGTTCGGGAAAAGATTCTCGATCGCTTCGATCATAAGAATCTGAACCAGGACGTCGCCGAGCTTGCGGCGCGCGTGCCGACCACGGAAAATGTAGCCGAAGCGATTCGGGAGATGCTGGCCAAGGATTGGCCGCTCGCGGCTCGTCTGGCGCGCGTCCGCGTGGCGGAGACGGATCGCAATATTTTTGAACTGGAAATCCGATGATCAAGAAGACCGTATTGAAGATGACGCCGAAGGATGACAGCATCGCCGCGCAGATGCGGCCGGTGCTGGCGATGATCGGCGAGGATCCGCGCCGCGAAGGCCTGCTCAAGACGCCGGAGCGCTATGAAAAGGCGCTCAAGTTCATCACCAGCGGCTATCATCAGAACCTGCAGAGCATCGTCAACGGCGCGCTGTTCGAGTGCCAGTGCGACGAGATGGTGATCGTGCGCGACATTGAGTTTTTCAGTACCTGCGAGCATCATCTGCTGCCCTTTTTCGGAAAGATTCACGTGGCGTATCTTCCCAAGGACCGCGTGATCGGGCTGAGCAAGATTCCCCGTATCGTCGACATTTTCGCGCGGCGGCTGCAGCTTCAGGAACGGCTGACGCAACAGGTGGCCGAGGCGATCGAGGAAGTCATCTCGCCGCGCGGCGTCGGCGTTTTGTGCGAAGCGCAGCACTTCTGCATGATGATGCGCGGCGTCGAAAAACAGGGGTCGACGACGCTCACCAGCACGATGCTCGGCGGCTTCCGCAAGAGCAAGGCGACCCGCGATGAATTCCTGTCGCTGGTCAACCGCTCCCGGTAGCATTTCAACCCCTAAGAACCAACACCCACACGAAATTGGGTGACAATCCCTAATTTTCTATTGACACGATTGTGAATCGCTGATAACATCGCCCAAACGCTGCGGTTGTGTGCTCTGGCTGTGCTGAACGGCGTAGGGCATTTTTCAAGGGTACTTTGTTTGGTTTGGACAGAGTAAAGGGTTTGCGATTCCTGCCAGGCGATTACTGCAGCATTGATAATCCAGAATCGTGAAGGGGAGTTCTATGAAGCCTAGAAGTCTTACTTTGTGGTTGCCTATAGCTGCGGTTTGGCTTTGCGTTCTGATGTTTCAGCCGGCCGCGATGGCGCAGTCGGCGACTTCCGGCGCAGTTGTGGGCACCGTAAGCGATCAGACGGGCGCGGTGGTTCCCAAAGCGGAAGTCACCCTCGTCAATTTAGACACGAATGCGTCGCAGACCCAGGTGACCAACGATTCGGGCGGTTACATTTTCCCGAATGTCACGCCTGGACGCTACACGCTCACCGTGAAGATGGCCGGTTTCCGGACCGCGACCGTCGCGAACCTGTCCGTGGAAGTCAACCGCACGGCAACGACGCCGGTAAAGCTCGAAGTCGGCGGCGATAAGGAGATTGTGGAGGTCACCGCGACGGCGGCCGCGCAGCTCCAGACCACCGACTCGCAAATCGGCAACACGGTTTCGACGGACGCGATTCTGCGCCTGCCGACTTTGCAGCGCAACGCGACCGAGCTGATGGGCCTGCAGCCCGGCACGGCGAACCAGGGCGGATCGGGCCAGGGCGCGATCCAGATGCGCGTCGGCGGCGCGCTCGACGACCAGAACACGGTCACGGTCGACGGTATCGACATCACGCAGAACATCGTGGCGTCGGGCGTCTCGGTTCCGACCCCGGCCGACAGTATCGAAGAATTCCGCGGCGGCGTCACCAACCCGAATGCGAACCTGAACCGCGCTTCGGGATCGAACATCACGCTGATCGGACGGCGCGGATCGAACGCCATCCATGGCGCGCTCTATGAGTACCTGCAAAATTCGGACCTGAACTCGAATACGTGGGACAACAACCTGATCGGGCTTCCCAAGGCGGTCATTCATGACAACCGTTTTGGCGCGCGCCTCGGCGGACCCATCAAGAAGAACAAGACCTTCCTGTTCGGCAACTGGGAAGAGCGCCGGTTTGAATCCGCGGCGCAGGTGACCAGGACGGTCCCGACGCAGAGTCTGCGCAACGGCATTCTCCAGTTCCGCGACACCAACGGAGCCATCCAGCAGTTCAACCTGAAAAGTTCCGCGCTGTGCGGCGCCGGCGGATCGCAGGCGTGCGACCCGCGCGGACTCGGCATCAGCCCCTCAGTGGCGGCTCAGTTTGCGAAAGAGCCTCTTCCCAACGTTCCCGGCGGCGACGGCTTGAACACCGGCGGATTTTTCGGCGTCGTTCCCACCCCGATTCGAAACGATTACGGCGTCGCGCGGCTCGATCACATTTTCACCGACAAGATTCAATTCAACGGAAGCTACACCTACTACCGGCAGATTCAGACCAGCTCGCTGCAGGTTTCGATGGTTGATGCGGCCTCGGGCGGAAACCTGATATCGGTTCGCAACCCCCCCAACCGCGCCAGCGTAACGGCCGCTTCGTTGACTTATCAGGTGAAGCCGACCCTGTTGAACACGTTCCGCTTCGGATACGTGCACGACACCGACAACACCGGCGCGACTTCTCCGACCCAGGCGGCCGGAATCCTGAATACCCCCGGCACGGCGACGGCTGCGGGACCGATCGCGATGCTGGTCGGCGGCGGCGTGAGCAGCTTCCTCGATTCGCCGATCGACATGGACACGCAGCGCGCCCGCTATCAGGCGGACTACGCCGGCTACTGGCAGTACATCGACGATGTGAGCTGGGTCAAAGGCAAGCACACCGCCAACTTCGGTCTGCAGTTCAACAAGATCCCCTACACGCACGTGCGCGCGGACAAGGTGGTTGGATCGCTGTCCTCGCTGGCGGCCCTGGTCGATAGCGGAAGCTTCCTGCACCTGACCTCGGCCAACGAGCCGCAGACCTGCGGCGGCGCGGTCAGCAGCAATTGCATCCGCAGCACGGACCTGAAGAACTGGGACCGGTATTATGCCGCGACTCTGGGCCTGGTCGACAACGTGGGTATCCTGACGGCTCGTGACGCGAGCCTGAAGCCGCTGCCGTTCGGAACCAACCTGCGGAATCAGACCAACCAGTACGCAACGTACATGTACGCGCAGGATAGCTGGCGCGTGACGCAGTCCCTGACGCTGACCTTCGGTCTCGCCTACGGCTGGCAGACGGCGCCGACCGAAGTCAACAACCTGCAGACGCTGCAGATCGACGCGGCGACGGGCGGGTTCATCAGCGGGCCGGAGTATCTGGCGGCCAAGCAAGCGGCCGCGCTGCAGGGCCAGACCTATAATCCGCTGCTCGGCTACCAGCCGGTGGGCAACGCGCATCACCCGGTGGTGAGCGTCGATTACGGCGATGTCGCGCCGCGCATTTCGGCCGCCTGGAATCCGTCGAGCAGCAACGGGGTTCTGGGGTCCATCCTCGGCAATAAGAAGACCGTTATCCGCGGCGGGTTCGCGATGGTCTACGACCGCACCAACACCGTGCAGACCGTGCTGATCCCGATGCTCGGCGTCGGCTTCGGCCAGACCATCACCGTCCAGGCGCCGTTCTGCAATGCGTCCGGAGCAGGTGGCGCGGGATGCAGCGCCTCGGCGGGTTCTTCTAACGTCGGGCTTTCGGCCTTCCGCATGGGAACCGACGGAACGCTTCCGTTGCCGACGGTGCCGGCGGTTTCGGTTCCCGTCATCCCGCCGGTGGGCCAGTATTCGGAAACGCTGTCCTTCCAGGACGATCCGAACAGCAAGGTGGGACGCAGCTACAACATCGATCTCAGCCTGCAGCGCGAACTGCCCGGCAACATGATCCTGGAGATGGCCTATATCGGCCGTGAGGGACGGCGGCTGCCGCAGGCGGTCAGCCTCAGCAACGCGCCCTACATGCTGGTCGATCAGAAGTCCGGCCAAAGCTTCGCCCAGGCCTTCGACGCGACCGCTAATTCGCTTCGCAATGGAAGCACCCCGGTGACCCAGCCCTGGTTCGAGAATCAGTTCCCTGGTTTAAATCCGGGTGGGACGTCGACCGCCTTCCTCACTAGCGCCGCGAAGTCCTCTTTCACCACCGGCGACGTTTCCACGCTGTTCTACCTGATGGACGGCTACCGGCGCAAGCTCAGTCTGCCCACCTACAACAACGATCAGGTGCTCGATTTGTTCATGCGCACCTACGTCGGCCAGTCCAACTACAATGCCGGAATCCTGACGCTGACCAAACGCATGTCGCACGGGTTGCAGGTGAGCGGCAACTACACCTATGCCAAGGCGCTGGACGATAACGTTCTGAACCAGAACCAGGCGTTCTTCTTCAGCAACAGCTATCACCCGGGCGTCGACTACGGTCCGTCGCGCTTCGACGTGCGCCACACGTTCAACGCTTACTACTATTACGAAATTCCCGCCGGCCAGGGCCATCGCTTCGGCGGCGGAAAGATCGTCAACCAGTTGCTGGGCGGATGGTACACCTCGGGTATCATCACGGCCCGCACGGGATTCCCGCTGATTGTGACTCAGGGAACCAACTCCTTCGGCGCCGATGTCGCGGGATTCGCGCAGACCACCGCCGCGATCCCGACGCAATCGCTGTCGGCCTCCAGTGCGTCCGCCTACAACGCGGCGTGCAAGGCCGAAGGCGCCAACGCCGTCAACAAGGGCGGCAGCGGCTTGAACGTCTTCGCCGATCCCTGCTCCGCGTTCGATTCGTTCCGGTATGTGAATATCGCTTCGGACACGCGCACCGGCAAAGCGAATCCGTTCTACGGACTCCCGTTCTGGGATTTCGATATGAGCGTGGGTAAGAGCACGAAGGTCACGGAGAAAGTCAACGTGCGCTTCTCCGCCGACTTCTTCAACATCTTCAACCATCACGACTACCTGGATCCGACCTACAGCTTGCAGAACCCGAATGCGTTCGGCGTCATTACGACGTCGTTCACTCCGGCGAATCGCCCCAACAGCGCGCGCTGGATTGAGTTCGGTCTGCGCCTGGAGTTCTAGCAGATCCTCACGCTTCGACAACCTGGGCCGGGCTCTCTTCGAAGAGTCCGGCCCTTTTCTTTTTAGGAACTTCGTCCGCCCGCCGGCATCTCTGCCCTGCCTGTGCCGCGAACACCACTTGCGCCTGGGTAACCTTTCCTAATTTTATATTGACATTAATGTGAATGATTGGTATCATACGCCCACAAACCGTTTTTGCGCTCTGAGTGCGTGACAACGGTCGAGGGGCGTTTTTACGAGCTTTGTTTTGTCTCGACAAAGCCAATCAGGGTTGGGGCATTTTCTGCCACGCAGTTCAACCCCAACAGCACAGTGCCAACGAAAGGGGCTTATGAGGTCAGGAAGTACTGCTTCACGTATTTTTCTCGCATTCCTTCTGCTCGCATTGGGAGCGCTTGGTTTGCTTGCGCAAACGTCCACCACAGGTAAGGTTGTGGGCACGGTTTCCGATGCCACCGGCGCGGTGGTGCCGAAGGCCGAAGTCGAATTGCTGAACACCTCGACGAACGCGGCGCAGACGGCGCTCAGCGACGATACCGGCGGCTACGTTTTCTCGAACGTGACACCCGGTGTCTACAAAGTCACGGTTAAAATGGCGGGATTTCGCACTTCCGTCACCAACGTCACGGTAGAAGTCAACAAGAGCGCGGACGTGCCGGTCCATCTCGAAGTCGGCGGCGATAAAGAAATCGTCGAAGTGACGGCGACGGCTGCGGCCGCGCTGCAAACCACCGATGCGCAGATCGGCAACGCGCTGTCGACCGACAACATTCTTCGCCTGCCCACTTTGCAGCGCAACGCGATCGAGCTGATGAACCTTCAGCCGGGCGTGGTTGCGGGCGGCACGGGTTTGAACATGCGCGTCAGCGGCGCCATCGACGATCAGAACACGGTATCGCTCGACGGTATCGACATCACGTCGAATCTGGTGGCGTCGAACACATCGATTCCTACGCCGGCGGACAGCGTGGAAGAATTCCGCGCCAACGTTTCCAATCCCACGGCATCCCTGTCGCGCGGCTCGGGCGGTCAGATTACGCTGATCGGACGCCGCGGCGGGAACGAATATCACTGGGCGCTGTACGAATATCTTCAGAATAACGATCTGAACTCGAACACCTGGGACAACAATCGTGCCGGCCAGCCGAAAGCCGTCATTCGCGATAACCGTTACGGCGGACGCATTGGCGGCGCGATCAAGAAGAACAAGACGTTCTTCTTTGACAACTACGAAGCTCGCCGCTTCAATTCGGTTTATCAGACGAATCGTACGGTGCCGACACAATCTTTGCGGAACGGCATCATCGAGTTCAACGGTCCTTCGGGCTTGGAATCTTTCAATCTGGGCGGCGGCAGCCTGGCGATTTGCGGCGCGGCCGGCAATGCAGCTTGCGATCCGCGCGGACTGGGCATGAACAAGTCCGTTCTGGCGCAGTGGAATCAGATGCCGCTGCCGAATCTTCCGGGTATCGGCGACGGATTGAACACCAGCGGATATTTCGTGAACGTCGGCGTCCCGACCAACACCGATTACGGCGTCATGCGCCTGGATCACATCTTCAACGAAAAGCTCACGTTCAACGCCAGCTTTACGTATTACCGTGTGGACCAGGTCGGCAATGGCGGTATTTGCGCCGACGTGTCGCTCCTGGGCAACACGGCCTCGTGCGCGATCAGCGCCCCGCAGCGCAGCATGGTTCCGACGGCCCAGGTCACCTGGCAGATTTCCCCGACCCTGGTGAACGTGTTCCGCGCCGGCTGGGTCCGCGACACCAGCCAGAGCAACGCCACCTCACCGAGCATCGGCGCGGGGCGGCTCAACACCCCCGGATCGCAGACCCCGGCTGGTAACGTCGCGCTGCTGATCGGCAGCGGCGTGTCGACGTTCATCGATTCGCCGATCGACATGGACACGCAGCGCGCACGCTTCCAGGGCCAGTGGCAGCAGGACTGGCAGTTCGTCGACGATCAGACGAAGATCTGGGGCAAGCACCAGTTCCAATACGGTGTCCAGGTCAACAAGCTGCCTTTCACGCACGCTCGTGCGGATAAAGTCATCGGCTCGCTGACGTCGCTCACCGCGGTGGTGGACGGCGACCAGTCTTATATCAGCATCCCGGCGGCGAACCGTCCGATCACGTGCAGCGGGTCCGTTACGTCCAACTGTGTTCCCTCGAATCAGACCACCAGTTGGGATCGCTACTACGCCTCGATGCTCGGACTGGTGGATAACGTGAGCGTGCTCGCGGTTCGCGATGCGAACCTGCAGCCGCAGCCGCTCGGAACCTTCATCCGCGACGTCACCAACCAGTGGGCGACGTACATGTACGCGCAGGATTCCTGGCGCATCAAGCCGTCCCTGACGTTGTATTACGGCCTGTCGTACGGATGGCAGAGCTCGCCGACCGAGCAGAACAACCTGCAAACGGTCATGGTTAACGCCGCCACGGGCGCTCCGATCACGGGTCCTGAATACCTGCAGTCGAAGATCCAGGCGGCGCAACAGGGCCAGATCTTCAACCCGACCTTCGGCTTCGCCACGGTGGGCGCGTCGGGCCTGCCGATCTACAACGTGGACTACGGCGACGTCGCTCCGCGCGCGGCGCTGGCGTGGAATCCCTCGGCCAAGAGCGGCATCCTGGGCAAGATCTTCGGCGATAAGAAATCGGTGGTCCGCGGCGGCTTCGCCATGGTTTACGACCGGTCGAACACGGTGCAGAGCGTCGAAATTCCGATGCTCGGCATTGGTTTCGATCAGAACCTGATCGTCGGCGCTCCGTCGTGCAACGCCACCGGCGTGGGCGGCGCGGGCTGCAACCCGGCGGGCGGCAACCCGGGACTCTCCTCGTTCCGCGTGGGCACCGACGGCGTGCTTCCTTTGCCGACGCCGACCTCCGCGAAATCGCCGATCATTCCGCCGCCGTATCCGCAGACCGGTTCGGAAACTCTTTCGTTCCAGGTCGACCCGAATGCGAAGACGGGCCGCAGCTACAACGTCGACTTCAGCATCCAGCGGGAACTGCCCGGCAATATGATTTTCGAAGTTGCTTATGTGGGCCGTTTCTCGCGGCAGTTGCCGCAGGCCGTGAACCTGAACTCGGCGCCGTATATGTTCCTGGATTCGGCGTCGGGCCAGACGTTCGCACAGGCCTATGACGCCGTTTCGAACGCGCTGCGCACCGGAAAAGCAGCCCCGGTGGAGCCGTGGTTCGAAAATCAGTTCCCGGGCCTGGCCAAGGCCAACGGCACGGCCAGCGCCACGGCGTACATCGTGTCGAAGAACAGCTCGTTCTTCACGCAGGGCAACGTCGGCAGCCTGTTCCTCAACCTCGATAACTATCGCCGCGGCCTCGGGCTGCAGGGCTACGATAGCGATCAGGCGCAGGTGGAGTTCCTCCGTACCTACATCGGCTACGGCAACTACAACGCCGGCATCATGACGCTGACCAAGCGCATGTCGCACGGCTTCACCATCAGCGGCAACTACACGCTGTCCCGGGCCAACGACGACGGGCTTTCCAACCAGAACAACGCCGGGTTCTATTCGAACAGCTTCAATCCGAGCGTCCAGTACGGGCCGTCTTCCTACGATCGCCGCAGCGTGATGAACTTCTACTATCAGTACGATCTGCCGGCGGGCAAGGGACACAAGTTGAGCGGCAATGGCGCGGTCAACGCAATCCTCGGCGGATGGTACACGTCGGGCGTCTTCACCGGCTGGACCGGCGCTCCGTTGAAGGTCAACGAAGGCAGCCAGGTGTGGGGCGGTGGAAGCTCCGTCATCGGTGCGACGGACTACATGGTTCCCACCAGCCCGCTCAATGCCAGCCTGAACTCGGGTGTCGGCGCGTCCTCGGGCGTGAGCTGCAGCAACGGACTGTTTTCAGGGAACGTTGCCACCAGCCTCAACAACGGCACGGGGTACGATGTCTTCGGCAATCCGGGCGCGGCGTACTGCAATTTCCGCTACATCCAGCTTTCGCAGGATGGACGCACGGGCAGCTCGAACCCGATGCGCGGTATCGGATTCTGGAACTTCGATATGCGCATGGGCAAGACGACGTCCTTCGGTCCGGAAGGCAAGTACAAGCTGGGCTATTCGGCCGACTTCTTCAACATCTTCAATCACCACAACTTCAACACGCCGGTGCTGAACTACACCAGTCCGGCGACGTTCGGTGTGGTGACGGGCACCTATACTCCTCCCAACCGCACCAACTCGGCGCGCTGGATTGAAATGGGGCTCCGGCTCGATTTCTAGACCGATTGCTACTGTTACAATCAGGGGTCGGGCTCTTTTGGGAGCCCGGCCCTTTTTATTTCTTTCATGAACATTTCGGTGAAAGGCGAGTACGCCTTGCATGCGATTTTCGATCTGGCGATGCAGCCTCCCGGCGATCCGGTGAAGATCGCCGATATCGCGCGGCGCCAGAAAATACCACAGAAATTCCTGGAATTGATTCTGGCGAGCCTCAAGCAGGGCGGCTTTGTCGAATCGCGCCGGGGCGCCGAAGGCGGCTACCGGCTGGCGCGTCCCGCGGATCAGATCACGGTGGGGCAGGTGCTGACGTTCGTCGACGGCAAGACGAGAAAGCGCGCCCCCGACGGTCCCTTCAGCGATTTGTGGAAGCGCGTGGATGATTCGGTGGCCGCGATCGTCGACCATACCAGCTTCGCGGAAATGGTGCGAAAGTGGCATGAGTCGCAGATGCGTTATGTGCCGAACTGGCAAATCTAATGGTCTACTCTGACAATTCCTACAGTATCGGCAGAACGCCGCTGGTGCGATTGAACAAGGTCGCCCAAGGCGCGCACGCGACGGTTCTCGCGAAAGTCGAAGGGCGCAATCCCGCCTATTCGGTGAAGTGCCGCATCGGCGCCAACATGATTTGGGACGCCGAGCAGCGTGGCATCCTGAAGCCCGGCAAAGAGCTGATCGAGCCCACCAGCGGAAACACGGGTATCGCGCTGGCTTTCGTCGCCGCGGCGCGCGGCTACGGCATCACGCTGCTGATGCCGGAGACGATGTCGATCGAGCGGCGCAAGGTGCTCAAGGCGCTGGGAGCGAATCTGATCCTGACCGACGGCGCGCTCGGCATGGGCGCGTCGATCGAGCGCGCGGAGGAAATGGTCGCCTCCGATCCCGGCCGCTATGTGTTGCTGCAGCAATTTCAGAATCCCGCAAATCCCGAAATTCATGTGAAGACCACGGGTCCTGAAATCTGGCAAGACACAAATGGGAATGTCGATGCGATTGTGGCGGGCATCGGCACGGGCGGCACCATTACGGGAATTTCGCGTTATTTCAAGGTGGAAAAGAACAAGCCGATTGTGTCGATCGGCGTCGAGCCGGCCGGCAGCCCCGTGATTACGCAGACGCTGGCGGGCGAGCCGGTGTCGCCGGGGCCGCACGGCATTCAGGGAATCGGCGCGGGATTCATTCCGGCGACGCTCGATTTGAAAATGGTGGATCGGGTGGAACTGGCGGGCGATGAGGAATCGATCGACATGGCGCGTCGTCTGGCGCGCGAGGAAGGTCTGCTGAGCGGCATATCCTGCGGGGCCGCGGTCGCCGCGGCGGTGCGCATCGCAAAAGAGCGCGACATGAAAGGCAAGACGATCGTCGTGATTCTGCCCGATGCGGGAGAACGTTACCTCAGCTCTGTGCTGTTCGACGATTGAGAACCGCAAAAGAAAAGCGGGCGCTTTCGTATGGGTGAAAAGGGGTGAGAGCGCCCGCTGTCGTAACGGGGATTTAGTTATCTGTACAAACGCAGACTGAGGTGTGGAAGTTACGCTATTTGGAAAAAAACTCCGGTTTTTTTCAGTGAGATATATAAACCGCCGCAGGGCTGAAAAAAATATGCCGATCGGCACGCGTAGTGTAGTCAAATCGCGGTCAAATGCACACTTGATCGGGAAGGCCGCGGAGTTCGTCGCGCAACACGTTAAGGACTGCGGCGAAGTCGTGCTTCTAAGTCCTAGCCATTCGGCAGGGGAAGAGCTGGCACACCGTACGACCGGCCTTGCCGGCGTCCACCGGCTGACGCCGATGCAGTTGGCAAGCGACCTGGCGCGCCCGGCGATGGCCGCATTGGGGCTCGCGCCGCTTACGCCGCTTGGCATAGAAGCGCTCGCTGCGCGGGTCGTGTACACAGCGCTTGCCGAAAAGGAGCTGCGATATTTCGCTCCGGTGGCCGCGTGCCCGGGTTTTCCGCGATCGCTGGCACGGACCATACAGGAACTTCGGCTGGGCCGCGCCGGTGCGCGCAAGCTCGCGGAATCGTGCGCTGCGGGGGCGGATCTGGCGCGTCTGCTCGATCGTTACGACGCGGAGCTGCGCACGCGCGGACTCGCCGATACGGCGCGAATCCTCGGGCTCGCCGCGGAGGCGGCCGGGGCAGGGAAGCATCGCTGGTTGGGACTGCCGCTGGCTGCGCTCGACCTGTTGCTCGATTCGGCGGCGCATCGCGAATTTTTTGAGAGCGTCGCCGCGCGGTCGCCGAGTGTGTTTCAAGGCGTGCTGGCGGACGATGCGGCGGAGCATCCCGAGCCCGAAAGCGTCCTGGAACATCTGCGCCGCTATTTGTTCTTTCCGGACCCGCCTCGCGCGACGCCGCCGGCCGATGCATTCGAGATGTTCTCGGCTCCGGGCGAAGGACTGGAAGCGACCGAGATCGCGCGCCGCATTCTGAGGATGGCTCGCGAAGGCGTGCCGTTCGATCGCGTCGCGATTCTGCTGCGCAATCCGGAGCGTTATCAGCCGATGGTGGAAGAAGCGCTGCGTCGCGCACGGATTCCGGCGTATTTCAGCCGCGGGACGGCGCGTCCGGATCCGGCGGGCCGCGCGTTTCTCGCGCTGCTCGGCTGCGCCGCCGAGAAATGTTCGGCGTCGCGCTTCGCCGAATATCTTTCGCTGGGACAGGTTCCGCCGGAGGGTTTCGAAGCGAGTGCGGAATGGGTGGGCTCCGACGATGAGGTACTGGCAAACGGAGCAGAGCCCGTTGTTGAACCGGAGAAGCCCGTGGATGAGACCAAGGTCCCGCGCGCACCATTCGCGTGGGAGAAGTTGCTGGTCGACGCCGCGGTCATCGGCGGTCGGGATCGCTGGAAGCGGCGGCTTGGCGGGCTCGACCGCGAATTCGAGCTGCGTCTCAAGACGCTCCGGCGTGAGGACGAGACGCGCCGCGAACATTTGCAGCGCCAGCTCGAGCATTTGCGGCAGCTCGAAAAATTCGCGCTCCCGCTGATCGAAATTCTGGGTGCGCTGCCGCGGTCGGCGTTGTGGAAGGACTGGATTGCGGAGCTTGCGACGCTGGCTCGCGCGGCGCTGCGCCGTCCGGAGCCGGTGCTGGCCGTGCTTGCCGAATTCGAGCCGATGGGCGACGTCGGTCCCGCGTCGATCGATGAAGTGAACGAAGTCTTAAGCGACCGCCTGCGCTTCCTGCGGCGCGATCCGCCCGAGCGCCGCTACGGGCACGTGTTCGTCGGATCGATCGACGAAGCGCGCGGTCGCGAATTCGGCGTCGTGTTCCTGCCGGGGCTCGCCGAGGGACTCTTCCCGCAGCGCGCGCTGGAGGATCCTCTGCTGCTCGACGAATTTCGCCGCGCCGTGGAGGCGTCGTTGCCGGTTCGCGACGATCGTGTGGACGAAGAGCGCATGCGCTTGCGGCTGGCCGTGGCCGCGGCGCGGGACCGGCTGGTCGCGTCCTATCCGCGCATGGATCTGGCCGAAGCGAGGCCGCGCGTGCCGTCGTTCTACGCGTTGGAATTGCCGCGTGCGATCGAAGGCGGACTGCCGCAGTTGCGCGAATTCGAGCGTCGTGCGCGCACGGCCGCTCCGGCGCGTTTGAACTGGCCCGCGCCCGCCGAAGCGGTCGACGCGATCGACGAAACCGAATACGATCTGGTCGCGCTGGGCCGCGTCGTCGGATCCGCCGGCGAGCAGGGCGCGCGATTCCTGATGGAGGCCAACCCCATCGTCGCGCGGTCGATCCGCACGCGGTTCAAGCGCTGGGACGACTCGCGATGGTCGAAATTCGACGGCCTGATCACCAGCGATACGGCGGCGCTCGATGTGCTCGCAAAGCACCGGCTGCACGCGCGCGGCTGGTCGCCGTCGTCGCTGCAGCAGTTCGCGGTTTGTCCCTACCGGTTCGCGCTGCACGGAATCTACGGCCTTCGGCCGCGCGATGAAGCCGTGCCGATCGAGCGCCTGGATCCAATGACGCGCGGCAGTCTTTTTCATGAGGCGCAGTTTGCGTTGCTGAGCGATTTGAAGCGCCGCGGAATGTTGCCGGTTTCGCCGGCCAATCTCGCCGAAGCCGTGGAAGCGAGCGATCGCGCGCTGGATGAAGTCGCGCGGGAGTACAAAGAAAAGCTGTCGCCGGCGATCGAGCGCGTGTGGAATACGGAGGTGGAGGATCTGCGCACCGATCTGCGCGGCTGGCTTCAATTCATCGCCGCCAACGACGATGACTGGCAGCCGATCCACTTCGAATTCGCGTTCGGCCTCACCGACGATCAGGAACGCGATCCCGAAAGCACGCGTCAGCTCGCGGACCTGGGCAACGTTCTGCTGCGCGGCTCGATCGATCTGGTGGAGCGCCACACGACGCGCGGCTCGCTGCGCGTCACCGATCATAAGACCGGCAAAGCTCCTGAGATGACACCCGCGTTTGTCGGAGGAGGACGGGCGCTGCAGCCGGTGCTGTATGGCTTGGCCGCGGAAAAATTGCTCGGGACGACGGTCGAAAGCGGACGGCTGCTCTACGCCACGCAGCAGGGCGGATATGCGCCGGTCGAAATCAAGCTGGAGCCGCGGCCCCGGCTGATCGCGGCGAAGCTGCTCGACAGCATCGACAACTCGATCGCAACCGGATTCCTGGCGCCTGTTCCGCAAAAGGACGCGTGCAAGACTTGCGACTATCAGGCGGTCTGCGGTCCTTACGAAGAGCGCCGCCTGGAAGACAAGAATATGCAGGACGAGCGGCTGGACGGGCTCACCGAGATTCGAGGCATGGCATGAATCCCGCGGTGCGATCCGATCAGGATGCGGCGGCGCGGCGGCGGATCGCGGCGTCGCTCGATGAAAGCCTGCTGGTCGAGGCGGCGGCCGGAACCGGCAAGACGACGGAATTGGTCGCGCGCATCGTCGCGGTCCTCGAGAAGGGCGTCGCCATACAATCGATCGCCGCGGTGACGTTCACGCATAAGGCCGCCGGCGAATTGAAGCTCAGGCTCCGCCAGGAACTCGACAAGGCGCGCGGCCGGTCGCAGTTTATCGAGAATGCGCTGCGGCATCTGGAAGAAGCGTCGATCGGCACGATTCATTCCTTCTGCGCGCAGATTCTTCGCGAGCGTCCGGTGGAGGCTCAGGTCGATCCGGCGTTTGAAGAATTAAACGAGCAGAGCAGCTGGCGTCTGTATGAGCGCGCGTTCGACCGCTGGCTGGAACAGCGACTGGAAAAGGATTCGCCGGGATTGCGTCGCGCGCTGGCGCGGCTCGCCTGGCGCGATTCGTGGGACGACGCGCCTCCGCTCGAACGCCTGAAATACGCCGGCTGGCGGCTGGTGGAATGGCGCGATTACGGCGCGGCGTGGTCGCGTGCGCCGTTTGCGCGCGAAGAAGAAATCGACACCATCATGCGGCTGGTCGCGGAACTCGCCGATCTATGCGCGGCGCCGCGCAACGTGAACGATGTTCTCTATAAGGGCCTGCTTGCCGTGCGCGCGCTGGCGGGAGCGGTGGAGCGATCCGAACAAGCCGCGCCGCGCGATTACGACGCACTGGAAAGCCGTGTCCTGAAACTCGGCCGCGACCTGCGCCGCGATGCGAATCGCAAAGGGTCGGGCCGCTACTCGGATCGAGTGCCGCGCGAGGATCTGGTCGACAGAAAAAATGATCTGCTGCGCTGGATCGAGGATTTCCGGCTGCGCGCCGATGCGGACCTGGCGTCTGTGCTGCGCGAAGAATTGTCGGGCATCGTCGATGAATACGAGGAG
The DNA here is from genome assembly GCA_020073325.1 of Terriglobia bacterium. Taxonomy (GTDB): domain Bacteria; phylum Acidobacteriota; class Terriglobia; order Bryobacterales; family Bryobacteraceae; genus Palsa-187. The sequence goes on along the minus strand of JAIQFJ010000053.1, from coordinate 5,316 downwards.
CGCAAGCAGCGTTCGGGGAAACTCGATTTCGTCGACCTGCTGCGCCGCGTGCGCGACCTGGTTCGCGATCAGCCGTCCGTGCGCCACTATCTGCAACAGCGCTACACGCATCTGTTCGTCGACGAATTTCAGGACACCGACGCGATGCAGACGGAAATCCTGATGCTGCTTGCGGCGGACGATCGGGACCAATCCGATTGGCGCCGGGCGCGTCCGGTCGCGGGGAAATTGTTTCTGGTCGGCGACCCGAAGCAATCGATCTACAAATTCCGGCGCGCCGACATGGAGCTGTATCGCGAAATTCGCCAGAGCCTGGTCGAACGCGGTGTCGGCGTGGTGCGGCTGACGCAGAGTTTTCGCGCCGTGCGAAACATTCAGCTCTTCGTCAACGCCGCATTTGAATCGGAAATGGACGGCGACCCCGAAGCCGCGCAAGCGGACTGGGCTCCGCTCGAGCAGCATCGCGCGGATCGCGAAGGTCAGCCCAGCGTGGTCGTGCTACCCGTGCCGCGTCCTTATGCACGGCGGGAATTGGCGAAGTCGAGAATCGTCGAGTGTCTTCCCGATGCCATCGCCGCATACATCGATTGGTTGTGGCGAAAGAGCGAGTGGAAGATTCCCGATCCTGAAACGGGGATCGCGCGTCCCGTGCAGCCGCAGGACATCGCGATTCTGTTCCGCAAGCGCAATTACGGAAAGACCGACCTCACGCGCGAATGCGTGCGGGCGCTTGAAGCGCGCGGGATCCCGCACCTTCTCGCCGCGTCGCGATCGTTCCATCGCCGCGAGGAAGTCGAAACACTGCGCCGCGCTTTGACCGCCATCGAATGGCCCGACGACGAGCTGAGCGTGTTCGCGGCGTTGAAGGGATCCCTGTTCGCGATTGAGGATCAAATCCTGTTGCGCTACCGGACGAGTCACGGCCATCTGCACCCGTTCCATCTGCCTGAAACGGTCGAGCCCGATCTTGCGCCTGTGGTGGACGCGCTACGCATCCTCGGCGAGCTGCATCGCGGCCGCAATCGCCGCGCCTGCGCGGACACGGTGAACGCGCTGCTCGAAGCGACCCGCGCGCACGCTGGATTCTTTCTGCGTCCCGGCGGACGGCAGGTGTTGGCGAACGTCGCGCGCGTCGCCGATCTGGCCAGGACCTACGAAACGTCGGGGGGAATTTCGTTTCGCGGGTTCGTTGAAGAAATGGAAACGCAGGCCGAACGCGAAGACGCGTCCGAGGCGCCGTTGCTCGAAGAAGACGCCGACGGCGTGCGGCTGGTGACGGTGCACAGCGCCAAGGGCCTGGAGTTTCGGATCGTGATTCTGGCGGATCCGATCACAGGAATTTCGCGGCCCGACGGCGAGCAGTATGTCGACTCGGCTCGTGATCTGTGCGCGACGCGCCTGCTTGGCTGTGCGCCGCGTGAACTTGCCGACAACGATGCTCGGGAGAGCGCGCGCCAGCGGGCCGAGGGCGTCCGCATCGCCTACGTCGCGGCGACGCGCGCCCGCGACCTGCTGGTGATTCCCGCCGTCGGCGACGCGCCGTTTCCCGATGACGGCTGGTTGAGTCCGCTCTACAAAGCGATGTATCCGTCGCGAGCGGATTGGCGCCGGGCCGCGGTCGCGAAGGGCTGTCCTGCTTTCGGCGATTCCACAGTGCTGTCGCGGCCCAGCGATTATGATCGCGAAGACGAAATGTCGGTGAAGCCCGGCCGAGTGAGGCCGCAGGCCGGCGATCATGAGGTGGTGTGGTGGGATCCGTCGAAGCTCGCCCTGAACATCAAAGGCAAGCTGACGCTCGATCAGGAAAAGATGCTCGCGGACGATGGCGGGGCGAGTTTCAAACAGTATCTGGAGTGGGAGAAGCGCCGCGCGGAGACGCTGGCCGCCGGTGCGTCGCCCGAGTTTCTGGTGACGACGGCCAGCCAGGCCGAAGACGTTCCTCCGGAGTTTGTCGATGTGTCGATCGAACACGCGGCGGGCGCGTCCTCGCGGCCGGGCGGACGGCGATTCGGAACCCTGGTGCATGCCGCGATGCGCGATGTGGATCTGGATGCGGCGGAAAAATCCATCGCGGAAATTGTCGAACTGAATGCCCGGTCGATCGGCGCTTCGCGGGAAGAAGCAGAGGCCGCGAAAGCCGCGGTAACGGCTGCCCTGGCGCATCCTTTGCTCGCGCGGGCCCGTGGCGCGAAGCGCTGCCACCGCGAATATCCCGTCACGCTGAAACTCGACGACGCGCGGCTGGTGGAGGGAATCATCGATCTGGCGTTTGTCGAAAACGGGGAGTGGATGATCGTCGATTTCAAGACCGACGCGGACCTGGAAGAACGGCGCGCGTCCTACCAGCGGCAGCTTCAGTGGTATGCATACGCGCTGACGAAGCTGACAGGTATGCCGGCGCGCGCGTGCCTGCTCGGCGTGTAAACATCGAACATGGGCCGGATTCGCATTCTTTCCGACATCGTCGCCAACAAGATCGCGGCGGGCGAGGTCGTCGAGCGTCCTGCGAGCGTCGTCAAGGAACTGCTGGAGAATTCGCTGGACGCGGGCGCGACCGAATTTCGGCTCGACGTCGAAGCCGGCGGGCGGCGGCTGATCCGGCTGGCCGACAACGGCTGCGGGATGCTGCGCGACGACGCGCTGCTTGCATTCGAGCGTCATGCGACGAGTAAGCTTTCCGACGTCAAGGATCTGCTGTCGATCGCGACGCTGGGATTTCGCGGCGAGGCGCTGCCCTCGATCGCCTCGGTGTCGCGTCTGCTGCTCGAAACACGTGCGGCGGAAGAGCGCGTCGGGACGGCGGTCGAGATTGCGGGAGGAAAAATCATCCGCTGCGACGAAGCTGCGTTCGCGGCCGGCACGACCATTACGGTGCGCGATCTGTTTTTCAACGTTCCGGCGCGCAAGAAATTTCTGCGATCGGAGCAGACCGAGATCGCGCACATCGCTTCGCTCGCGACGCATTACAGCCTGGCGCATCCGCAGAAGAGTTTCGCGCTGCGGCACAACAATTCCGAACTGCTTTCGGTCGCACCCGCGACGTCGCTCCGTGAGCGTGTTTTTCAGATTTTCGGCACACAGGTTCTGGACGACCTGGTGGACCTGGGCGATCAGGGCCGCGATCTGAAGTTGCCGCTCGACGAAGGCGACGTGATCGAGCGCCGGTTCCGGCTGCGCGGATTCGTCAGCGGCCCGCAGGTGCAGAAGATGAATCGCAACTCGATTTATCTGTTCGTCAACGGACGCCTCATTCGCGACCGGCTGATCATGCATGCCATCACGTCGGCGTATCACAATCTGATTCCGCCGGCGTGCTATCCGTTCGCGCTGCTGTTTCTCGATTGCGATCTGGAGGAAGTCGACGTGAACGTGCATCCGTCGAAGACGGAGGTGCGGTTCCGGCACGGGTCGCTGGTGCACGATTTCGTTCGCGATACGATTCGCGAAACATTGATGGCGCAGCGCCCGGCGTCGCGGATCCCGGTGCCGGCTTCACCACAACCCTCCCCTCAATGGGGAGCGATGCTGCCGTATTCCGAATTCAGCCAGCGCATCGAGGAGATGAATTTCGCAAGCGTCGCGCCGGCGCCGGCGGATGGCGCGCCGCTGCCGGAGTTCACGCTGCACCGTCCGCCGTCGCCCGCGCCGCGCTTCGATTTTTCGGACGCGCCGCCGATGCCGAAGCTGGCGGTTCCGGAAACGCACGGGCCGCTTTTCCCGGACGTGTATTCGCTGGAACCGGAAAGCCTGGAAGCGCTGAAGGACCTGCGCCCGCTGGGGCAGATTCACGACAGCTTTATCATCGCGGCGGGGCGCGACGGGCTGTGGATCATCGACCAGCACGTCGCGCACGAGCGCATTTTATTCGAGCAGGTGCTGGCGGCGCGGATGAACGGCGGCGTCGAGACGCAGCGCTTGCTGGTGCCGCTGGTGATCACGCTGAGCGCGGCGCAGCAAATCGAATACGCCAGGATCGCCGATGAGCTGAACGCGGTCGGATTCGAGACCGAACCGTTCGGCAATCGCACGATCGCGATCAAGTCCGCGCCCGCCGGGGTGGCCGCGGGCGATGTCGAGCGCGTGCTGTTCGAGATTTTGGAAATTGCGGAGCGCGAGCTGCGTAAGGCGTCGCTCGACGATTTGCGCCGCGCCATGGCGGCATCGATTGCGTGCCGCGCGGCGATCAAGATCAACATGCGTCTGGAGCCCGCGAAAATCGATTGGCTCCTGCGCGCGCTGGCGGCGACTTCGTGTCCGATGAGCTGCCCGCACGGCCGGCCGATCGCGCTGCGCTATCCGACACGCGACATTCTGAAGAGCTTTCACCGGATCTAGATTTCAGCGCCGCGATTTTGGTTTGCGGCGCGCTTTGGGGATTTTTCCGATTCGCGGATCGCGCGCTTCGACCATCGCGCAGGCGCGCAGTGCGGCCTCCTCGAAATCCGGCGCATCGGCGGGAAGGATCTGCCATCCGGTGACGTCCTTTCCCAGCACGCCGATGGAGCGCAGATTCGGAAAGTCGCGGCGCAGGCTGGCGTGGTGCTCGATGGTGGTGGCGATCCACAAGCCGTTGTCTTGCGGCGCACGCGGGCGATCGCGCAGAATGAAGACGATTTTTTCCTGAAGATAAACGGCGAGGCACCCGAACATCGGGCGGGTGGCGGGCGAGAGATGCTCGATCGCGTCGAGCACGAATTGATGCGGAGCGTGCTTGCGCACTTTGGGCGCGAACATCCCGTACAATTTTAGCGTCGCGGGCAGCCGGGGCTTTCGGACTTATCGCCGTGCGTGTCCGGCTGCCAGCAAGTTTGAAGAGTTTCTAACGGAGGGCCGGCACGGCTGTCTGGCCGCACCTTGTGATGCTCGCGTTTTCGAAATCTCCTCTCTGATGCGGGTGTCTGCCCACGATATCGAACCGGTTCGAACAAGTCTTCCGTCGACGGCCATCTCGAAAGTGGCCCCACAAGCCTATTCATTCGGCTCCGGAAGTTCAGCACTACTGCAATACGACGCTTCCTGCGCAGGAAACTTTCTGATTGGAGTATCGAGGAGGGTTGTACGGCGAGGGTCGCGCAAAGACGGTAAGGTGGCGCAAAGAAAGTAGAAATTAATATCGCCTGGGGCGTGAGGCGGGTCGCCTCACTGGCCGGGTTTGCTTTGCTGGTCACGCGAGAAGACACGGACCAGCCGGTTTGACAACCGGCTTGCCGGTCGGCGACCGGCCCCACATTGCCTGCAAAGCTTCGGTGGTGGCTGTGGGGACGGTAGTCATACCGGCGAGGCGACCGGCTGGGTTTGCTTTTGCTGGTCACGAGA
>JAIQFJ010000052.1 GCA_020073325.1 Terriglobia bacterium | reverse complement strand
CTGCTTTGCACGCCTTGCTCACTGTCACAGGAAGGCGGACTTGCGCTGGGAGCGCAGGCTGGCGAGGCGCGCCTTCGAGCGGTCGTCACCAACTCAGGGTTCGGACTGTTCCGCCGGGCCGCGCAAACACCCTTCAACCTGATCTTTGAGGCTCGGGTGTGAGAGGACTATTCGCCGGCGGCATGCAGCCCATGCCGCTGGCCTAATACGAGGAGACGTTTCACATGATTCTGCAGATCAATTTCAATCTCAATATGCCTGTTGCGGAATATCGGAAGATGGCTGATTCTGTCGCGCATGCCTTTCTCGATGTGCCCGGACTAAAGTGGAAAATCTGGCTTCTAAACCCCGCTGCTCAGGAGGCTGGCGGCCTCTATCTGTTCGATAGCCAGGCGTCCCTGGATGCATACCTGAACGGTCCGCTGGCGGCACAGATGACGGGGCTCACGTCCATACGAAACATTTCGATGAAGCAGTTCGAAGTCATGCCAGAGGTTACGGCATTGACCCGCGGCCCCTTTGAAGCGGCATAGCGAATCGCCAGTGGAATGGGGTGACCCTTCACGGAAGTTGCCACTTCGCGCCGTCAACTTTACGAATAACGCCCAAATCGGAGAACTGGACTCCTGTCAGGTCACTTCATTCACTGGCGTATTCCTGGAGAGTAGTACTCTTCGCCTGGCGAGGCGGTCACGAAACGATGCTGACAAAAGGCGTCGTGGTGCAATCCACCGATCACCGAGGTTGAAGCGATTCGATGCTACTGGCGCAGCCAGATGTCATAGGTCGAATCGATCTGGAAATGGGTAAGCCCGACACGGCGCAATCGCTCGATATCGGCGTGCGCCCCCTTCATGTGATCCCGCCCGGCATAGTGGAAGTCGTTGATCGAAACCACCGCGGGGATGCCGGCGCGTTTGGCCAGCGCGATGCCTTTCTCATCGAGTGTGGTGCCATGCTCGAACAGGAAATACAGGCGCGACGTGTCTTCGCCCGCGTCGACCTTCTTCTGCAGTTCTTCGCGATCCACGCTGATGCGCGACTTGCCCTTGAAGTAGGCGCGCGCCTCCGCGGTTCCGATGAAGTATGCGCCCTCCAGCAGGCCATTCTCGCGCAGCGTCCGTTCGAGCGATTCATAAAAGCTGCGCGGATGGCTGGGGCCTTTGGTGTCGATCATGAGCTGAACCTTCCCCCGGCAGATCGCTGCGTATTCGTGAAATTCGAGCGGGCGCGAGCCGTCCTCCGCCGCGTGAAGCTTGCTGATTTCAGCCCAGGTCAATTCGCCGGGCATCTTGCGCACGCCGAACGATTTTTCGAGGTCGTCATGATGGACGACGAGATGACCGTCCTTGCTTTCCTGAAGGTCCATCTCGAGCATCCAGTATCCACGGCGGATCGCCTCTTCAGCGGCGCTCGCGGAGTTTTCCGGATGATGCGCGTCGACCACACCTCCCCGGTGCGCGATCATCCGTATGGGCGTTTCCGCGCATAACAGAACAGAGGCAGCGAGTGTGTATTGAAAAAATTTTAGGATCATGGATTCCCTAGAATGCCAAACGTAGCGCGAATTGCACCTGCCGCGGCTGGAAGGTGCTGGTGATGGTGCCGAACGCCGTGCTCGACCGGTTGCCGTTGGCCGCCTGGAAATTAGTCTTGTTCAGCAGATTGAAGAACTCGGAACGGAAGGTCACGACCTTTCCTTCCCACGGCAGATGAAAATCTTTATGGACGCCGCCGTCAAACTGATACATCGGCGTCGAGCGTCCGACATTGCGTGCGGCCGTCCCGAATGGATTCAGAAGGCTCGTGGGCAGCACCACTGTATTCGGATTGAGGTAGTGATTGATATCGCGCTGATTTTCGGGCATCAGTGGGTCGCCGATCAGATCGGGGCGATAGTTGATATTGCCCTGAACGGTCGCCGAAGAAACCGGACTGTAGGTCATGTTGATCGGCTGCCCGCTCACCATTGTGTTGATTCCGGTGATGCGCCACCCGCCCAGTAGAGCGTCGATCGCGGGGTTCCAGCTCGAACCGAAGCGGCGGCCTTTGCCGAACGGCGTGTCCCATACGAACGTCGTCGTGTTGTTGAGCGGCTGATTGTAGTTGGAAAGACCTTTTTCGGACGCGAGATTCCAGATGTTCACTTTGGAGTAATCGCCGTTGGCATATTCGAGATGCCCCGGCGCGTCGTCGAGGGCTTTGGACCACGTGAAAGAATTCAGCAGATACAGGCCGCCGGAGAATCGGCGCTCCAGTTTGACCTGGAGGGCGTTGTAGTTGGAGAATCCACCGTCGAAGGCCTCCTGGATATAGGTGAAATTCGAAATCGGACGGCGCTGCTGCAGCGGGATGTTTTGACCGGGAAGATTCTGCCTCGCCTGATTTGCATCACCGAGAATTTCGAGACCCACGCTGTGATTCCCGACATAGGCGAGATCGAGCACCAGGTCCTTGGCGAGTTGACGTTGAATCGTAAAGTGCCAGGCCTGCACGTAAGGCGTCGGATTATGGCGCGGCGTATAGATCGTGCGGGTCTGCAGGGTGCTGAAATTCTGCGGATCCGTGATGCCCGACGGATAGCCGTCCGGCGTGGGACGAAAACACGTAACCGGACGGCTGTTGGCCGCGCACAATCCTTGGGAGGGAATTTGCGAGATCGCGGCGTCGACGATGTAGGGTCCATTGTATGCCAGCAGATTTTCGCCGCCCAGACGATTGAAATGGATGTAGCTGATTCCATAAGCGCTGCGGATCACTGTCTTCGGCGTGACGCTGTAGGCGAGCCCGATGCGCGGTCCGAAATTCTTGTAGTTCGGATCGACCAGCGCGCGATCGGCAAGCGAGCCGCTTTTGGCGGAAATCAGCGTCTGCGTCGCCGGATCGAAATTCGCCAGATGATTATCGCGCTCCCACTGCGGCGTCGCGAATTCGTAGCGGAGTCCAGCGTTGATCGTTAAGCCGGGACGAACCTTGAAATCGTCCTGGACGAACGCGAATTGCATGCGCTGCTCGTAGTGGACGAATGCGACGTTGTTCAATTCGTACGAACTGCGCGCGCCATAGAGGAAGTCCGCAAGGTTGTAAATCGCGTTCGACTTCTGGCTGCTGGGCCGCGTGAATTGTCCGCCATAACCATCCGAGCCATACGTCGGATTGAAATCGTCGATCTCGGTTTCGACCCGCTGGTATTCGTAGCCGAACTTGACGCTGTGCCGCCCGGCGACTCTGCTCATGCTCGCGCGCGGGTCCCACACCAGCGGATTCTGGTACTGCGGGCTGCTGGTCTGCCGCCCCCAAGCGTCGTAGCCCGCGACGTTTTGTTGCGTCAATCCGCCGGCGATTCGCTTGTCCGTCGGCAGGCCGCTGATTCCGTACAGTTGCTGCATGTCCGGTCCGCCGATGCCATACGGATTCTTCTCATTTATCGCGCGCGAGATGCCCAGCCGAAGTTCGACGACCGTACTCGGCGTCGGGGTCCATGTGGCGCCGCCGGCCAACTGCTGGTCGAGGATGTAAACGTAGGCGTCGGAATTGCCGCCCGACGGACCTGGGATCGTCGGAGGAATGAAGCTGTTGTTCTTGCGCTGGCTCAAACGAATCAGGCTGGTCCAGCGTTCGTTGAATTGATGATCGATCTTGACGTCGCCCTTATCGCTGAAATCGGTGCGCCGCGGCAGGTTTTCGTAGTTGTTGGCGAGGCCGGGAAGGTTCGGAGCCGGAAGATCGCTGAGCACTTTGCGCGCGAAGGGAGTGATCTGGCTCGCGGGAATCACACCGTCGGTGTACATGTCGCCGGTATAAGGATTCTGCACCGGAACGCCCAGCTTGCCTTGCCGTTGATCCATGGTGGGGAGCGTCGCGAACTGGATGCTGTTCGAAATCCTGCGGTACCCTTCGTAGTCGGCGAAGAAGAACATCTTGTTGCGGACGATGGGACCGCCCACGGCTCCGCCGAACTGGTTCTGAATCAGCTCCGGCTGATATCCGGCGATTGGTTTAAAGAACCCGATCGCGTTGAGGGAACGGTTGCGCAGATATTCCCATAACGCGCCATGCACCTCATTGCTTCCGCTGCGCATGACGGCATTGACGACGGCGCCGCCCGCGCGTCCGAACTCGGCGCTGAAATTGTTCGTTTCCACCACGAATTCCGCCAGCGCATCGGGCGATACCTGTACCACCTGATTCGAGAATCCCTGATTGGCTGTGGCATATGCGTTGTTATCCACGCCGTCCAGCGCGAAATTGTTCAGCGAACTGCGCAATCCGTTCACGTTGAACGATCCTTCGCGTGAATCCGCGATAGACGATCGCCGCACCCCGGGCGCGAGGAGCGCGAGATCGGAATAATTGCGCCCGTTCAGCGGCAGATTCACGATCTCCTGCTGGTTGATCACCTGTCCTCGCGAACTGGAATCGGTCTGAAGCAGTTTGACGACGGCCGTGACATCGACCTTCTGCGCCGCGCTGCTGACCTGGAGCAGCAGATCCACACGCTGGTGCGCGTTGACCGTCACATCCACCGAGTCAGCCACCGCCATCGTGAAGCCGCTGGCCTCGGCCGTAATGCGGTACCTTCCGATTTTCACCGTGGAGAACTGATAATTGCCCGCGCTATCGGTGGTCGCAATGGCCTTGATGTGGGTTCCGAGGTTTTCTAAAGTCACCGTGCTGCCGCTGATGACCGAGCCGCTCGGATCGTGAACGGTTCCTAAAACCGTGGCCGCGTCGAATTGCGCGTAGGCTGTCGTCATCGCGCAGGCGAAGGCGGACAGAAGGGTAAATCGTCGAATGGATCGCATGGTGACTCCTCGATGTAAACGTGTGCATTGAAACGCGTTGTTTTTTGCCACGGCAAAGTCCTCACATCTCTCTCGCAAGGCGATTGTTACTCTTGCGATTTTTCGCAATAATCTTCGATTTTCGCTTGACGCCTGGGTGCTGTCCCGTTACAGTGGGCAACAAGCGGGTACTGCGGCATAGTAGCCAGCGAGTGTTTATTTTTTATGAACACGTTTGCAAGATCGAGTTACATCTCGATTAAGGACATCGCGAAGGCCGCCGGCGTCTCACACGCCACCGTCTCCCGCGCGCTGCAATCGAGCAGCCTGGTCAAACCCGAAACGGCGCAGCGAATCCGCGAAATTGCACAACGGTTCGGCTATCGCCCCAACTTCGTTGGCCGGAGTCTGGCCACTCAGCGCACCCAAACGATCGGCGTCGTGGTGAACGCCATTGCCGACCCGATCGTCGCGGAAATGGTGAGCGGCGTGGAAGCAGTGGCGCGAGCACACGATTATTCCGTCTATCTGGCGAACTGCCACGCGGACCCGGAAACCGAGATGCGAGTGGTCCAGTCGTTTCACGAGCGGCGCGTCGACGGAATTCTCGTCGCCGCTTCTCGCGTGGGCGCGCTCTACGAACCCATCGCCGCGCAGATGCGGACCCCGATCATTCTGATCAACAACCAGCATCCCAGTTCGTACAAATACTCGGTGAATATCAACAGCATTCCGGGCAGCAGGGAGGCGGTCGGGCACCTGGTCGCGCTCGGCCATCGCGATATCGCCTACATCGGCGACCGTTTCGGATACCAGACCGATCTCGATCGATTTAGCGGCTACCGTCAGGCACTGGAACTTGCAGGAATCGCGGCTCGCGAGGAATGGATCGTCCACGGGGACGGAAAACTCGAAGGCGGCACACTGGCGATGCGAAAACTGCTGGACCTGCCTGCGCTTCCATCCGCGGTGTTCTGCTATAACGACATGACCGCGATCGGTGCGCTGCGCGTCATTCACGAACATTCACTGCGAGTGCCGCAGGATATCTCACTGGCTGGTTTTGACGATTTGTTTCTCGCCAGCTATACCGAGCCTCCGCTGACCACCGTGCGCCAGCCCAAGCACGAGATGGGTCGCATGGCGACGGAGATCCTGTTGCGGATTCTGGCCGGTGAGGACAGCGATGCGAGAACCGAAGTAAAAGGGGAACTGATCGTGCGAGCATCGACTGCGCCCCCAAGAGCGTAAGCGCCGTTCACAAGCCTGTCATGTGTCCGCTCTATACTCCGAAGGCAAATCCATGATCACCAGAGCCAAATTCCTCCGCATCGGAGCTGCTTCGCTTGCAATCCGCCCGTTCGCGCAAGCCGCCAGGGACGATTCGAAATTCTACTTCGCGATCATCGCGGACACGCACATCATCGATTCGTTTTACAAGGGACCCGAAGGCAATCCGGAAGACACCGAATCGATCTTCAAGACGACGGAGCGGCTGGAGTCCGCCCGCGCGGTCATCAATTCGCTCGAGCCGAAGATGGAAAAAGTCTTTCTGGTCGGCGATTATTTTCACAACTATCCTTCGGCGGACATCGATTTCTATTTTCAGAACGAAACGCGTATCGACAAAGCCAAGGCTCTGACCGACGGCTTCCGCATGCCCGTGCATGTCGGTTTCGGCAATCATGATTATTCCGTCCACAACGTTCCGCGCGAAACTTCGCATGAGCTGTTTCGCCGGAAGCTGGGCGTCAAGCCGTATTACACGGTCGAGCATCGCGGCTGGAAATTCATTCATCTGAACAATTTTCTCGGCGACACATGGAATAAGGGGCACGCGCGATTCAAGACCGGCACGGGATCGCTCGGCGAAGAGCAGCTCAACTGGTTTGAAGCGGAATTGCGCGAGCACAAGCCGTCCTTCGTGTTCATTCACTATCCGTTGACGATCGTCGCGACGAATGAGGTCAAGGATTACGGTGTCCACGGATTGATCAAGCGCCACCGCGACAGCATCCAGCGCGTGATCTCCGGGCATTGGCACAAGTGGTTCGAATTCGGCCGTTCTTTTGGTCCGCCGCATTTGGTGATGGGCGCGACCCGCTATGACCCCAATGCCTACCTGATCGTCGAAGCGGATCTGAAAAACGTGAGCCATGACCTGCTCAACCTCGGCGGCGTCGACTGGAACACGCATTACAGCGCCCCGTATCGCTCCGGACGGCTGTGACCGAATCGTAACCATCGCTTGCGATAATCCTCTTCATCGGAAAGACGCAACAACTACTCCGTCTCACGGGAGTCTCGAAATCCTTCCACGGCCGCAGTGTTCTCGCCGGAGTGGATTTCGAGGTGGCGCCGGCGGAGGTACACGCGCTCGTCGGCGAAAACGGCGCCGGGAAATCCACACTGCTGAATGTCGTGATGGGCGTTACGGCGTCCGACGGCGGACAGATGTTTTGGGAAGGGCGGCCGGTCGAGGTGCGCAATCCGCGTGATGCGCGCCGTCTCGGCATCACGTTCGTGCATCAGGAACTCGCTCTGGTTCCGCAGTTGAGCGTCGCGGAAAATGTTTTTCTGGGCCGCCATCCGGCCCGCACGGGCTGGGTTTCCTGGGATGACATCCAGAAGCGAACGGCCCAAATTTTCGAGGAGCTTGGCCATCCGATCGACGTGCAGCGTCCCGTCGCCGGCATGGGCCTGGCAGAACGGCAACTCATCGAGGTGGCGCGTGCGTTCGCCTTCGACGCGCGTCTGATCATTCTGGATGAGCCCACCGCGGCTCTCTCGGAGGCCGATGCCGAGCGCCTGCGCCGGACCATTCACCGGCTGCGGGCTCGCGGCGTCAGCTTCATTTTTGTCTCGCATCGGCTGAAAGAAGTCATCGATGTCGCCGATCGCATCACGGTATTGCGCGAGGGAAGAACGGTTGTCTCCTCTCCGTCGGCCGGGACGGATGAGGACCATCTGGTGCGGGCCATGGCAGGCTCGTCGTTTCGGGAGCGGACGCCCCGTCTGCGTGGGGAGAACACGGCGGAGGAAGTCCTCCGTATTTGCGGACCGATCGACCTGCAACTGCGCCGCGGCGAAGTTGTGGGACTGGCCGGAGCAGCCGGCGGGGGCTGTTCCGAACTGCTCGAATGGCTGTTCGGATCCGGCCCGCAACCGGCGCAGGTGTTTGTCGCCGGCCGTAAGGTCACCCTCGCGAGTCCGCGAGACGCCATCCGCCACGGTCTGGCGCTGGTTCCCGATGATCGAGCCGAGAAGGCGGTGATCCCCGCGGCATCGTTGCAGGCGAACATCATGCTGGCTGCGATCCGCCGGCGCTTCTTCATCGACCAGCGCGAAGAGCGGCGCAAATCCGGCGAATTCGTCGTGAAGCTGCGGATCCGCGCGGAGAGACTCGATCAGCCAGCCGCGTCCCTGAGTGGCGGCGATCAGCAGAAGATGGTTCTGGCACGATGGCTGCACGCCGGCGCCCAGGTGCTCCTGCTCGATCAGCCGACGCGCGGCGTCGATCTCCGCTCGAAAGCCGAGATCCATGAACTGATCCGTCAACTCGCCGGTCGCGGTACCGCCGTGCTGTTGACTTCTTCAAATATCGACGACCTCCTGAATGCAGCGGATCGTATCGTCGTGCTGCACCGCGGCCGAATCGCGGGAGAGTTGACGTCGGCAATGGCGACCGAGGAGCGCATTCTGCAACTTGCCACCGGAGTCGGGATGTGAAGGCAGCAGCGCAAACGGTTCCGTTTCCGCAGGTGCCGAGGCTGACTGGGGCGGCGGTTCTGCGCCGGTTCGGACCGCTGCTGGGATTGGTCGTGTTGTGCGGCGTGTTCGGGGGCCTTTCCGAGCCGTTCCGGACTGGGGAGAACGCGGTCAACGTGCTTCGACAGTCCGCGGTGAACGCTCTGCTCGCGCTGGGACAGATGGTGGTGATCCTGACGGCTGGAATCGATGTTTCGGTCGGCTCCATTCTGGGGCTGTGCTGCGTGCTGGCCGCGCTTCTGCTGAAGGCCGGTGTGCCGGCAGTTCTCAGCATCCTGGCGGCTCTGGCCGCGGGAGCGGCTTTGGGCGCCGTCAATGGCGTGCTGCTCACCAAGCTGCGCTTGCCGCATCCGTTCATTCCAACGCTCGGGATGATGAACGTGGCGCGTGGATTGGCTCTTGTGATGGCGGGAGGGTTGCCGATCTCCGACTTGCCGGTCCGCTTTCGCGTGTGGGGCGCGGGAACCGTGGCAGGACTCCCGGTTCCGGTGATCGTGGTGGGGCTGTGTTACGTCCTGGGTCACGTTTTTCTGACGCGTACGACGCCGGGGCGGGATCTGTATGCGATCGGGGGCAACGCGCGGGCAGCGCTTCTGTGCGGAGTGCCCGTGGATTCGCGATTGATTCTTGCTTACGGCTTCAGCGGTCTCACCGCGGGGATCGCCGCGGTTGTGTTGGCGGGACGCATGAACTCCGGATTTCCTCTGGCCGGCAGCGGCGCCGAACTTGACTCGATCGCTGCGGTGATTCTTGGCGGCGGGAGCTTCTTCGGCGGCGTGGGAACCGCGGCAGGAACGCTGGCCGGGGCCTTGATCATGGCGGTGCTGCGAAATGGCCTCAACCTGCTCAACGTATCGGCGTATTGGCAAACCGTCATGATCGGTGTGGCCATTGTGGTTACCGTGTGGATCGATATGCTGCGTCAGAAGGCCGCGAATCGGTAATTCAATGTGCCGCTGGACGCGAAGAACTTGGTTTGCGGGCGTTCTCCTGTTCGCCGGCGCCTGCTCCGGTCCCCGGAAAAGCAGGCAACTCGAGATCGCGTTTGTCATCAAAGCACTGGATAGCGAATTCTGGCTGCGCGTGAAAAACGGGGCCGAAGCTGCCGCGCGTACGGCGCCCGAGGTGAAGCTCACGGTGCTCGCGCCCGAGCGGGAGATCAATATCGACCAGCAGGTCACGATCCTGGAAGATCAAATCGTCAAAAGGGTTGCCGCGCTGGCCGTGGCCCCGGCAGGCGTGTGGGAGGTGATTCCCGTCCTCGATAAGGCGAAAGCAGCGGGGATCCCGGTGCTGATTGCGGATACCGACGTGCCGTGGGCGTCCAAGCGAGGTTTTATCGGAATCGACAACCGGCTGGGCGGGAAGCTCGCGGGTGCATACGTCGTGAACGCCATTGCCGGGCATGGCAAGGTGGCAGTGATCGGCGGGATCCCCGGTGTGGCGACCCACGAAGCCAGGATCGCGGGATTTCTGGAGGAGATCGGCAAGGTTCCCGGCATCGAATGCGTGGCCGTACAGCCAGCAAACAGTGAGCGGGCCACGGGAATGGCGGTGATGGAAAACGTCCTGACCCTGCATCGGGATCTGCGGGCGGTCTTCGCCACGAACGACCAGATGGCATTGGGGGCCTTAGAGGCGATTGCCGCAAAACGCCGGACGGGCCAAATCGTCCTGGTGGGATTCGATGCCGGACGGGAGACCCTGCGTGCTGTTCAATCCGGGGCTCTGAGCGCGGTGATTGCCCAGCATCCCGAGCGGATTGGCTGGGAAACCGTGCGTGCGGCAATTCAGGCGGCCAAACGAAACCCCGTCGCGGCGTGGGTAGATACCGGGACCGCGGTGGTCACCCGCGACAATGTAGCCCGGTTCCTGCAATAGAACTCGAAGCAGAGCGGCCAATTCGGCCAGTTTTTTATTGACCCGGCTGGACCCACGAAGTGCAGAACGACCCGGCGGTGGAGTCAGTCGATGCTCCAGCCGGGCGAGTCGCGAGGCGTCCAAAATCCTCGAATTTCTTCAGCGGCCCGAAGGAGCCACGTCCAAGGAGCGGATGAAAGCCACTCGACGGGCCACGATTTGGACGCCCAATGGACGCCAGCTCGCTGATTTTGGCGTTATGGACTCCGGAGGGACTCCACCGCCTAGCCGCATCTAGATTGCTAAGGCGGTGGGACGGAACTCGGTCAGGGCGGCTGACTATTGAGGGAGTGTAGTTAACTGAGGGCGCGCTCCAGTTCTTCGACGTTGGCGATCACGCGGAACCGGCGCAGTGCATCGGGATGCTCGAACGGAGTCGCCGACGCAGTGGGGAGCTGTACAGGCGTCGAGCCGGTCGCCAATGCGAGCAGTGCTTCCGCGGCCTCGGCCGGCAGATGATCCGCCAGTTCGAGCACCGTATCTTCGTTCGCGGAGCGAACGTCTTTCAGCCACTCGGCCGGTACGCCATAGCCGAGCAGCACATCATCGGCGAAGCCATCGAACAGCTGTGGCTTCGGGCGCGCAACCTCCACGTACTTGGGAATCGCGATTTCCTGGACGGTTTCACGAATCTCCACAAGCTGTGCCGCGCGCCCGTCTTGGGATGCGTTTCAAGCTTGCGACGCTCGGCCCAATGGTAGGCGCCGTCGTGATGCCCTACGAAACAGAGCAGCAGGCTGTCCTCGCTGCGATGCACGATCAGGCGGATGTCTCTTGATACACGGATCGTCTTAAAACAAGAGATGAGTGGTGGTTCCGCCGACGCAAATATCTTTGAGATTGTGGTCGTTACTGTCCTTGTACCCGACGGCCGTAAGAGCGCACTTGATCTTGCTGTTCTCGATCTTCACGGATGTTTCAACGCTGCTTTTGCCCTGGCGGATAATAGCCTTGTCACCCTTGATCTCCAGTTTGGCCTCACCACGCTTAAAGATGGTGCCGTTGACCACGGTGGGTTGATAAAACTCGATTCGGACCGTGTGTGCCGCGTTCGCGACTACCGACACCAAAATCACGGAAAGCAACATCAGGAAACGCTTAGTCATTCATTTTCTCCCTCGTAACCTCTCACTCCTTCCTGCGTGACGAGACCGGGAATTTAGGCGCCAGCAAAATTGTTGAATGAAGGAGCACACATCGAAAGTAACGATTTTGAGCATTTGTTTAGCGGCACCGCGCGGATCGACTCCGATCGAATGGAATGGGAGCATCAGCCCGCTCTGTCGACGCTTCTAGAGCGAGGCAGCGGCCATCTGTGGCAACGCTCGCAGACCGAGAGCCGTTACTGCGCGCTCGCAAGCAAGCATCTGCCTGAACTTCAGAACCGCTGCCGATATTGCTTCGTCACTTATTTCTGATCGATTCTCGATGTAGTCCGGAGTGGCAGAAGATGCATCGCTTATCATTTTGATGGTCCAGCTTTGCGCAATACGGACCCTGGCCCTTACGCGCGCGAAGAAAGACCTCGGCGGCACCGAGCATGCCGAGCGTTGGAGCGATGAAGTAGATCCAAATGGCGTGCCAGTAGCCGCCGTAAAATGCAGGTCCGAACGTTCGCGCCGGATTCGTACTCATGCCGGAGATGGGAGATTCAAATGCGATGTACATCGCGATTAAGGTCGCGACGACGTAACGTGTGTAAGGCGCGAGAATTCTGTGATTGGACGTGAACAGAATTGCGATCATCAGAAAAAACGAAATCGTCAGTTCGGCTAGAAAAGCTACGGCATCACCGTAGCTGCCGGGCATGGTCGCCGCATAGTGGACCGCTTCGTGCGCCGGCGCGCCCTGGAGCACAAACGAGGCGAGCGACACGCCCACAACCGCACCCGTGAACTGTGCGATGCAATAGAACATTGTGTCCCACGACGCCACCTTCTTCAGGCGATAAAACGTGAAAGTAACCGCGGGATTGAAGTGTGCTCCGGACTGCCTGCCCCATGGCGAAAGAACAATTGCGATCACTGTTGCGCCCATCGCCAGTCCCATCACTAACCGGCGAACGAAGTCGCCGCGGAGAAATCGCTGGGCGGGTGAGGCCGGGTGCCACAGCAAGGTGGCGACCAGGCAGGCGGAAAACAGATAAATGCCCGACTCTCCTGCTTCCATCAGATATTCCGGCCAGTGAAGACGCAGGCTTTCCGTCGCGGCCAGTCCACGCTCCCGGTTAATCCGACCTATGCGCTTGTTGGAACTGCGCGGCATCCTTCTCCACTTGTCGCGGCGCGCCCATGAACAGAGCCTTCAGGCCTTCCGTCATTGTCGGGTGCGCAAACATGGTGTCGCGCAACATCGTATATGGCAGCCCGGCGAGCATCGCGAGCTGGACCGTACCCATCAGTTCGCCAGCCTCAGGTCCGAAGGCAGTGAATCCGAGGATACGGTCGCTGGATGTGTCAATCAGTGTCTTCATGAACCCGCGTTTTTCCGAAATGGTCCAGGGGCGCCACCCGGAATCGACCGGCACGGACGCGACGCGGTAAGGGATTCCTCTTTCGCGTGCCTGCGACTCGTTGAGTCCAACGCGCGCGAGCTCCGGATCGATGAACACGCAGTATGGAACCAACCGGTTCGCCGTGCTGCGGTTCCCACCGTTCAGATTTTCGCGGATGATGGTAAAGTCGTCCTCCGATACGTGGGTGAAGTATGGGCTACCCGCACATTCTCCCATTGCCCAAACATTCGACGCGGTGGTTTCCAGACGATCGTTCACTCGAATGTGTCCCGATCCAGTGACCTCGATCCCCGCCTCCTCCAGTCCGATACCCGCAGTGTTTGGTATACGTCCGACGGCCACGAGAATGTCGGTCCCCTCCAGCGTTCGTGTGCCGTCTCTGCTTTGAAGCTGAAGACTGACGTGGTGACCGGAATCGCCGCTCACGTTAAGCACCTGCGTGCCCAAGCATACGTCGATATCTTCATCCTGAAACAGTTCCAGAATCGCCTGCGCAACGTCGGGATCTTCATTGGACGCGATGCGCGGACCGCGTTCGATCATAGTTACGCGGCTTCCGAGTCTACGAAGAGCCTGGCCCAATTCCAGGCCGACGTAGCCAGCTCCCAAGACAATCAGGTGTTCGGGACGACGCTGCAGATCCAGAGCCTCGACATGAGTCATTGGCTTGGCTTCTCGTAGACCTGGTATCCCCGGTATCGTTGCGTGTGTTCCCACGTTTACAAATATCCGGCCGGCGGTAAGCATGCGTTCGCCGCCATCGCTCATTGTGATCTGGATCGTTCGAGGCGCCACGAATGCGCCCTCGCCGTTGATGATTTCTGCGCCGGACGCATGGTACTTGTCCAGATGAACCTTAACGATTCCGTCGACCATCTCGCGCTTGCGCGCATACACTTGCTTCATGTCGACGGCGATTGGTCCCGTCTCAATCCCGAACTCTCGATGCCGCGCCGCCAGCGAGGCTATTTTTGCGGAATAGATAACGTTCTTGCTGGGCAGGCATGCAATGTTCGGGCAGGCCCCGCCGACATACTTCCGCTCGATGACGGCCGTTCGCCTGCCCTCCTCCGCCATGGTCCATGCCGCCAATTTCCCAGCCGTGCCGCCGCCCAGGACAAGGACGTCGTATTTTTCTGCGCGATCCATATCATTCCTCTCCTTCAGGGTTTCTTCGCGCACGCGAGAACCCATTGACGCCTAATCTGCAGCGGTGACTTCTAGCGCAGCCTGACGCCTTACGAGTAGGTTCCTAAACGCAAGTCAGAACAGAAGAACAGGCCAGGAACACCGCGGCCTCCGCGACAATTTGTAGCTTGATTTTTACCTCCCATTGAGTCTCGTTCACCAAGTCGAGCAACCGTTCATTCCCCTTGATCTCGCCGCCATCCATCCGAATCGACGCGCCGGTAAACCAACGAGCCTCCTTTGAAGCCAGGTGGGCCATCAGCCCAGCAATTTGCTCCGGTTCCCCGTAGCGGGCGATGCCGGCTTGCTCCGGAAACTTCTTCACGGCCTCTTCCGCTGTCAATTTGAGGATGTTCAAAACGGACTTGCTATCGAAAATGCCCGATTCGGCACGCACCTCTTGAGCATTCGCTAAATCTTGTGACGGGAAGTGGGTTGTTGAGTCCATACCCAAAACGTCGATTCGGAATGCCGGCCGGTCCAAAGAAATTACACGGACGGCTTAAGCGAGGGCCACGCCGGCGATGATCGAGCGCGGGACGCTAAACGATCACCGCCGCTGCTTTTACGCTCTAAACCCGCGCCGCGCAATCTTTCTCTTTCAGCTTATAACAACCCCCTGCCGGTTAGACTTTTTGGGCACTGGAGGAGTCCCGAAACCGGTGAGCTGACAATTTAACTGATGTCTCGCTCCGCAGTCTGGCATCTAATGTGGCGTGATACCGGCCGTTAGCCCGATCCCTTGAAGCGCCGCGCCGAGGCTGAGTCGAGAACAATCTGGGACTGTCCTGGAAACAAGGTCCTTGTGCGTGAACCGTTGCCGGAGAGAATGTCATACGCTGACCGTTCGCCGTAGCATGCGCGTGCGCTTTGGTGGAAGCTGGATCGCCGAAAGCGAGCACATCATGCTCCTCTTTGAACCTGGCCGCTACCTGGCCAATGCGTGGTGTTGCGTTTCCAGCCGGCCGCCGATCGTCCGCCGGTTCTTCGTAGTTACTCGCTCTCGGGCCCTCTCTCGACGGAGCGTTGTCGAATCGGCGTAAAGATCGGAAGAGGGCCCCGTCCTGCTGAGAGGGTACGCATGAAAAAACTGGAAGGAAAAGTTGCGGTAATTACGGGTTCCACATCTGGTCTTGCTCTGGCCACGGCCAAACTGTTCGTGGCAGAAGGTTCCTACGTTTTTATTAGCGGGCGTCGCCAGAAAGAACTGGACGAAGCTGTCAAGGCAATCGGAAGCAACGTGACTGGCGTGCAGAGCGATTCGAGCAAGCTGTCCGATCTCGATCGCCTCTTTGAAACGGTCATGAAGCAAAAAGCTCAGATCGACATTCTGTACGCCAGCGCCGGCCGTGGCGACTTCAACGTTCCACTCGGTTCGATCACCGAGGAGCATTTTGACCAAACCTTCGATTTGAACGTGAAGGGGACGCTGTTCACAGTACAAAAAGCGCTTCCGCTCATGCGCGATGGCGGATCCGTTATTCTGACCGGTTCGATTGCGAGCGTCAAAGGATTTCCGGGTCTTAGTGTGTATAACGCGAGCAAGGCGGCGATCCGCTCCTTTGCGCGTACCTGGACAAACGATCTCAAGGCGCGGAAAATCCGCGTCAACGTTCTGAGTCCGGGCACTATCGACACCGCCATCTTCGATGGCGTTCCAGTTGAGGTCAAGGATCAGCTCGTGTCGCTCATTCCAATGGGGCGCATCGGCCAACCCGAGGAGATTGCGACAGCGGCGCTGTTTCTCGCCTCGAGCGATTCGAGTTTCGTGACCGGTATCGAACTTTTTGTGGACGGAGGGACCGCTCAGATCTGATCGACGGCGCGGTCGACGAGCTGCATTCAATAGGATAACGAACAGAGTTACCGTTGACGAGTATCGCTGATCCCTACAACAAGGAATGACCGCGAATCACCCGAGTTCAGTCTCTCGGTAGGATTGCAATTTAAGACGTCTGAGTAACTGCGCGTTCGTCGCCACAATGATCGTCGACGCGTTCATTGCGATCGCTCCTACGCTCATGGGGAGATCGAATCCCCAGTGCGCGAGAGCGCCACCGGCGACTGGGAGGGCAACTACGTTGTAAACAGTCGCCCACACGAGATTTTGGACCATCTTGCGGTAGCTCGCCCGAGATAACCGGATCGCCGCGACCACATCTCGCGGATCGCTCCGAACCAGAACGATACCTGCAGACTCAATCGCTACATCCGTTCCGGCCCCAATCGCAATTCCTACGTCCGCGGATGCTAATGCCGGCGCGTCGTTGACTCCATCTCCCACCATTGCGACGCGCTGCCCGCGCGCTTGAAAGCTCTTTACGGCGGAGGCCTTTTCGCCGGGGAGCACCTGGGCTGCGACTTCATCAATCCCGAGCCGCCCTGCGACCGAGTCGGCCACGGCCTGAGAGTCTCCCGTGACCATGGCGACTCGGATGCCCATCTCGTGAAGTTCGACTACGGCCCGCGCCGATTCGGGCCGGACTTCATCCTCCGTTGCCAGTGCGCCTAGGACTCGCCCATCGGAGGTGGCGTACAGGACCGTTTTCCCCTCGGATATCCAGGCAGTCGTGAACTTCTCGATTTCTGGAGGCACCGCGACGTTAGCATCAGTGACCAGACGTGGTCCGCCGACGATGACGGCTCGACCATCCACAGTCGCTCGGGCACCTTGACCTGGCAAAGCCTGAAAATCTCTAGCCTGCAGTTGAGATACACGTCTTCGGCTGGCTTCTCCGACAATCGCCTTGGCGAGCGCGTGTTCGGAATTAATCTCGACAGCGGCGGCTAAGGCAAGAAATTCTGATGCCGACGTGCCGGGTGCCGCCGCGATCTCGGACACGGCTGGAACCCCACGGGTGAGTGTGCCTGTTTTATCGAAAATCACCACGTCCAGATTGCGGGCACGCTCCAAAGCGCGCCGATCCGTGATGAGCAGACCGTTCCGCGCGCCGAGCGATGTTGAGATCGCGATCACGAGTGGAATGGCGAGGCCGAGAGCGTGGGGACAAGCGATGATGAGGACCGTTGATGTTCGGATCAGCGCGTGTTCTCTGTCTCCCAACAACCACCAGTAGAGAAAAGTGATCGCGCCCGATACGACTGCGACGTAGAACAGGAGCGCTGCGGTACGATCGGCTAGCGCTTGTGTACGGGAGCCGGAAGCTTGTGCGGCCGCGACCAGCCGCATAATGCCGGACAGCGCGGTCTGCTCACCGATCGCGCGAACACGGACCCGAAGGCTTCCACCGCTCGCGATTGTTCCCGCGATTACCTGCGCTCCAGACGTTTTCGGTACTGCTCTCGACTCCCCGGTGATCATCGACTCATCAAGATCCGCGGAGCCGTCCACAACGACGCCGTCTGCAGGGACGCGAGTCCCCGGACGTACCAGAACGATGTCGCCGACGTGTAATTCCTGCAATGGAACCGTACGAACTTCCGTTTCATCGACACGCTCGGCAGTATCCGGTAGCAATGCAGCCAGCGCATCAAGCGCGCCACGGGCCTGGGAAACAGCCCTTATTTCCAGCCAGTGGCCCAGGAGCATGATCGTGATCAGGGAAGCCAGCTCCCACCAGACCTCGACGTCGAAAAAGCCGAGCGTCCCCGCGAGCGAAGTGGCGAAAGCAACCGTAATCCCCAGGCTGATGAGCGTCATCATCCCAGGCTGGCGATTCGCGATCTCGCGTCGAGCTCCGCGAATGAACACCAAGCCGCCATAGATGAAAATGATCGCGCCGAAAAGTGGGGGGATGAGCGTCGAGCCCGGGAATGACGGAGCCCTGTAACCGAACCAGTGTTGGACGTCGGATGACCAGGCAACTGTTGGAATCGTAAGAACGAAACTCAGCCAGAATCTATCCCGGAACATCGCGGCGGAATGGCCTGAATGTTGGTCATGGTTTCCGTGACTATGCGATGCAGTCTTCGTGGCATCAGAATCGGCCGCTCCTGCGTGCTCACTATGCGCGCAGTGCTCGTCCATCGTCACACGTCTCCACCCTGGTTAACCTCCGGACTGCTGGCATTGAGATGCATCGAGGCTGATGTAGGTGACACCGCGCATGTCAAGCAACACGGTCTCGCGAACGTTTACCACGCGAAGAAGTACGTGGTCGCAAACGGCGCATCGCGCGACGATGCCCGGACCCCGCATGTATAGATGCGCCTGGGCAAAGTGCTTTACGGCGCCGCAATGCGCACAACGTCCTTCTGCTGCAGTAACGTCCATGACGAATATTCTGCTCAATTCACCCGCGGCACCATTACCGTCGACATAGTCATAATTATCTGAACTCATTACGATCCCCCGTAGGTCCAAAACGCTCCGTCCTGATTTTATTCGGGCTGTTGCCACAAGCGCCCAGAAGGTCAGCAGCACTTTCAACGAACGATGTAGGTCCGCACACGTAGCAAGTCGGCGCAATGTTGGAGGGCCAAGTCGCATTGGCGATCAGTGTGGCGTCGATGCGGCCAGGTGGCCGCGGCCAACTCTTCGGCGCGGCTCTTGTGTATGCGTAAGTAATGCTCATAGAATGATCGTGATCTGATAAAGCCTGCAGTTCGTCGCGGTAGTATACGGATCCCGGTTCACGCACGGAATACAACAACCGAAACGGGGCGGCGGTGCCCGCCGCCGTGCGCGAGCGAATCATAGCCATAAGCGGAACAATGCCCGAACCTCCAGCTACGAGCTGGATCGGCTCAGTTTGTTGGCTGCGCCACACGAACCAGCCCCCGATCGGACCTCTCAACTCCAGATGGTCGCCAAGAGCGACCTCTTGCGTGAGATGCGGCGAGACCTCGCCGTCGGGCAGTCGTTCGACTGTGAGTTCGACGCGTCTTTCCGAGTTAGGCGCCGAAGCAATGGAATACGACCTGACCGCAGAGTATCCATCTGAGGCGGTCAAACGCACATCAACATGCTGGCCTGCGATGTGACCCGGCCAACGTGGAAGTTCAACCGTGATCGTCCGAGCCATTGCCGTCTCGTCGTGAAGAGCAATGACGAGTCCTACATGCCACATCAATCGCCCCAGTAACGTTGCTCCTGCCATGGGTCCCCGTAATTGTGATAACCAAGCTCCTCCCAAAAACCAGGCTTATCCTGTTTCATCAGCGTAATGCCCCGGATCCACTTGGCGCTCTTCCACAAATAAAGATGAGGAACAAGAAGGCGTGCAGGGCCGCCATGTTCAGGCGCAAGGTCTCTGCCTTCGAATCGGAAAGCGATCCATGCCTGCCTGTTGAGAAGATCGTTCAAAGGCAAATTTGTACTGTAGCCGCCATAGGAGTGCACCAGAGCATAGGAGGCGTCAGTTTTGAGATCTGTAAAGATTTCATGGAGCGAAACGCCTTCCCAGGATGTCGAGAGTTTTGACCAGCGTGTGACGCAGTGCAGATCAACAGTGAAGGCCTCCGTAGGCAACCTGCGAAATGCCTCCCAATCCCATCGACGCAAAACACCGTTGAGGTCGTCAATCGTAAGTTCCCATTGCTCGAACGGCACTTGTGGCGTCGGTCCAGCGGACAAGACCGGGAAGTCGGTGGTGAGATACTGTCCAGATGGCAGATTCCCTTCTGCCGCACTGCGTCGACCGACAAAACCTCGTGAGACGATACTCATTATGAACTTCTCCTTGTGTCAGGCTTCGCGAAGATCTGTGCATTCAGAAGGCCAACCATAGACGATCCGATGCCGGCACAGACTCTGGCCACCGAACCGATATTCCGCTCCTTCAATATGAGACGGCCCGCTGAGGTTGCCCTAGACGCAATAAACGTACAACGATTGTCGACCGCCGAAAAAGGACGTTCTATCTCATCCACACGGCCTAATCAGAGAGGCGGCGCAATCTACATATCCCATCCCGGCGGTCGATTCAATCACCCCTATGTGAAAGGCCGGTTGGTAACTCCGAACTCGCTAGGCTAACGTGAAATCATCGAGAATTGATGGATAGCTGAAGGTGACCAGGACGGAGCAACCATTCTTCGTCGTATGCGGACCGTGTATGGTGTTCGGCTTGACATTGTATTCCGTGCCCTGGTGATAGCAGACGCCCTCGTTTATGAAATCACCTTCAAGGACATACGACGTCTCGGTTGTTCGCTGGTGCACGTGCCTTGCAATCTCGGCCCCTGGCTCCATTCTTAATAGCGCCACCGCTGGGCCCAAGGACTGATCGCTGTTTAAAACCTTAAGCGTGGCAGTCCCTTTGGTGTTGGGAAATGGCGCCGGTATGGTCTGGGTCTTCGAGGTGTCGACCGTTTGCGTAAAACTCATAGAAGTTTCCTTTCGTTCTGTGTTTGTCTCGTTCCTCTCTTGATCTCGGCCTAGACTCGTGTGCCTACCCTGCCGCGGATCTGCGTGAAAGCGACACGGAACAGTGGCAGGTATTGGCACGCTGCGAAATGACTTTGAGCACGCGGCCCGCCAATCACCGCTAGACCTACTCGCGCCTTCGAATCCAAGAAGGTCTGCTCTCCGTACCGCGGAATTGCGTTACCGGAACTGATTCACATAGCCGGAGAACCAGGGCCAACGTGAGCGCTGGAAGCTAGACTGTCGAGTGAGCTCAATGTTTCAATGTGCGGATATGTGCGCGTAGTCGGGCCGATCAGCTTCGCTTCCTGGAACTTCCTGCATTCCATCGCGGACGAACGAAGACAGAATCATCGAGAACGCAACCCTGTTGCTTACTTTGTATGGAGAACGGGATAACCCTTTACGTAAATCCAATCATCCGCTTGTGCAGGAACGTGACATTGGAGGCAGTCCTTTTTGAAGTCGGTCGCCACCTGCTTGTCCGGCGCGTCGGACTTGAAGAGGAACCAACCCCACCCATTGCCCCATAACGGATTGTTTGGGAAGCGCCCTTTCGAGTCCTTGATGAGCACAAACCACACCTGCGTGGCGGCGGACCAGTTAGCGTTTCCAGTCGTCATCGTCGCATGGTCTGTTGCGTTAATCTCCTTGACTAAAACGGTGCCATCCGCGAACTTCTTGTTGCGACGAAAATATTCGGCCGCTCCGGGCGAGGCGTAGGTGTAGTGCATTTGGTTGCCCTTGGGATCGAGCACGGTCCAGGTCCCGAGTATCTGATACGTCTCACGATAGTCGGCTGGCTTGCGGAGGCTTCCCGTCTTATCAACGAGCTTAAATCCATCGTAGAGATGTCGATCTTGTGCTACGGCCCACTGCAGTGTCCCAATAGCTGTTAGTGAGAGGGCGAGTATGAGCGTGCGATTCATGGCGCAGTATCTCCTGTGGGTTCAGTTGTGAGTTTAGCGTGGCTTCCCTGGTGACGGTCTAGTGCACTCGCAGTTCCATCGCGCCGGGTCCGGATTATGGTTGCGTAAGGCTAACCTCTCCGATCCAACAGAGAAGGTGTGTGAGTTCCATAGAAATAACCGACGCCGTAACCGGAGTTGCTGGCGACTGCTATTTGGTAAGTGACATGCCAATCAGGTTATTGCGCGAATAGCTGAAAGTCGCAACGTGGACGGAGATGACGTTCCATGAAAAGCGGTAACCGGCTTCTAATGCGGCATGGCACCCTCCTGTTTTTACTCGGGCTCGTAACAGGTCTCGCTGAACAACGTTTCACCAACACGCGTATGGGGCTCGCCGCACATTTGGAAGGTGTGATGAATGGGATTGTTCTCATCGCTCTAGGTGCGATATGGACCGAAGTGAGGCTGCCGCCACTCGCAAAGGGCACTGCATGTTGGGCCGCCCTTTACGGTACCTACGCGAACTGGTTGTTCACGACGCTCGCTGCGGTTTTCGGAACAGCGGCTGCCAATCCAATTACGGCAGCGGGTTACCATGGGCAACCCTGGCAAGAGAGTCTTGTAGGCGCGGGGCTCCTCAGTGTCTCCGTTGTAATTATCATCTCCGTGTTGCTGATACTCTGGGGTCTTCGCGGCGGAACCTCGGCCCAGGGGCCTCGGTGAGCACAAGATATGACCGAGCAGGGCAAGCAGCAACCCGGCAGCGTGGGCTTCGATTGTGAAGCACGGCTGGTGTGACGCGTTGCTATGACAGATTCCACTTCTCGAAGGAATGCTGAGTGTCAACTCCGGCTCCCTTTCAGCACTTAGTTCTTGTTTATTGTTCGATCAAGAAACTCATGCATCAACGACCCAATTCGATCCGCTTCTTCTTCCAATGCGAAATGACCCGTGTCGAGAAGATGGAGCTCTGCACTGGGAATATCTCTTTTAAAGAGTTCAGCACCCTCCACCGTAAAGATTCCATCGTTTTGAACCGCCCCGGGTTTACCGGAGGCTCCAATACTTGAGAAGGTGGAGCCATGACGAAAGAGAGAGTGAGATATTCGCCGGAAGTGCGGGAACGCGCCGTGCGAATGGTGGTGGAGC
>JAIQFJ010000502.1 GCA_020073325.1 Terriglobia bacterium | reverse complement strand
TCTGCGGCGGCTTGCGCACCCAATCCAGGCGCTGGTGCGGGATCTTATCCATGTGATGGAAAAAGTAAAAGCTGTAGGGCTGCGACCAGTAGCTGTAAGGGTCGATCAGCATGCGGCGCGGATCGACTTTGTCGAAATCGAGCTTCGGGGTTTCTTCAGTTTTCGCGAATCCGGCAAGCAGCAGGACGGCGGCCAGGGTGAGGCGTCGCATGAATCCTCCAGTGAGGATTATATCCGTTTGCGCGGGGAACATCGGCGCCGAGCCGTGACCGAAGGCGGTTCACGCCCGAGGCTCTACCGCAACGCGCCGATGGTGAATTGCAGGACGGAATATTGATTCTGATAGTCGTACTTCGCGTTGAGATTTTCGATCTCCGCCTGGGTGAGATTCAATTGCGCCTGGGTCAGTTCGACAATCGACGACAGCCCGAGGTTGTAGCGGCCCTGCGCCAGATCCACCGCCAGCGCGGCCTGCCGCAGAAACTGCGCGGTCACATCGATGCGCTGAAATGCCGTGATGGTTCCGCCCCAGGCGACGCGGACGTCGCGGGCGATCCGTTCCTGTTCATCGCGCAGGTGCTGATCGGCCTGCAACGCGCGCTGCCGCGCGGCTTCCTTGCGGGCGGAGAACAGGTGTCCGTTGAAAACAGGAATGCTGACATTCGCGCCGACGCCTTCGTATTCGGCCGGCACCGGCGATCCCACCGGCGCGTTGATAAACGGAACGAAGCCGCCCACCGCGGCGATGCTCACCGTCGGACGCGACAGATCTTTTTCCGCCTCGAAAAATTTGTAGGCCGAATCGCGGGTGTAGCGAAGGCTGGTGATCTCGGGACGAGTGCCGATGGCCTGCGTCACCAGTTCGTCCGCTTTTTGCGGCGGGCCGGGCGGCAGCGACGGATCGACCAGCGCGTAGTTCGCCGGCTGATCGGTTCCCAGCGCGCGGCTCAGCTGCGCAAACGAACTCTGCACCGCTTCCTGCGCGCGAATCAGCAGGAGCTTCGCTTCGGAAACATTGACCTCGGCGAAACTCACGTCGAGCTGCGACTTCAAATTGTTCTTGGCCAGCTCGCCCACCTGATCGGCCAGAAGCTGGCGCGCGGCGACGGTCTGCTCGGCCACCTTCACCACGGACTGTGCGTGCAGCGTGTCGAAATAGGCGCGATTCACGGCGAGCACCACGTCGTAGCGCGTGGCCGCCACGTTCTGATCGCTCGCCTGCGCCTGCAACCTCGCGCTGGCGACCAGGTTCGGCGTGCGTCCTGAATCCGTAACCAGCTGCGACAGCTCCGCGCCCTGTCCGAAGCGATTGAACAGGCGCGACGCGGAAAGCTGGCCCGCGCCGATGCGCGAAAGGTCGTTACCCTGCGAGCCCGTGATCTCGCCGGTGACGGTCGGATAATACGGCGCGCGCGCCACGGTCACCTGTTGCCGCGCGTAGTTCGCTTCGAATTGCGCCGCTTGAACCTGCGGATGATTGCGGAGCGCCATCTCGACGGCGTCCTGCAACGTGAGCTTCGGCGGAGCCTGCGCCAAGGCAAGGGCAGGAACCAGCGCCGGAACCAAAAAAACAAGTCTATTGCGCAACATGTGGTCTTCTTCTCCGGTACACCAGAAGATAAGCCGCGGGCACGATGAAGACGGTGAGCAGCACCGACGACGTCAGCCCGCCGATGATCGCGCGCGCCATGGGCGTATACTGCTCGCCGCCCGTGCCGAGTTTCATGGCCATCGGCAGCATGCCGATGATGGTGGCAAGCGAGGTCATCAGAATAGGCCGCAAACGCACGCGGCACGCGGTGATCACCGCGTCGGCGACGGACAGCCCCTGTTCCTCCAGCTTGTGCGCGAAATCGACGATCAGAATACTGTTCGAATCCGCGATGCCGATCAGCATCAGCACGCCCATCAGCGACATCACGTTCAGCGTGGTGTGCGTCAGCGGCAGGATGATCAGCACGCCGATGAATCCCATCGGAATCGCCAGCATGATCAGGAACGGATCGATGAACGAACGGAACTGAGCGATCAGAATCAGGAAAAGCAGAATGAATGAAAGGCTGAAACCGATGGCAAAGCTTTTGAACGACGCTTCCATGCCTTCGACCATTCCGCGCAGCGTCACGCGGATGTTCGAGGGCAGGTGCGCGTCGGCGATGGTCTGCCGGATCGCGGTCGTGAGTTTCCCAAGATCCTCGCCCGACGGCGTGACGTACACATCCACCACGCGCTGGATCTGGTAATGATCGATCTCGGTGGGCGACACGAGGTTTTCAAGCTTCACCACCGAATCGAGCGTCGTCGGACTCTTCAGATTCGGCGCGCGCAGCGGGATATTCTTCAGGTCGAGCAGATTGTGGATCGCGGGATTGCCGTTCTCGTAATACTGCACGCTGAGGAAGTAGTCGTTGCCGGTCTTATAGTCCACCCAGTAATTCGGCGCGATCATCGTATTCGAATTCAGCGCCGTGATCACGTTGTCGACGATGTCTTTCTGCGTCAGCCCCAGCTCCGCCGCATGCACGCGATCGACGTTCAGCCGCAGCGCCGGATAATTCATGTCCTGCGGAATATAAATCTCGCCGACGCCCGGCAGCTTGCGAATCCGCCGCGCCAGATCCTGCGCCGTGTTGTAGGTGGTTTCCAGATCGCGCGTGTTCACCTGAACGTCGATCGGCGCGGGCATGCCTGAATTCAAAATCGCGTCGACCATCGATCCGCTCTGGAAAAATGCGCGCACATCCGGGAATTTTTCTGTGAGCGCCTCACGGACCTCGTTCATATACTCGAGGCTTTCCTTCTTGTGCTCCTCGTTCAGCGCGACCTGAATCGTCGCCGTATATTGACCCGCGTTGGTCGTATACAGCGACGAAAAATCATTCACCACGCCGATGTTCGACACGACCATCTTCAGATCCTTGGGATCCACCACGTGACGAATCAGGTCTTCGATCTTCCCGACATATTGATCGGTCACTTCGATGCGCGTGCCGGTGGGGACTTTCACGTTCAACGTGAACTGGCCCGCGTCGCTTTGCGGAAAAAACGCCAGGCCGAGGATCGGGTAGATCGCCAGGCTGCCGACGAACAATCCCATCAGCACAATCACCGTCAGCCCCGGCATCCGCAGCGCGAATCGAACCGCG
This sequence comes from Terriglobia bacterium, assembly GCA_020073325.1. Lineage (GTDB taxonomy): Bacteria > Acidobacteriota > Terriglobia > Bryobacterales > Bryobacteraceae > Palsa-187. The sequence continues at coordinate 1,116 of JAIQFJ010000502.1, read as the reverse complement.
CGCTCGTAGCCGTCGAGCACGTAGTTGAACATGTGATTGAACCACGCATTGAATCGCGCGCCGAAGCCTTTCAGCTTCTGATGAGCCGCCGCTTCCTGCCCGGCCGCGTGTCCATGGCCGTGCGGCATGCCTTTGAGAAATTTCGAACAGAACAGCGGGATCACCGTCATCGCGACGACATACGACGCGAGCAGCGACAAACAAAACGCCAGCGCCAGCGCCGAAAACAGAAATTTACTGACGCCGTATAAAAAGGTGACCGGGAAAAAGTCCACCACGTCGACCAGCGTCGCCGCCAGCACCGCGAGACTCACTTCCGATCCGCCCATCTCCGCCGCGATCTTCGGCGACGCGCCCATCTCCAGATGCCGGTAGATATTTTCGAGCGAGATGACCGAATTGTCGATGACGCGCGAAAACGCCAGCGCCAGCCCGCCCAGGATCATCGTATTGACCGTGCTGCCCATCATGTACAGCAGCACGAACGTCGCCAGCGCCGAAATGGGAATCGACAGCACCACGCCGAACGTCGCGCGCACGCTGCCCAGAAAAATCAGGATCATCAGACTGGTCAGCACCAGCCCGATGATGCCTTCGTGCATCACCGTGTTCAGCGCTTCTTTGACGAACACTGACTGATCGAAGACGATCGCCGTCTTCAATTGCGCCGGGATATCGAACAGATGCTCGATCAGGTTGCGCACATCGTCGACCACCTGCACCGTGTTCGTGTCGCCGCCCTGCTTCATGATCGGGATGTAGGCGGACTTCTGGCCGTCGATGCGCACGATGTTGTATTGCAGCGTGCTCGCGTCCTTCGCCTCGCCGATATCGCCGACCGAAACCCAGCTCTGCCCCGACGTTTTGATCGGCAGCTTGTTCAGATCGGGAACGTCCTTCACCAGGCTGTTCGAATAGACGTAGTAGTCGTTCGGCCCCACCGTCACGTCGCCCGCCGGAAGAATCAGATTTTCCGAATTCACGGCGTCGACCACGTCCATCACGCTCATCTGGCGCGAAAACAGCTTCAAGGGATCGACGTACACCATCACCTGGCGGTACTTGCCGCCGAACACGCCGGGAATTTCGGCGCCCTTCACCACCGCGATCTGATTG
>JAIQFJ010000501.1 GCA_020073325.1 Terriglobia bacterium | reverse complement strand
AGAGTCTGTGTGAAAATGACCGGCGCCGGCCGCTTCCTCCGGTCGCGGTTCATTAAAACCGCTGATTCAGCAGGATGCCGACAATGAACCGCGACCGCAGGAAGCGGCGAACATTCAGTTTTCACACAGGCTCGTAAACGCGGGGGCTCGCCCAAACGACACAACAAATCAATCCTTTATCGTTTCGATGCGCAGCGATTCCGGCAAACGTCCTGTACCCTCGCCACAGAGTCAGTTTCCTGCGCAGGAAGCGTCGTATTGCAGTAGTGCTGAACTTCCGGAGCTGAAGTCATTAGGCTTGCGGGGCCACTTCGTAAGATGGCCGTCGACGGAAGATTTTTCGAACCGGTTCGATACCGCGGGCGGGCACCCGCATCAGAGAGGAGTTTTCGAAAACGCGAGCATCACATGGGCAATGCAGCCATAGACGTAAGCTGCCCCGACCCTCCGTTAGAATCTCCTCGATCTATCAGCGGCTGGACACGCGCGGCGAAAACCCGTTAGCCTCCAGCCGCCCGCGACGCCTCACCCGTAGTGTCTTCTGATAAACTCGCTCGACATAGGAGAATCACGCGATGAATTCTCGCCTTTTGATTTGCCTTTTCGCGCTCGCCGCCAGCGCCTTCGCCGCGAAGCCCACCGTCACCGTGCTCTCCAGCCGACCCGATATGGTCAGCGGAGGCGACGCGCTCATCGAAATCAAATCGCCGGAAAAACACGTGATCGCGACCCTCAACGGCCGCAACGTGACTGACTCCTTCCATGCCGACCACGGCGTCCTGACCGGCCTTGTCGGCGACTTGAAAAGCGGCGCCAATACGCTGGTCGTCACGTCCGGCCACGACACCACGAAACTGCAACTCGTCAATCATCCCATCACCGGACCCATCGTCTCCGGCGAGCACTTGAGGCCCTTCGTCTGCATGACCGTCGAATCCGGACTCGGCGAGCCGCTCGACGCCGATTGTTCCGCGAAAACGAAGGTCGAATATTTCTATCGAACCAAGGACGGCAAATTCAATCCGCTGCCTCCCGGCGCATTGCCTGCCGATCTCTCCCAGACCACGACCAGCGAAGGCAAGACCGTCCCTTACATCGTGCGCGTCGAATCGGGGACGATCAACCGGTCGATTTATCACATCGCCATGCTCGGCGATCCGGCGCATCCCGAATCGCGCGACGGCTGGAATCATCGCCTGTTTTACAGCTTCGGCGGCGGCTGCGGGACGAATTACAACCAGGGCAAGATGGCCGCGACCGCCGTCCTGATGGACCCGGCGCTGTCGCGCGGCTTCGCGCACATCACTTCGACCCAGAACGTCATGCAGCAGCACTGCAACGACAATCTTTCGGGCGAAGCCGTCATGATGATCAAGGAACATTTCATCAAGACGGTCGGCGTGCCGGTCTGGACGATGGGATACGGCGGCAGCGGCGGATCGATCCAGCAGCTTTTGATCGCCCAGAATTTTCCCGGCCTTCTCGATGGACTGCTGCCGAGCCTGACCTATCCCGACAGCATGAGCACGCGTCCCGGCGTCACCGATTGCCGCCTGATGCTGAATTATTTCGCCAAGGACGGAAAATCGTGGCCGCAGGATAAACAGGTGGCGGTCGAAGGCTACACTCCCGGAACATGCAATTCCTGGAATCGCAGTTTCATCGACATCATCGTCGCGACGTATGCGAAGGGCTGCGGCATTTCTCCTCAGCTCGTGTTCGATCCGGTCAACAATCCGCACGGCGCGCGCTGCACGATCTGGGACACCAACGTCGCCACGTTCGGCCGCGACCCGGCCACCGGCTATGCGCGCACCGCGCTCGATAACGCCGGCGTGCAATACGGGCTCGAAGCGTTGAACGACGGGAAAATATCCAAGCAGGAATTTCTCGACCTGAATCAGAAAATCGGCGGCTACGATCGCGACGGCAATCCTCGCCCGCAGCGCACCGAAGCCGATCCCGAAGCGCTGCGCCTCGCCTACGCCGCGGGCCGCATCAACAGCGGCGCGGGCAGCCTCGGGTCGATTCCGATCCTGCACTACCGCAGCTACAACGACGGGCTCGGCGACATTCACGACCGCCTGCGCGACTTCGTCATCCGCGAGCGCATTCGCAAGACGCAAGGCAATTCCGATAACGAGGCCTTCTGGGTGTACCCGAACGGCAACCGCGCGCTGGCCGCGAAAGTCGTGGGCGAAGCGATCGACACGATGAGCCTATGGCTCGACACGCTGCGCAAAGACACGTCGAGCGCGCCGGCGCACGATAAAGTGGTCCGCGCGAAACCGGCCAAGGGGATCGACGGCTGCTGGGCCTCCGACGGTACGCGCATCGACGAGCCGAACACCTTCAACGGTCCCGGAAAATGCAATGAGATGTATCCGGTCCACAAGAATCCGCGCCTGGTGGCCGGAGCGCCGCTCACCGACGACATCAATAAATGCCAGCTTCGCCCGATCCGTCCGGCGGATTATAAAGCGCAGTTCACGGCGCAGGAAATGGATCAACTCAAATCGATTTTCCCGGCCGGCGTGTGCGACTATTCCAAATCCGGCGTGATGCAGGTCCCGCTGGCCGGGACCTATTTGACGCTGCCGCTGCCATCGACGGCCGCATCCGGCGGAGATCAGCGATGAAGACCCCGTTGAAGCCCGGCCTGTTGTTGCTGGCCACTCTGGCGTCCGCCGCAGACATCACCGGACCGATCGCCGCGACCACGCCCGGCGACGCGTCGCACGACTATCCCTTTTACGCCGCGCTGCAGGACCTGAAAAGCCTGGGCTACTCGGAGCAGGAATATTTCATCTCCGGCACGGCGAATCGCTACGAAACGCCGGCGCTTGAAAACGGCAAGGTGCTCGACAGCGGCCATCCTTATAAGACGCGCGTAGTCGTGCGCCGCCCGATCGCCGCCAACCGCTTCAACGGAACCGTGGTCGTCGAATGGAACAACGTCACCAGCGGCCACGACCTTGACATCGACTGGTTCCAGGCCGGCGACTACTTCATCAACCGCGGCTATGTGTGGGTCGGCGTCACCCCGCAGCGCATCGGCGTGGAGGCGCTGAAGGTATGGAACGCGAAGCGCTACGGCTCACTCGACGTGACCGACGGCGGCGCGATCACCAACGATGCGCTCAGCTACGACATTTTCACCGATGTCGCGCGCGCGATCCGCAAGTCGTCGCTCCTGGGCGGATTGAAAGTCGAGCGCATCATCGCCACCGGCCATTCGCAATCGGCCGCGCGACTGGGGATTTACGTCAATGCCGTTCATCCGCTCGCGCCGGTTTACGATGCCGTGGTGCTGCACGGCGGCGGTCAGAAAGTGCGCACCGATCTCGACATCAAAGTGTGGAAGCTGCTTTCAGAGACCGACGTCGGCAATCAGGCGGCGATCCGCCAGCCCGACACGAAAAATTTCCGCACCTGGGAAGTCGCCGGCGATTCGCATGTCGACACGCAGTTCATCGCCAGTTCGCGCGCACTGGGCCAGCGCGACGGAAATCCGATCGCTCCCGGCGCGACACCAGGAGGTCGCGGCAATACCGCAAGTTCGTCAACCGGAATTCCGCCCGCCTGCGATCGGCCGCCCTATAGCCACGTGCCGTTCTATCAGGTGATGGACGCCGCGTTCGACCATCTGGTCCGCTGGCTCAAGGACGGCACGCTGCCACCCGCCGCTACGCCGATCGAGACGACGTCGGTGGGTCCACCCGCTGTTTTCGCGCGCGATAAAAGCGGCAACTCGCTCGGCGGGATTCGCCTGGCGGAACATGCTGTCCCCACCGGCGTCAACACGGGACAAAATACCGGCTCAGGATTCTGCCGGCTCTACGGCTCGCACGAAGATTTCAGCGCGGCCCAGATCGACAGCCTGTACCCGACGCACGCGGCTTATGTTGCGGCGGTGAAGAAGGTGACGGAAGAGAATCTGAAGGCCGGTTACATCCTGAAGGATGCCGCGGACGAAACGATCAGGGCGGCCGAAAAAAGCGCGATTGGCGGCAGCAAGTCCCGTCTGTAAAGGCGGGGGTTCACGATCAGCCTCCGCCATGACGAGTCTGTGTGAAAACTGAACGTTCGCCGCTTCCTGCGGTCGCGGTTCATTGCCGGCATCCCGCTTAATCAGCCGTTTAAGGCACCGCGATCGCAGGAAGCGGCCGACGCCGATCATTTTCACACAGACTCTGACTGGCGGGGCTTTCGGTTAACGCGGAGGAGACGCAACGGGGCACGATCGGGGCGCGATAAGATGGTC
>JAIQFJ010000500.1 GCA_020073325.1 Terriglobia bacterium | reverse complement strand
AAAAACTTCGTCCTCTTCGATAATTTCTTGATGATTTCTTCCTCCCTCAGTCGGAAGTCAGGATAGGTATCGACGAAGACAGGAACACCTCCCATCAGAAGAACCTGATACTCATACATCACAAAAAATGGATCGGGGATGATGACCTCATCACCCGGGTTGATAAGGGCAAGGCTCGCAAGGAGAAGGCCACCGGTCACGCCAGCTGTGACCATAACCTCCTCGAAATATACCCCTTTCTTCTTTAAATGGGCGGCGATCTTCTCCCTCAACTCAGGGATACCCTGCGTGGGAGTATATTTGTTGAACCCCTTTTTGATCCATGCAATCCCTTCGTCCGGCTGTCCCGCCACCAGGCTGACCAATGCGAAGGTCGCGACGAACGGCAGCAGCAACGCCGCCCGCTTCAACATCGCGACCACCGGCAGCCGCGCGATGGCCACCGCGGCGGTCAACAGCGCGACATCGGCATAGAACACGATTTGCGCCGACACAGGCGTCGTCGATACGGCAACCAGAAAGACCAGCAGCGCGCCGAGTTTTGCCCGTGCGTCGCGCGCATGCAGCGGGCTCGCCTTGCGGCTCCATCCTTCGATCACCAGGTGGTGCACCTACGACGCCCTCCGCCGCATCAGGAATTTTCCGGCCGCCAGGCACGCGCCATAGATCAGCACCAGCCCCGCCAGACCCGCACCCGCGTGCCGCAGCCACGGCGAATCGATTCCGGCGATCTGATAATCTGCCAGCGGCGCATGCGTCCATTGCGGAGCCTGCGAGGAAGCCAATCTTTCGATTCCGTCCGGGTCCGTGGATGCGAACAGGATTCCCGCGACCGCCAGCACCACGGCGACAATCGCCACCACGCCGATCAAGCGCGACCCCGGCTCTTTCGCACCGCGCACCCAGGAAGGATTCATGCGCTCAATCGCGCGAACCGCCGCCAGCGTGATCGCGCCCTCGATCATCGCGCTGACCAGAAACAGCGCCAGCGACACGAACAGAATCTTGCGCGGCATCGCCACGCCCGACGCGATCAGCTCCGCCAGCGCCAGGCACGCACTCACCGCGACGCTCAGGACCCCTCCGATAAAAATCGCTCCCGCGCGCCACGAAGCGGCCCAATAACGATACGGCAAATATCCGGCGAGCACGCCCGCCACCGCCATATTGAACACGTTCGCGCCCAGTGCGATGATTCCGCCGTCCTGAAACACCAGCGCCTGAATCGCGATGATCGCGGTCATCACCAGCGTGGCCGCTGCCGGTCCCAGCACGATCGCCAGAAGCGTTCCGCCGACCAGATGACCGCTGGTGCCGAGCCCCACCGGAAAATTGATCATCTGCGCGGCGAACACAAACGCGCCCATGACCCCGAGCAGCGGAAGATTGCGATCTTCGATGGCGACTTGCGCGCGTCGCGCCACCAAACCTACGGCGGGAATCGCGAGCACATCGAAGGCGCCCCAGACCGGAGGACTCAGAAATCCGTCGGGAATATGCATAGCGCGCCTATTCCCATTGGTATCACGAATCTCAAAAGCGTGTCACTGCGCTCCTTTGCGCTAACTTTATATACGATGAGCGACCTGAGCCGAATTGGAGTGGCCATCGACTCCAAGCTTCTCGAAAAATTCGACGATCACATCGCGCGCCGCGGCTATACCAACCGCTCCGAAGCCTTCCGTGACCTGATTCGCGACGCGCTGATCGAAAAAACCGCGCAGCGCCCCGATAGCCAGGTGGTCGGCACGCTCACGCTGGTCTACGATCATCACGTGCGCATGCTGTCCGACCGCCTGACCGAAATGCAGCACGACCACTACAACCATGTCCTTTCGACGCTGCACGTCCACCTCGATCACGACAACTGCCTGGAGGTCCTGATCCTCAAAGGCAAAGCGGGCATGGTTCAGAAATTGGCCGACGCGCTCATTTCCACCAAGGGCGTCAAACACGGCCGCCTCACGATTACCACCAGCGGAGCCGGCCTGTGATCATCGGCACGGGCGTCGATCTGTGCGAGGTGCCGCGCATGCGGGAAGCCTTCGGGCGCCACGGAGACCGCTTCCGCCATCGCGTTTTCACCGATCGTGAAATCGCCTACGCCGAGAGCAAGGCGAATCGTTTCGAGCGCTACGCCGCGCGCTTCGCGGCGAAGGAAGCGGGCATGAAAGCGCTCGGTACGGGATGGCGCGGCGGGCTCGGCTGGCGCGATATCGAAGTGACCAACCTCCGCACGGGCCGTCCGACGCTGGCCTTTCACGGCAAAGCCGCAGAGATCGCGGAAAGACTTGGAGTGAAGAATATCGCCTTGTCGCTGACCCATACGGCGGAGCAGGCGATGGCGATGGTGATCCTCGAAAACTGATCGCCCTGTGGGGCCGGTCGTCAGACCGGCAAGCCGGTTGTCCAAACCGGCTGGTTCGATCGCCCGCACGACCCGCCCCACTACGAACTTATAATTTAGATGACATGCGCAAGCGGTATCTCTACGTCTCGGGACTCGTCCTGCTGGCGATCCTGCTCGCGCTCGTGGTGTGGCAGGTCTCCTTCAGCTTCGGCGATTACGGACCGGCCAATACCGCGCAAACCGTCGTGTTCTGGGCCGTATCGACGCTCATCTTCCTGCTGACTGTCACCCTGACCTTCATGCTGTTCCGCGAGGGCGTGAAGCTGTACATCGCCCGCCAGGGCAATCGTGAAGGATCGCGCATCAAGACCAAACTGGTGATGGGCGCGCTCGCGCTCAGCTTGCTGCCGGTCGTATTCCTGGTCGCGTTCAGTTGGGTGATCCTCAACCGAACCATCGCGAAATGGTTCAGCCGGCCCGGCGAAGGCATTCGCACCAGCCTGGTCAGCACCGCCGAAGCGTTGGGCGAAGAAGTTCAAGGAAGGGCGCAGGCGCTTGCCAATTGGGCCGCCACGCTGCCCGAGGTTCGCAGCGGCACCGCCGATTTCACGCGTCTCTGCACGGAAAATCGCATCGCGGAACTGCGCATCGGCGCGCAGATCGTGTGCGGTTCTTCAGCGGCCGACGGAAAACCGTACGAGGCGCAGGCGACGCTCGACGATGGCCGTACGCTGCTGCTCGGCGTCCATCCTGGCGTCCAGCTCGACGCGCAACAGAAGCAGATCGAGCGCTACATGAACGAGTACAACCAGCTCGCCACCGGACAAAAGCAGATCCGCAACACGTACCTGCTGTTTCTGGTGCTGATCGCGCTCTTCATTCTGTTCGTCGCCACCTGGATCGCTCTGCTGCTCGCGCGCCAGATCAGTGTCCCGATCTCCGCGCTGCTGGTGGCCGCCGGTGAAGTGCGCAAGGGAAATCTCGCCTATCGCGTGCAGATCAAAGCCGGCGACGAACTGGCCACTCTGGTCCGCGCGTTCAATGAAATGATGCACGAGCTGGAGGCGAACAGCCGCGAACTCGAGAGCCGCCGCCGGTTCACCGAAGCGATCCTTGAAAGCATCCCGACCGGCGTCATCTCGCTCTCCGCCGACGGCCGCATCCAGCGCGTCAATCGCGCGCTGCACGGACTTTTTCCCGAAGATCAGATCGCCGGCGCGACGCACCTCCACGACTTGTTTCCGCCCGAAGACGTCGCCGAGATTCAATACCTGATGAAGCGCGCCCGCCGCACCGGCGTCGCCGCCAGCCAGGTGGATCTCGAATCCGCGCGCCAGGTCCTCCATCTCGCCGTCACCGTCTCCGCCCTGCCCGCCCGGCATTCCGCCGCGCCCGGTTTTGTCGTCGTTCTTGAAGACACCAGCGAACTGCTTCGCGCGCAGAAAGCCGCCGCATGGCACGAAGTCGCGCGCCGCATCGCGCATGAACTGAAGAATCCGCTGACGCCCATCGCTCTCTGCGCCGACCGCATCGCCCGTCAGCTCGACCGCGGACCGGTGAGCGCGGAATCGCAGCGCATTCTCCGCGAATGCTCGGCGACCATCGCCCGCGAAGTGGAATCGGTCAAGACTCTGGCCGACGAATTTTCCCAATTTTCGCGATTCCCCGCCGCGCAGCCCGTGCCCAGCGATCTGAACGAAATCGTCCGCAACGCGCTCAAGATTTTCGACGGACGCCTGGACGGAATCGACCTGCGCGTCGACCTTGCGCCGCATCTCCCGCCGGTCAACGTCGATCCCGAACAATTCAAGCGCGTGATCGTCAATCTTGTCGACAACGCCGCCGAAGCGATGCGCGATTCCGCACTCAAGCGGCTGCTCATCGTCACGAACACCAACGCGGGAGAATCCGTCGA
>JAIQFJ010000499.1 GCA_020073325.1 Terriglobia bacterium | reverse complement strand
CGGCAAGGAAGTGATCTACGACGCGGAGCATTTCTTCGACGGCTACAACGCCAATCGCGAATTCGCGATGCGGACCATCGAGGCTGCGAAGAACGCCGGCGCCGACGTGATCGTGCTGTGCGATACCAACGGCGGGACCATGACGCCGCGGCTCGCCGCAATCTGCGCCGAGGTTCGCAAACGCATGGACGGGATGCTGGGGATTCATGTCCACAACGATTGCGATCTGGCGGTCGCCAACACGCTGGCCGCGGTCGAGCAGGGATTTGCGCACGTGCAGGGCTGCATGAACGGCTACGGCGAGCGCTGCGGGAACGCGAACCTCACTTCGGTGATCGCGAATCTGGAACTGAAGATGGGCCACGCGACTATCGGCAAGGAGAAGCTCGCCAATTTGACTAGCGCGGCTCGCTATGTCGCGGAGCTGGCAAATCTTCCATTGCGCGGGGATCAGCCTTACGTCGGCCACAGCGCGTTCGCGCACAAAGGCGGCGTGCACGTCAGCGCGGTGCTGAAAAACGCGGCGACCTACGAACATGTCAGCCCGAAGACGGTCGGCAACCGGCAGCGCGTCCTGTTGAGCGATCTGTCGGGGCGGGGAAGCATCCTTTATAAGCTCAAGCAGCACGGGCTTTCCGACCGGCTGGACGACGCGGCACGGCGCGAACTGCTCGATCGCATCAAGCAGATGGAGTTTCAGGGCTACGAACTCGAAGCAGCCGAGGGCACGTTCGAGTTGGTGGTCCGCGAGGCGCTCAATCCTGGCTTGCAGCTTTTTGAGGTCGCCAGCTACGAAGTGACGACGCGCGCCGATCAGTCGCACGCGACGGTGACGCTGAAGATCCACGACGACGTGCATACGGCGTCGGCATCGGGCAACGGTCCGGTGCATGCGCTCGACAAGTGCCTGCGGAAATGCCTGGCGAAGCTGTATCCCGCGATCGCGCAGGTGCGGCTCACCGATTATAAGGTCCGGGTGCTCGACGCGAAGAAGGGAACGGCGGCGCGGGTGCGCGTGCTTGTGGAGTGGTCGGATCACCGGCGCAGCTGGAGCACGGTCGGCGTTTCGGAGAACGTGATCGAGGCGAGCTGGTACGCGCTGGTCGATGCTCTGCGGCTCGAGATCATGCGGCTCGGCGAGAAGGATCCGTCGATCGAGCGCGCAGTGGAAGACTACTGCTGGGGAGTGTAGTCAGGGGCAGCCGGCTTGACACCCGGCTGGCCGCCAGGACTGGCGGCCCCACGGCTCTTAGAATCCCTTAAGACAATCCACTGAGCAGTACCTAAGCGATTCACCGCGTAGTATTTTCGACCCATTACCAGTACGATTGAATCGATGTCATGGGCTGATGACATTCGGTGCCTTTTCTGCGACGGCCGATTGCCGCTGTATCGCAAGATCACGAATGGTCAATTCTGTTCGACCGCGCATCGCAAAGCGTACTGGGCGGAACAGGAACGCCTGGCCGTAGAGCGCCTGCATCAGACGCACGATTCGCTGCGCGCCTATCGTCCGCAAGGCAATGTAGAAGCAATTCTCGGCCGCACGGAGCCGGAGCCCGTGCCGATTCATCTGGAAGCAGCCCCTGAACCGCCGCCCGCGCCCGTGCTGACCCTGGTCGAGAAGCCTGAACCGGAAGAGCGTCCGTGGTGGATGCCGCAGGTCAATGCGGGCGAGCTTCCGTTTGCGAATTTCGTCGCCGATTCAGCGTCGCTGCGCGCTCGCTGGCCCGAGGATGGTCTCTCCGGCGCCGATCCCGCGCCGTTCGAGTCGCTCCAGCCGATCCGCCGTCCGATCGCGATTTATGCGCATTCCGACTGCGGGTTCGCGTTCGCACCTCCCGTTTTTCCCGCGATTTCGGCCGCTGAGGCGGCGATCGAACAAACGCCGCCCGAGCCTCTCGCGGTCGCGATGCATCCCGTGCACAATCTGGGATTCGAGGCTGCTCCGGAAACGCCCGAGCTGTTGCCGGTGGAGGAGGATCCCGCGCCGCTGTGCGAGTCGCTGCTCGCTTTGCCGGCTCCACACAGCGCCGATGCGCTCACGGCTCTAAATGTGGAAGTCGGGCCGCTGACCGCCGTCATGCGCGCGCAGCTTCCGCTCGATTCGATCCGTCTCATAGTGACGCCTCCTTCGGCGGAGCTGGTTTCGGCCGGCCTGCGCGCATTGCCGATCGAGCAGTTGAACGCATCTCCGGCGCCGTCGGCGGACGTTCTGCGCGCGATCGATATTCAAGCGGCCGCGCCGCAGTACGCGTTGTCGACTCCGCCGTTGCGGCCGCACCTGCAGCTCGCCGCCGGACGCCGCTATGCGGTGGAAGGCCGCGAACCGGCGCGCAGCATCGCGACGTTCGCCACCGGAAATTTGCCCGCCAAGCCGGCGCCGGTCGCGTTGCCCGATCGCGAAGTGAAGGTGCTGCGAGCCGCCGCCTCGGCCGCGCCGCAGGAACCGAACCCGGCCGGCCTCGTGCCGCTCGCACTGGCCGTGGCGATCGTCAGCGAATCGGCCTCGGCGGTGCGTCCCGCGCCGACAGCCTTGTCTCTGCCTCAGCCGCCGAAGACCGCGCCGATGCGCCCGTCCTCGAAGCTGGAGCCGATCGACGCGAAGCCGGTGGCCGATATCATCGCAGCGCCCGCGGAAATTCACGTCGAGCCTGCGCAGCCTGAAGCGAAGTTCGCGCCTCCGGTCGATACGGCGAAACTCGAAACAATCGAGCCGCACAAAGCGCACATCTGGGTTCACGCGATTGATTTCTGGAACCGCGCGCCGCGCGATCTGAAACTGCTTTCGGTGGCGATTCCGGTGCTGCTCGCGCTCGCGCTGCATCCGTCGCTGCCCAAGGTTCGCGTCGCCGCTCCGGCGGCCGCCAGCGGATTTCAGAAGAATTTCACGAACGTCGTGAACCAGCAGTTGGGCACGATGAAGCAGAGCATGCTGGAACGCGCTGCCGTCGCGCTCGATGAAGATTTCCGTTCCGGTCTCGACGAATGGGTGAGCCGCGGGGATGCGACCACGGACTGGTCGTTCGACGCCACCGGCTTCGTCCGCCCCGGACCGCTGGCCATGTATCGCCCCTCGATGGGCCTGACCGATTACCAGATGCAGTTTCTGGGCATGATCGACCGTAAATCGTTGAGCTGGGTGGTCCGCGCCGTCGATTTCGACAATTATTACGTCATTAAAATGGTGGTTCTCAAGAGCGGTCCGCTGCCGACCATCGGCGTGACCCGCTATGCCGTCATCAACGGCAAGGCGGATTCGCGTGCCGATACCATCGTTCCGGTGGATGCTCGCGAGGATATGCTCTATCGCGTCCGCGTCGATGTACATGGCGACGATTTTGCCCTATCGGTCCAGGGCCAAATGGTCGATTCATGGAGTGAACCGCGGTTAACCCACGGAGGCGTCGGCTTTTTCGCGGCGCCTGGCGAGGAAAGCCGCTTACGGTGGGTACAGGTGACGCATCAGTACGACATGCTCGGCAGACTGTGCGCTTATCTGGCCCCGTACAACATCACTTCATCGAGCGGGAGCTGGCAACAATGAGCAAGAAGAACGGATCGGAAGCACCTGGATTGCGGGCCGGAAAAGTCGTATCGCCCGCGCTGGCGAAATCGGTTGCGCTACATCTGGAAGGCAAGCGCAAGGAAGCCCTGCGCGAGCTCAACACGGCGATCGAGAACGGCGAAGAAACCGCCGAAGTGTTCGCCGCCAAAGGCCACGTTCAGTTCGAGCTGGAGCAGTACGACGACGCCATCAAGACGTACGAAAAGCTGCTGAGCCTCGCTCCGCGGCATCCTACCGCCAATTTCAACCTCGGCATTTGCTACGAAAAGCTGGGCCGCTGGCAGGAAGCGACCGACGCGTTCCAGAAGTCCCTCGAGATCGACCCGCAGCGTGAAGAGGCGCAGCTCGGCCTGGGCATCTGCCTGCTGCATCAGGAAAAGCCGGAGCCCGCGATCGGGTACTTCGACAAAGTCCTGCAGCGCCAGCCCGCGCACGAGACCGCGCTGTTCGGCAAAGCCGTTTCGCAGCAGCTTCTGTGGAAGTTCGACGAAGCGACGGCCCTGTATCTCAAGATTCTCGAAAAGAATCCGCAGTCGGAAGAATGCCTGGTGAATTTGATCACCATCGGCATGGCGCGCAAGGACAACCCGGCGATCCAGCAGTATTCGGAACGGCTACTGACCATGCGTCCGCATTCTCAGGCGGCGCTCGAAGGTCTGGCCACCTGCGCATTCCATTCGAACGATTTTGAAGCCGCCGCGACGTATTGCGGCAAGCTG
>JAIQFJ010000498.1 GCA_020073325.1 Terriglobia bacterium | reverse complement strand
GACGAAGACGGATACCTGTTTCTGACGGGGCGGATCAAAGAGATCATCAACCGCGGCGGGGAAAAAATCTCGCCCGCGGAAATCGACGAGGTTCTGAACGCACATCCGGCGGTGGCGGAAGCGCTCGCGTTTTCGATGCCGGATGAACGGCTGGGCGAAGACGTCGCAGCGGCGGTGGTACTTCGCAATACGCCGTCGCCCGGCATGGAAACGGAGTTGCGGGACTTTGCCGCGTCGCGGCTGGTTCCCTCCAAAGTTCCGCGGCGATTCGTATTTTTGGATGAGATCCCCAAAGCGGCCACAGGCAAGGCTCTGCGCATCGGTCTGGCGGACCGGCTGGGTCTGACCAATGGAAACGGAGATCCGCACACCGCGCCGCCAAGCGCCGGCGACTCGATCGGAGAGCGGAGGGACGGCGCGGCGGGTCACGACTCGACCGCCACCGATTCCGTGACGATGGTGCTGCTGCACATCTGGGAAGACGTCCTGGCCACGGCGCCGATCGGCGCGAACGACGATTTTTTCGATCTCGGCGGAGATTCGCTGATGGGAGCCCGGATTCTGGGGCGCATCGAAGAGACGTTCGGGAAAAAACTGACGCTGCCCAGCTTTTTCGAGGCTCCGACGGTGGCGCGCATGGCTCGGCTGCTGACGGAGTCGCCTGAAAAAGGATACGAATTTGAAGGGTCCAAGGTCATCCCGATTCGAACGTCGGGCAGCTTGCCTCCTCTTTTCGTGATCGGCCCACATCCGCTGTTCCGGAACCTGGTCCTGCAACTGCCCAAGCAGCAGCCGGTGTACGGCCTGACGTTTCCCGACCAGAGGACGCTTTCGGTTCCGTTCCGGCTGGAGAAAATTGCAGAACGCCAGTTGGCGGCCATCCGCCGTTTTCGTCCGCAAGGCAGCTTCGCGCTGATGGGCTGGTGCGCCGACGGCTTGCTGGCCTATGAAATGGCCCGCATGCTGGAGGCGCGGGGCGAGGAAGTCCCGCTGGTGACGATGATCGACGCGTTCAATCCGAGGCGCTGGGAACAGGGCAACCTCTGGACGGCACGCACGAATCGCTTGAGATTTCACCTGGAGAATCTTCAAAAGCGGGGCATCAAAGGCGCCGCCGCATATGGAGCGGAGCGATTCCGCATGCTCCAGCGCAGGACCCGGCGCGCCCTCTGGCGGGCGGCTTACCATCTGCAACTGGTCACCGACCGGCGGGTGGGAGACCGGCTGCGAATTCCGGAGCAGATTGTCAGTATCGCGATGAATGCGTACGACCCCGGTCCCTACGGCGGCCGCGTGCTTCTGCTGAGAGCGCAGAACCGTCCGTCGGGAACTTTTGCGGATCCGGCGGCAGGGTGGAAGCACCTGATCAAGGATCTGCACGTGGCCGACGTTACCGGCGATCACGTCGAGATGTTCGCGGCCGGTAACGTGCATCGCATGGCCCAGGCCATCGCAAAGCAGACCCAGCACGCCGAAGCCGCAGTCGCGGTGTTGACGTCGCGGGGCTAGCGGCCGATTCAGCGCCGCGTCACCACCACGCTCCTCCAGGCGACATTTCCCGCTGCATCGCTGGCCCGGATCGTCACGGTATTCGATCCGACCAGGAGCGGAATCGACGCGCTCCACTGCGCGGTTCCCGAGGCTGTCCCGGCCGACCCGGTGTTTGTCGCCCACGTGACCGATGCGACTCCCAAGTTATCCTTTGCGGTTCCCGTGAACACGATCGACGCCGCTGAAGTTGAGACCGCGGTGGAAGACGGCGACGTGATCGCGAGGGTCGGCGGAGTGGTGTCGCTGCCCTTGGGAGCCGACGGAGTCACGGGAGTCGCCGGCGTGGACGAGGTCTGCCGCGTCACCACGTAAGATTGCGAGACGTGCGTCGTGCTGTCGGCGGCCGTGATGGTGATCGTATTCGCGCCGTTCGCGAGCGCGATTCCGCCGATCGACCATGCCGCCGATCCCTGCGCTGTTCCCGATTGTGCGTGGTCGGTGGACCAGGTCACCAGGACGGTGCCTTTTCCACCCGAAGTCGTTCCCGTGATCGCGATTGAGGAGCCGCTGGTGGCCGCCGCCGGCGCGTTCACCAGCAGGATCAGCGGAGCCGCGGCGGGAGGCGTGACAGGCGGCGTGACAGGCGGCGTCACGGGAGTGGACGGCGTTCCGTTCTGCGCCGCATACAGCGTCTGCGCCGTGCCGATATCGAGCGAGGAAAGTCCCGTCGCCATCCTGTAGTAGGGATACATCACCGCCGTCGGACTATCGGAATGTCCCAGGCCGAGCGCGTGCCCCAGCTCATGCAGCGCGACGCTGAACAGGTCCGTATTCGCGCCGATGCGCCAGGATTCGGCGTCGTCGAAGTGCATGTCGCCCGCGAGCGGCTCCGGGTTGGGAGCCGAAGGATAAAACGTGTGCGCCAGCACGCCACCCAGGCCGTCGAAGGGATACCCGTCGCCATGGTTGCCGGACGCGAAGATGATGTTCACCGTTTTCGCCGCGGTCGCGCTCGATCCCGGTTGCCAGGTGACCTTCACAGCTTTCTCCCATTCCGCCATCGCGCGCAGAATTTCGCCCTGCGCGGCCGACGGATCGAGCTTCGTTGTCATCCTGCTGAACACATATTGCACGGTCGCCGAGCCGAGCCCCGGCCCGTCCCATCCATCGCCGAACGTCGGAATCGATTGCGCCGCGACGCCGTTGGCCGTCAGCGCGCCCGCACACGCGCGCGTCGTAACGCCGCTGATCAGCGCATCCGACGCCGGAAAAATGTAGGCGACCGAATCCTGCTTCGCCAGTTCCGCCAGCGCCGCGGTGTCCGCCTTGATCAGCAGATGATTCGGACGCAAGTCCGGATTCTCGCGCAGCTCGATGCCCTGATGGAGGACGATGCCACGCGCGTCATTCGGATCGACGTCGGGATGAAACTCGACGATGTTGAATCCGCCCGCGGCCAGCGGACTCATTTTGTCCGGCGGTGCGATCGGCGCCGCGAATCGGACCCGCAGATCGCGCACGTCGATGCGCCGGTCGAGCGAAACCAGCAAGCCGTTTTCAGGAA
This sequence comes from Terriglobia bacterium, assembly GCA_020073325.1. Taxonomy (GTDB): domain Bacteria; phylum Acidobacteriota; class Terriglobia; order Bryobacterales; family Bryobacteraceae; genus Palsa-187. The sequence goes on along the minus strand of JAIQFJ010000498.1, from coordinate 1,234 downwards.
CGTCCGACAACACATCGATGCCGCGCGCCTTGAGCGCCGCGACCGTGGTAGCGTCCGGAGCCGTCTCGAATTGAAGCAGCAGATGTCCGCGCCCGGCGAACACCGGCGTGCGGATCTCCGCCACCGGACCTTTCGCCGTAGTTTCGATCCGGCGAGTCTTGAAATGTAAAACCGGTTGCGCGGAAGCGAAAACGGTAAGGAAAAGAGAGATGAATAAGCGACCCACGCTTTTCTCATCGCCCTGTGGTGAGAGATTTTAGGACCTCGCGCCACTTAGTAATAGATGCGGCTTTTGTTCGCCATCCTTGCTGTGCGCGCGCTCGCGGGGGACGTATCTTATCGGATCGAAACCGTCGCCGGCAGCGATTATGTGGGCGATCACGGCCCGGCGACCTCGGCAATTTTGCTGCAAGCCGACGGAATCGCCGCCGACGGCGCGGGAAGCCTCTACATATCGGACGCCGCGAGTCATCGTGTGAGAAAAATTTCGACGTCCGGAATCATCACGACGTACGCCGGCACGGGCATCGCCGGATTTTCAGGAGACAGCGGACCCGCCGCATCGGCTCAACTCAACGCGCCGTATGGCATCGCGGTCGACGGCGGCGGCAATCTGTACATCGCCGACCTGGGCAACGCGCGTATCCGGCGAGTCGCGCCGAGCGGAATCATCGACACGATCGCCGGGGGCGGCTCGCTGCCCGCGGGAGGGCCGAACGAGGGCACCGCCGCCACTTTGCTCGCTTTGAGCGCTCCGCGCAACGTCGCCTGGGATGGCCGTGGATCGCTGTATATTTCCGACTTCACCGGACACCGCGTGCTGCGGCTGACTCCCGACGGGTCGCTGGTCACCGTCGCCGGAAACGGGATTTCGGGATTCGCGGGCGACGGAGGCATCGCGACGCAAGCCGAGCTTTCCTATCCCGCCGCCCTCGCCGTCGATCCCGCGGGCAACATCTATATCGGCGACACCGGCAATCATCTGATCCGCAAGATCGTGGGCGCCAGAATTTCTTCCATCGGCCGAGCCGCCACGCCCACCGGCCTGACGCTCGATTCTTTCGGCACACTGTACGCGGCCGACCCGGCGTCGGCGCAGCTTCTCGCGATTCCCTCCTCCGGCCCGCCCACCGCGTTTCCGATGCTGGCCTACGATCTGTGCTTTGGCCCCGGCGGCTATGTCTACATCACCGACGGAAAATCGGTGCGCCGCATTTCGTTCACCGGATCGAAC
>JAIQFJ010000497.1 GCA_020073325.1 Terriglobia bacterium | reverse complement strand
GCCCGCCTGACCGGTTCATACTCGCTCTCGCGCTCCCGATAAGTCCTTCATGGACCAGAAGAGCGCGGCCGTGACCGTTCTGGACGCCCGCACGGAACCGGCGATTCCGGGCCGGATGATCGATTGCCGGGCGGACATTGCGCAGCTCACGGCTGCGGTCGAAATTCCCCCCGGCACCGCAGTCCAGATCGAAATCGGCGACCGTCTGCTGCTCGGCGAAGTCCAGGCTTCGGAACCGGGGCCGGATGGTTTTGTCCTCGGTGTCCGGGTTTCGCACTCGCTGAACGCGCTTTCCGAGTTGCAACGCCTGAATCGCGCGCTTCTGGGCGAGGCTCCTACCGCGCGCCGCGACCAAACAACATTGTCTTTACCGTGTGAAAAATAATGAATGCGTCCAGCGACCAGGCCTGGTGCTTGATGTAGTAAAGATCGTATTCCAGTTTCACCAGCGTGTCTTCGATCGTGTCGCCGTATCTGTAGTTGATCTGCGCCCATCCCGTGATTCCGGGCTTGACGCAGTGGCGCTGACGGTAATACGGAATCTTTTCCTGCAGCACGGCCACGAATTCAGGCCGCTCCGGCCGCGGACCCACGATCGACATCTCGCGCTTAATGACGTTGAACAACTGGGGAAGTTCGTCCAGGCGCAGCTTCCGCAGCAACGCGCCCACCGGAGTGACTCTCGGATCGTCCTTCGACGCCCAGATCGGACCGCTTTTCGCCTCCGCATCCTGCCGCATCGACCGGAATTTGTAGATCGTGAACTCCTCTCCATTCAGCCCCACGCGCTTCTGCCGGAACAAAACCGGACCTGGAGAGCTGAACTTCACAACCAGAGCCACAATCACCATCACCGGCATCGCCACCACCAGCGTAGCCGCCGCCAGCACGAACGAGATTGCCGACTGGATCAGGATATTCTGCCTTCGCGGCGCGAGTTCGTTTGAAAAAATCAGATCCGAGGGTCGCAGGTCCTGCGTCGAAACGCGGTGAAAAACAGTCTCGTAGGTGAGCGCCGCCTGCTCCACATACAGACCGGAAAGCCGCAGTTCCAGAAGCCGCTGGACCGGCAGCTTGCCGCGCCGTTCCGACATACCGACAATGATCGCGTCCGGTTTGCGCGATTCCACCACCGAGTCCAGATCCTCGATCCCGCCCAGCCGCGGAGTCGGGCCAAGTTTCGCCGGAACCTCCGAACCGCTGTCCAGGAATCCCAAAGCCGCCAGACCCAGTTCGGGACGCTCTCCAATCCGGCCGATCACCTCGCGGACGGCGTGCGATGAACCGATAAAAAGCAGTTTCCGCGCGCCGATCGAGTTCCATAGCATCTTCGTGAACGCGATGCGCCACAGCGGCAGGATCAGCAGTGCGGACGTGCTGCCATAAACCATCGCCCACTTCGGCAGGATCAGGGCGTTCCAGTGCCCGTAGTTCAGCAGCGCCTGAATCAGGAACACCACCCCGAGCGCGACGCAGTACTGCTGGATCAGCGCGATCCTCGACGTGATCCTGTAATCTTCGTAGAAATCCAGGAAATACAAGCCCATCAGCACGATGAGGACAACGGAAGCGATTTTCCAAAGGCCGTTGTCGTCGAACAAAAAGACGTCCGCCGAGATTTCCGAAAGGTAAACCGCAACCGCGTAACAGGAAAAAAGCAGGATCGATTCGGAAAGGATCAGCGCGAGAGCAGCGCTGGGGACGGAGACTTTGAAGAGCCGGATCACAGCTTAAGCGGCGGCGTTGAGGTAGTATAGCATCTCCTTACGGTCCCTCGCAGCAAGGCTCATGAACCGCTCGCGGTTGCGGCACGAGAAGAGAAAATCGACGGGCGTGTTAGGATGGCCAGAGCAAAGCGGTGCCTCTCATCCGAATTCTTGTCCTTGTTTTCGGTTTCTTCGGTACCACCGCATCCGCCGCGGATCCGCCGGTGCGCGTCTGGCTCGATTCCATCCTTCTGCCGGCTTATCCCGAAGGCGAAGCAGGTACCATTCCCGATTTCGATGCGTGGACCAAAGAGGTCGCGAATTACCCCTACCCCCTGCTTTCGAACTACGGCACGAAACCGCAAGACCACCGCTGGCGCTCCATCAATCTCGAAAACGAATATCTGCTGTGCCGCGTGCTGCCGGACCTCGGCGGTCATCTGTATAGCTGCCGCGACAAGCGCAATGGCCGCGAGGTCTTCTATGCGAATCCGGTGGTCAAACCGGCCCAGGTCGGGCTTCGCGGAGCCTTCGCCGCAATGGGAATCGAATCGAATTTCCCCTTCGGACATACGCGCATCAACACGTCGCCCGTCGATTTCGCCCTGCGGACCGATCCCGACGGATCCGCCCACGCAATCGTGGCAGACATCGACCGCGTCACCGGCATGCAATGGCGCGTCGAATTCATTCTTCAGTCCGGCAGTTCGGTGCTCGAGCAGCGCGTCACGCTTTACAACCGGAGTTCCGCGCGCCGGCCTTACTATTGGTGGGCCAATGCGGAAATCCCGCTCGACGACCCGGGAACGCGCATGGTCCTTCCCGCGCGAGTCGCCAGCACCCACACCACTCCTCCCGAAATCATTGCGTGGCCGGCCCAGGTGGACGGCAAGGACGCCGCGGTTGTCGCCAACAATAAAGCGCAGGCAGGCTGGTTCGCCTACGGATCCCGTGAGCCGTTCTTCGCCATCTACAAACCTGGGTCCCGCAGCGGGCTGGCTCATTTTGCCGACCCGAAAGCGGTCGCCGGTAAGAAGCTGTGGGTGTGGGGTCACGATGGCGACGCGTGGGTCCGCAAGGAACTGACGGACAATTTTCCTTCCTATGTCGAAATGCAGGCCGGCGTCTTTCAGGATCAGGACACGCTGAATTTCCTGAATCCCGAGCAGACCAACTCATTTTCCGAGTCCTGGATCCCCATCTTCGACCTCGGCGGAGTCTCGCGCGTCACCTCGGACGCGATCCTCAATCTCGATCGCAGCGCGAATCACGGCAAAGGTCCCGGGCTGGTTTTAGAACTGAGCGCCACACATGCGATCCGTGGCGCGGCAATTCGGGTCTTGTCCGAAGGAAAGGTCGTTTTCAATACCACCGCGGATCTGACACCGGCGGCGATTTATTCGCATGTGCTGGAATCGCCATCGGCCTCGCCCTACACCGTCGAACTGGCCGACTCGCAGAATCGCATCCTGCTCCGCCACACCGAGAACACCTACGACACGGTCGCGCCGGAAAAAGCTCCGCTCGGCAAAGTCCCCGACCCCTTGCCGAAGGCCGACTCCGAAGAGCACGACCTCGCCCGCGGGGACTTTTACGTTCTTCATCACCTTCCGGCGCTGGCCTGGAACGAATACTCGAATGGACTCCGTCGTTATCCCCGCAGCCTGCCGATCCGAAAAGCCGCGGGACAGCTCGCCTTGAGTCTCAGCCGGTTCGATGAAGCCGCCAACCTGCTGCGCGTCGCAGCCGGCGCCGATGACCAGGCGATTTACGCTCTCGGGGCCGCGGAGGCGCTGGCGGGCCACGACGCGGACGGATATCGCGAACTTGCCCGCATCCGTCCCGATTCCGCCGCGGCGGCGGCTGCGTCGCTGCAGCTTTCGAAGATCGCGGCTCGCGCCCGAAATACCGCGGCGGCGCTCGCCGCGCTGCATCCTCTCTTGACCGGCGTCGCACATTCGACGCGGGCCGGCGCTCTTGAAGTCGCTCTGCTCCGCCGATCCGGCCAAACGGAACCGGCCCGCAAAGCCCTGGAGCGATGGCAAACGCTCGATCCTTCCGACTCGATGTTGCGCTTCGAATCGACCTTGCTCGGCAGGAAAGATGACGAATTGTGGTCTCACCTGGCGCTCGATTCCGAGCGCGTGCTGAACCTGGTCGACGAATATCTAAGCCTCGGCATGGAGACCGATGCGCTGCTGCTGCTGGACCATCCTTATCCTTCTATTTCCGGGGCGGCCGTGGAACCTGGCGCGGTGCCCGTCGCGCTCAGCCCGATGATCGCCTACTATCGGGCGTTTTGCCGGAGCCGCCTCCATCAGGATCCGTTTCCCGATCTGCGCGCCGCCACGGCAGGCTTTACGCATTACCTGTTCCCGAACCGCGCCAGTTCCTTCGCGGTGCTGACCACCGCCACCCGCCTCAATCCCTCTGACGCACTGGCCCACCTGCTGCTCGGCCGTCTTCTGCTCAACAGCTTGCTGGGCGACCAGGCCATCGCTGAGTTCCGCCGCGCGTTGCAACTGAATCCGAAGCTTCCTGAAACCCACTACGACCTTGCCCGGACACTCATCGATGTTCAGAAGAATCCAGCC
>JAIQFJ010000496.1 GCA_020073325.1 Terriglobia bacterium | reverse complement strand
GTTCACGTTTTTGCCGCCGGTTCTCGCGCACGCGGGGTTGGCGACGACGGACATGGCGTTGACGGCGATGCTCACCGCGGCGTTCTTGATGTTTATCGTTTGGGTAGGCAATCCGACATGGAAAAAGAGCCTTGCTTTTGGGGCCATTTCCGCGCTGACGGTGCTTTCGAAATTTTCGTCGCTGGTCTATTTCCCCGCAGCCTGCGGATCGGCCGCGGTTTGGTATCTCTTTACACACCGTCCTTCGATTAGAGAAACGATGCGGGCGGTGCTGTCCCGTCTTGCGCCGCTTTGCATGGCGGCCACCATCTGTCTGGTGGTTGTATGGGCTGGATACCGGTTCTCGTTTGGAACGTCGCATTTTTTGTCGATGAAGGTCGCGGCTCCGGAGCTGTTCGATGGGATCGAGCAGGTGAAGTATCACAACAGCAACGGCCATCTGGCGTACCTGTTCGGCAAGCATAGTCAATACGGCTGGTGGTACTACTATTTCGTCGTGCTCGCGCTGAAGACGCCTCTTCCGTTTCTCGCGCTCCTGGGAATCGGGATGTTCGGAGCGGTGAAAGGGAACCGCGGGGTCCAGTTCGGATTGCTGTTTGCGGGGGGCGTCCTGATCGTGGCGATCTTCAGCCATATCAATATTGGGGTGCGGCACGTGCTTCCGATTTACGTGGGCATGTCGATTGCGGCGGCCGCGGGCGCGGTCAAGTTGTTCGAGCAATCGAATTCGTCTACATGGGCGGGATGGACCGGAGTTGTTTTGATCGGCTGGATGGTGGCGACATCGATTGCGAGCCATCCGGACTATATTCCCTACTTCAACGTGCTTGCCGGCGATGAGCCGGAAAATATCCTGGCGGATTCGGATCTCGATTGGGGACAAGACAATAAGCGCCTGGGGCAGCGGCTGACCGAACTCGGCGCAACGGAAGTAAACTTCTCGCAATTTTTCTACGCGGATTTGAAGGCACTCGGATATCCTTCCGTTCGCGAAATCGACGCAACGAAACCGGCTCCGGGCTGGAATGCTGTGAATCTGACGTTGCTCAAGGCGGTGCGCTTCGGCTGGGGCGACGATCATCCCGAGTGGCAGATCTGGATGAACCAGATCAAGCCGACCGAACGGATCGGTAAGGGAATCTGGCTATGGTATATCCCTCCGGGATCCGTTCCAGGCCGGTAGGCTGCCGGTTTGAGATGGCGTCCTGAAGCACGCGCGGACTGAAATCCACGGGATTAACGATCAAAATGCAGGTCGTGGGATTTAGGCGAACTTCCTGCGGGAATCAGCCCTCGACGCCGCGCGGGCCTACGCCGAAACGAGAACTTACCTGGCAACGTTGCGATAGAGAAACCAGTGCAACCCCGAGAGCGGGGCCGACGGGTAGCTCTTCGCCAATCGATAACGCCGCCCCGCGTTGTCCGTCACTTCTTCAAGTGGAGGCGTGGCATCATGGCTCGATTCCTTGTGCAGGATCAGCCACTGCGGACCCTCGGGCGGCCACTGGTCCGGATTGAGATAGCGCACCGGCTTGGCGCGCCCGTCGTCCGGCGCAATGAACGACAGCGTCATCGGGATCCGGAACGGATGATCCGCCCCGACGATGGCCGTCGGCTCGGCGGTGTTCTCCCTGATGTAGCGGACTGCCTCGCTATACTGTCCCCGCCCGAACGAAAAGAGTTGAGCGATGTGGATCGAATTCCCGGCTAGATAGGCACCGAGTAGCGCAATCGCCGCCACACGCTTGTATCCTCCGGCTTCGAAAAGGTCCGTCAGCGCCATACTGATCAGCACCAGCAGAAAAACCAGGGTCACCGTGAAATATCGCGGATAAATCACGCTGCCTTGCGAGATCCAGACGAATGCCAGTGGCATCGCGATCGCCCCGAAAACTGGCAGCGTCCAGGGATCTGCCTTCAATCGCGGCCACGCCAAAGCCGACAGCACGGCGATGATTGCGACGCTTCCTATGATCGCCGCAGCATTGTTCCCCGCAACGCCGCAGGCCCAGGAAATCGTCTCCCCGAATACTCCCAGCCCCGAGTTGTCGAGCGCCCCGCCGCCGATCCGCTGATAACGAATATCGACGGCATACAGCCACCCGAGCAGCAGCAACGGTAGGGCATGGCATGAAAGCATCGATTAGACGAGCCCCCGACGCCGCACCGCGCGATAGGCGTGCCATGCCAGCAGGGTGATGTAGCACGGCAGAAACGTCAGATGTGCCAAGATCCCCAGGCTCGCCGACACGGAAAACCCCGCCGCTGCCGAGATGTCCGGCCGTTCCAGATAACGATCCATCAGCAGAAACGCGAGCAGCGCGAAGAACGCCATCAGCCCGTATCCCCTCGCCTCGGAAGAGTACACAATCAGGAAATAGGAAAGCGACACGAGATACATCAACACGACCCCGTTCAATGCGCTGCGCCTTAATCCGATGAAACCGGCAACAACGACGCTTCCGATTCCGCCGAGGATCGATATAAGCCGATATCCCCACCAATTGCCGCGATTCGGCAGCAGGTAAAGGTAGAGCGTGTTCAGGTAGTGATTATTATCGTGACGAATCCCGGTAAAGATCCGGCCAAGGGACGAAACTCCATGCGCAAGATTCCATGACCAGATTTCATCGAGCCAAAGATCGTTCTGCGCGGCGCGGAAACGAATCGCGGACGCGGCCACCACCAGGATCGTGGCAATCGCGGCGGCCTGCCGTAAACGCAGAATGAACCGGGGAGCGCTCGCGTTCGACGCTGCCGGCCGTACTTCCTTCGTATCGAGGTTTTTCCGGCGCCGCGCCAACTAACGATTATAGCTTCCGGTCGCTGGCGAATCCATGCAGACGAACGCTTATCGGAACGTCACATTCCAGACGGTCGCGCAGATCGTCGCTAGTGGACGAGCGACGTTTACCGAAGGTCGTCAGCGACAACGTCCGACATCAGTCCGGCTCCACGCTTGTGTTTGGAAATGCCCAACTCCCGCGCTATATCTTCGGTCGTTCGTCCCGCTTCCACCTGCTACAGCGCCCCGATGAGCTGCGCCTCGGTGTGCTTGCCCTTGCTTATTCCATTTCCCCTCTCGTTCGTCTGAAATCATACTGCCTTTCGCGCGAGTAGCGGGTCAGGCCACATCGAACGGAAGATCGACTCGGCTCGGCGGCCGACCACGGAGAACGCCCACGTGGAGCGGCTTCATGGCCGGTTTCGTGATGAATGCCTGAGCGTTAGACTCGTTGGAGAATCTGTTCGATGCTCGCAAAAAGATGACGGGCGTGGCGCACCGACTGCAACACGCACCATCCGCATTCAGGTGAACGAAGAATTTGAGCCCGCAGTCTTGTGAAACGGCGCAGAGATTCTTGCAGTGCAAGTTCGTATCGACCTGGCGTCTACCAACGTTCATCGGATTTATTCGTGAACCGACCCTTGGTCGTCCGTTCGAACGAACTCATGACCCGTGGCAACGACACTGCTTCAAGAAGGATTTGGTTGTGGCTAGCGGAGGCTCGATTTCGATACAATCCGGGGTACTCGAAGGAGTTTATCGATTGCACCTGCGATTTATATTGAAACTCGCCATTTATTTCCTGAGCGTTTTCGTTTCAACGTCAATGTTCGAGAGTATTGGGCGGGCAGGCACTCTTTCCGGCGAAACCAGATGTTCGACCCCTTTCCCCGAGCGGGCGACGCGTAAAAGTGTTGCCGATTCAGTATTCGATCGCGTTCGGAGCCCCCATCCTCGTGAGGCCGCTGACTGCATTTCCGGCACTCTCCGAGTTGAGAACGGGCTCACTCCAAACGACCGAAGTCGGGCGGGGTTTTATCAATCCGGTAGCACGCTGATCTATCTGTCTCAAGACCCGAAGAATCCGTTGAGTTTTAATCTCGCGTACACGAGTTCCTCGGGAACGTTTTCCGGCACGGCACAATGCGCCGTGATGCCTGGTTCCACCGCGCTACCTTTGACTTGTGTCGGCAGCAAAACCGTTGGGACCAGCGGGAACGAAACCGACCAGACAGCGGCGACAATCGGATTTGATGAGAGCGGGAAGATCACCAAGATCGGACTCATTCTCCAGAAGGTCACGACCACAGGCGGCGGTTGCGCATGCACGACGCTCGCCTGTCAGCTTGCAATCCTCGCAGGCGAGCCTTGTCCCGATCCGATCCCAGGGACATCTACGACCGTATCGTCGACACTCCTGGACATAAACTCGCCTCTAAAGCTCGTGCAGTCGTCCGCACCGAGCGTCGGTACGAACGATGCGGTCACGTTCGAGACGTTCCTGAACCGCTTCGGGC
>JAIQFJ010000051.1 GCA_020073325.1 Terriglobia bacterium | reverse complement strand
GCGCAACTCGTGGGCATTCTGCTGATCGCGCTGCTCACCTGGACCAACACGCGCGGGCTCGAGTATGGAAAGATCGTCCAAAATATTTTCACGACGACGAAGATGGGCGCGCTGTTTGGATTGATCGTGCTGGGACTGGTCGCCGGATGGAACGCAAAAGCGGTCCACGGAAATTTCGGCGTCGACTTCTGGACGCCTCGCAATTTCGATCCGGTCTCGGCGGGCATTACCGCGGCGACGGCTTTCGGCTTATTCGCGGCGATCTGCGTTTCGCAAACCGGATCGCTGTTTTCCTCCGACGCGTGGAACAATATCACCTTCACGGCGGGTGAGGTGAAGAATCCGATGCGCAATATTCCGCTGTCGCTCGCGCTCGGAACCGGCGCGGTCATTGCGATGTATTTGCTGGCAAATGTCGCCTATCTTGTCACGCTGCCGTTCGCTGAGATTCAACACGCGCCGTCGGATCGCGTCGCGACCGCGACGCTCGAAGCGATTTTTCCGGGCAAAGGCGCCGTGATGATGGCTGTTTTCATCATGATCTCGACATTCGGCTGCATGAACGGCCTGATCCTGGCCGGAGCGCGCGCGTCTTATGCGATGGCTCGCGACAAGTTATTCTTTCGGCGCGCGCATTCTCTGAACAAAGCGAAAGTCCCGGCCTGGGCGCTGGTGTTGCAGGGCGCTTGGTCGGCCTTCCTGGTGCTGCCGCGAACCTATGACGTGCAGAAGCAATCGTACGGGAATCTCTACAGCAATCTGCTCGATTACGTGATCTCGGCGGCGCTGATTTTCTACATCCTGACGGTCGCCGGAATTTTCCGCCTGCGTGCGACGCGGCCCGATGCGGATCGTCCTTATCGGGCCTTCGGCTATCCGGTGATCCCCGCGCTGTACATGCTGGGCGCCGCCGCCGTGCTGGTGGTCCTGTTCCTCTACAAGCCGTCGAGCACCTGGCCCGGTCTGGTCATCGTGCTGATCGGGGTGCCTGTTTACGCGCTGTTCCGGCGTGCACAATAAAATTTCTATGCCGCTCCTTCTTTCTGAAACAGACGGTCGCGCCGTACTCACCATGCCCGACCTGATCGCGTCCATGGAGAAAGCGCTCGAAGCATTTTCCGCCGGTTCGGTGGTCCAGCCGGTCCGCACGATTTTCGATATTGCAGAGCATCACGCCTTCTTCGGACTGATGCCCGCGTATCTGCCTTCCGCCCCTGCCCTCGGCGCGAAGCTGGTGTCGGTGTATCACACGAACCTCGCCAAGGGATTGCCGTCGCACCTGGCGACCATCCTGTTGTTCGATCCCGAAACCGGCGCGCTCGCGGCGATTCTCGATGGACGCTACATCACGGAGGCTCGCACCGCGGCGGTTTCGGCCGTTTCGGTAAAGAAGCTCGCGCGGACCGATTCCAGCGTGTTGGCGATCCTCGGCAGCGGCGTCCAGGCGCACAGCCATTTCGAAGCGCTGGCGCACGTCCGTCGATTCGAGGAAGTCCGCGCATGGAGCCCGACGCGCAAGAATCTCGACGAGTTTGCCGCCGCGAGTGGTGCCCGAGCCATGGCGTCGGCCGAAGCGGCAGTGCGCGGCGCCGACGTGATCGTGCTGGTGACGGCATCCCCGACGCCCGTGATCGACGACGCGTGGGTGAAGCGAGGAGCGCATGTCATCTCCGTTGGCGCCTGTCGCCCGACGCAGCAGGAAATGGATCCGGCGCTGGTGAAACGATCGCGCCTGTTCGTCGATTCGCGCGCGGCAGCGGTGAAGGAATCGGGAGACGTGATCGGGGCCGGCGCGGAGCACATCATCGCGGAATTAGGTGAAACTGCGGCGATCCGTCAAACGGCGGATGAGGTGACTGTTTTTAAATCTTTGGGACTGGCGGTCGAGGATGTCGTCGCGGCGAATCTGGCGCTTCAGCGGGCCCGGGCTCAGGGGATCGGGAAGACAATCTAGCGGATTTGGCGACTCGCCGGTTCCTCCGGTCGCGGTTCAGAGGGCGGGTTTTAACCGGCGCGTGGCTTTAGCCACGCTGAACGGAGAGGCCCCAGGAAAACGCGAGATTTTGCGGAGCTGGAAGCTCCGCGCCGGCTGAAGCCCGCCCTCCAACCGAGTTTTGCGGCTATTGTCCGGCGCGATCCTGCTGCGTGAAGCGCTGGACCATCAGCTTCTTGGCGTTGTCGACCAGCGATTTGGCCTTCGGCATTGCATCGATCGCCTTGAGCACCTCAGGGTCCTGCTCGACGGCCACTTTGCGCGATTCGTCGACGCCGAACGCGGTGATGTAGAACTCGCGCTTGATTTCGTTTTTCACCCAAGCGCGATTTTCATTGAACTCGGCGTCGGTAAACGTCGCGTTGCTGGACTTCAGGAACTCGCGGAAATCGCCGATCAGCTTGTCGTCGGGCTCCCAACCCTTGGGCAGACGCGCGTCCTTGCGGGCGCCGAAGAATTTCGCGGCGAAGTTGTAGATCGCGTATTTGCGCGCAACCTCAATCTGGAAGCGATTCGCCTTCACCGTGGTGTACTTCTCGTCCGGCGTGATTCCGCCGCCGCCGTAGACCGTGCGGCCGCTGTCGGTCATCTTCACGTCCTGCGCGTTTTTCTGGTCCAGGTTCGGATGCGAATAGTAGTCGAGGAACGAAATATTGGAATAATCGCGCTGGATCAGTCGGCCGCTGGGGGTGTAGTAGTGCGCGCTGGTCAACGCCAGGCCCGTATCGTTACTGAGCGGAAACACCGTCTGGACCAGTCCCTTGCCGAACGTCGTTTCGCCCAGGATCCAGGCCCGATCGTGATCCTGCAGCGCGCCCGAAACGATTTCCGCCGCCGACGCCGTAAAGCGGTTCACGACCACCACCACCGGATAATCCCGCGCGCTGGTTTCGTTTCGCGCCGTGAACGTCTTGTTCGAATCGCGCAGGCGGCCGCGCATGCTGACCACGACTTCGTTGCGCTTTAAAAAATGCCCCGCCACGTCGACGCCCTCGTTCAGCAGGCCGCCTGGATTGTCGCGCAGATCGAGCACCATCCCCTTGATGTCCTTCTCGCCCACCTTTTTCAACTTGTCTTCCAGTTCCTTGCTGGTGTTCTCGTTGAACTGCTCGATTTTGATGTAGGCGATGCCGTTCTTGAGCATGAACGCATCGGGCACACTGTAGCGCGGAATCTCGTCGCGCACGATGTTGAAGGTGATCGGTGTGTCGCTGCCTTCGCGCGTCACCATCACCTGGACCTTGGTGCCTCTCGGCCCCTTGAGCAGGTCGGCGATCTCGGTGGTGTTCATCGTGTCGGTCTTTTTATCGTTCACTTCGACGATCACGTCGCCCGGGCGAATCCCGGCGCGATAGGCCGGCGAGCCGACAAACGGAGCCAGCACCACGGTCTTGCCGTTGTGCGCCTGGACGCTCATCCCGACGCCGTAATAGTGGCCTTGCTGGTCCTCGCGCAGGGCATGGTATTCCTTGGGATCGAAGAAATTGGAATGCGGGTCGAGTTCGTGCAGCATTCCCGGGATGGCACCCTTGTAGATGGCTTTGTCGGCCTTGACGGGCTCGGCAAAGTTCTGCTCGACCACGTCGTAAACCTTAGTAAACGACCGAAAACTCTGGCTGATCGGATCGTCGGGATTCGTCGCGGCTTTGACGCCCGGGCCGCCGAGGATTCCCGCGGCCAGCGAGCATAACGCGATGAAAACAGGGATCAGGAGATAATTACGGCGACGGAACTGCATCGGGCCTCCACCTAGGCCCAGTATAACGTAGCCGGCTTGCCTGTATTAGCCGACGCGAGCGCGGCGGACCGCTGCAGCGGGTTCCGAGCGGACGGGCTTGCGGTCGACATCGCCCAGGCGGCGGGCCTGATCCGTCACGCAGACCAGGAACATCGGCTGCTTGGCGTTCTTCAGAATGTCGATGATGCGCTCCTGCTGGTCTTCGAGGAAGATCGACTTGCCGTCGGTGACCAGGTGAAGATTGGAGGATGCTCCCATGACTTCGGCGAGCCGCTTCCCCATCTCGCGCTGGAGGAAGCGCAGCACGCGGCGGATTTTCTGCAGAGAAAAACCTTTGCGGCGCAGTTCGGCGATCACGGTGATCTCGATCACCTCGGCCGGGTAGTAAACGCGGCGATGGCCTTCGTGGCGCGGCGAAACGACCTTGCGCTCATCCCACCACTGCAACTGGCGCAGGCTGACATCGGCAACCTCTGAGACTTCGCTCGAGGAATACGTTCTTTCCTGAATCTGGGTCTCGGGCCGGCTCTTTTTGGTTTTGAACATAACGGGACACTTCCGTTTTGGGTTGAATTTCTGTGACCTTCCGATTGTACTCAAATGGCAGACCGTGTCAACAGGGTCGCGGTTATTCGTTGCCGCAATTCGCGCCGCGCCTGAAGAATTCAAGATCCTCGTCTGTTCCAGTCAGGAAAACTCTTCCCCATCCCTCTGCTTGGATCATGTAGCCGCCACCCGGATTCTCGTCAAGAAACCAGTCGAATCGACGCGTTCCCAGTCCGCTGCTCGACGACGAATTCCACTTGGCCGGGATTCCCGTGATAAGCGATGAAATCGCCCCCGTGAACTTTCTCGCCGGTGCGATATGCGAACGCCATTACGCGCCTCCGCCAACGAACCACACCACTTCAACTGACGCTCCTTCGTTCACCTCCGCCGCGTTCCAATCGGCCTTGCGCACGATCGTGCGGTTCAATTCCACCGCGACACGCGACGGATCGATTTCGAGAAAACGCAGCAGACCAGCGACGTCGAGCCCCGCGGGGACACGTTTCACGTGCCCGTTTACCACAACTTCAATCGTTTTTGTTTCAGCGCTTTCCATCGGCGGAGTTTGACACCTCGTTACGCCGATCATTATATTCAATACTTACAGCCCGCTCATTCAGAGATGCCGGAAAATTACCCGCAGACCTACTTTCCTGTCCTGGTGCAAGTCGTAATCGCGATGGCGCTGGCGGCGGGGTTGATCGGCGCGTCCAGCCTGCTTGGCAAACGCGCAAAGAGTCCGTTGAAGGATACGCCGTACGAATCGGGCATGGCCCCGGTCGGCAGCGCGCGCGAACGTTTCAGCGTGAAGTTCTACCTGGTCGGGATGATCTTCATCCTGTTCGACATTGAAGCCGTTTTCCTGTACCCCTGGGCCGTGGTGTACCGCGAACTGAAAATGTTCGCGTTCGCAGAGATGTTCATCTTCGTGGTCCTGGTGCTGGTCGGATTCTTTTACGTGTGGAAGAAGGGCGCGCTGGACTGGTCGGCGGAGAAGGACCAAAAGTGACGCATCACGCGATTCTCGAAACGCACGAGGCGCACGGCGAAACGACGCTGATCGCGGCTCCCGAAAAAATCGTCGACCTGTGCCGCTATCTCAAGAGTGACGAAAAATTCTTGCGGCTGAGCGGGATCACCGCGGTCGACTGGCATCCGGCTGAGCCGCGCTTTGAGGTGGTCTATCATCTTCATTCGATCGAGCGCAACCAGCGTGTGCGCATCAAGTGCCGTCTGGGGAGCGACCGGGCGGAGATCGAATCGGTTTATTCCGTGTGGCGCGCGGCCGACTGGTACGAGCGCGAGGTGTTCGATATGTTCGGCGTCGGATTCCGCAATCATCCGAATCTGGTGCGGATCCTGATGCCGGTGGATTGGGAAGGTCACCCGCTGCGCAAGGATTATCCGGTGCACGGCTACAAGTACAGCTACCCCAATGAGTAAACGTCCTCTCGATACCGATCCCGTCGCGACGCTTTCCGCGCCCGCTGTCGAGCCCGCCAATCCGTCCGCTCCGCGTCTGATGACGCTCAACATGGGGCCGCAGCATCCGTCGACGCACGGCGTGCTGCGCATCATGCTCGAACTGGAAGGCGAGACGATCCGCAAGGCCCTCCCCGACATCGGGTTCCTGCACACGGGCATCGAAAAGCAGTGCGAGGTCAATACCTGGCAGCAGGCGGTCACGCTGACCGACCGCGTCGATTATCTTTCGAATCTTTCGAATAACCTGGTCTACGCGCTGGCGGTGGAGAAGCTGCTGCAACTCGAAATTCCGGCGCGGGCGCAGTGGACGCGGGTGCTGCTGGCCGAGTTGACGCGCATCAACAGCCACCTGGTTTGGCTCGGCACGCACGCACTCGATATCGGCGCGATGACGATGTTCTTCTACTGCTTCCGCGAGCGCGAGGATATTCTGCGCCTGTTCGAGATGGTGTCGGGACAGCGCATGATGACCTCCTATATTCGTCCCGGTGGGCTGGCTCTCGAGCCGCCGCGCGGATGGGACAAGGCGGTCGGCAAATTTATCAAAGCTTTCCCGAGCAAGGTGGATCAGTACGAAGCGCTGCTGGACGCGAATCCGATCTGGAAGCGCCGCACGCAGGGCGTCGGATTCATTTCGCTCGAAGACATGCTCGATCTGGGCGTCACCGGTCCGATGATCCGCGGCGCGGGCTTGAAGTGGGACATCCGCAAGTCTGAACCGTATTCGAGCTACGAGAAGTTCACTTTCGAGATCCCGACGCGCAAGGAAAACGACGTGTACGCGCGGTATCAGGTGCGGCTCGCGGAAATGCGGGAGAGCGCGAAGATCGTGGTACAGGCGCTGGAAGGAATGCCCGGCGGCGCGTGGCAGGCCGATGCTCCGCACGTGGTTTTGCCGGATCGCGAAAAGATGAAGACGCAGATGGAAGCGCTCATCTATCACTTCAAGATCGTCACCGAAGGCTATCGCGTGCCGGCGGGCGAGGTTTACCAGGCCATCGAATCGCCGCGTGGAGAAATCGCGTACTACATCGTGAGCGACGGCACGTCGAAGCCGTACCGAGTGCACATGCGGACGCCGAGTTTCGGGAACCTGCAGGCGCTCCCGGTGCTGTTGAAAGATACGCTGATCGCCGATTCGATCGCGGCGCTGGGGTCGATGGATTTTGTGCTGGGAGATACGGACCGATGACGTTTTCACCCGCATTAGAGGAGCGCTTCGCCGCGCTGCTTCAGAAATATCCCGAAGGCAAGACGCGGTCGGCCGTGATTCCGATGCTGATTTACGCGCAGGACGAGGTCGGCGCGATTACGCCGGAGTTGATCGAAGAAGTGGCAAAACGCTGTGGGGTGGCGCCGCTGCAGGTGGATGAAGTAGTCGGGTATTATTCGATGCTTCACCGCAAGCCGCTCGGGAAATATCACGTGCAGGTCTGCACCAACATCAGTTGCATGCTGGTGGGCGGCGAGGAGCTGTACGAACACGCCAAAAAGAAGCTCGGAATAGGCCATAAGGAAGTTACGGCGGACGGTCAGTTTTCGCTAGAAGAAGTAGAGTGCATGGGCGCCTGCTCCTGGGCGCCGGCCGTTGAGATCAACTACGACTTCCATCACTTCGTCACCCCGGAGCAGTTGGACAAGTTGATTGACGGGCTGAAGAAGGCTCACTAAATTCGATGGCTCTTTACAACGAACCCAGTCCGCTCGAAACGCGAATCGTCAGCAAGCGGTTTGGCTTGCCGAATTCGGCGTCGCTCGATACCTATCTCGCTACCGACGGATTCGTCGCGTTCAGGAAGGCTCGCGAGATGGCGCCCGAGCAGATTATCGAGGAAGTGAAAGCGTCCTCTCTGCGCGGCCGCGGCGGCGCGGGATTCCCGACGGGCCTGAAGTGGAGCTTTGTTCCGCGCACCTCGCCCAAGCCGAAGTACATCATCGTCAACGCGGACGAGAGCGAGCCCGGCACCTGCAAGGATCGCCTGCTGATGGAATACGATCCGCACCAGTTGATCGAAGGCATCCTGATCGCGAGCCTCGCGGTCGACGCGCACAAGGGCTACATCTATATCCGCGGGGAGTATCGCTATCTCATCGACATGATGGACAAGGCGATCGCCGAGGCATACGCGAAGGGTTATCTCGGCAAGAACATCGCGGGCACGGGGTGGGATTTCGATCTGTACACGCATTCGGGCGCGGGCGCGTATGAGTGCGGAGAAGAGACGGCGCTGCTCGATTCGCTCGAAGGCAAACGCGGCGTGCCTCGCATGAAGCCTCCGTTTCCGGCGGTCGCGGGCGCGTGGGCCTCGCCGACGCTCTTGAATAATGTCGAGACGTACTCAGCGGTTCCTTATATTATTCGCGAAGGCGGCAAGGCATTCGCGGATCTGGGGACGCCGAAAAACGGCGGCACGCGGCTGGTCTGCATTTCGGGTCATGTGAACAAGCCGGGCGTGTACGAGCTGCCGCTGGGGTTCCCGATGATGAAAGCGATCAACGAGGTCGCGGGCGGCATTCCGCACGGGCGGAAGCTGAAGGCGGTGGTCCCGGGCGGATCGTCCTGTCCGTTCCTGCGCGCCGAAGAGTGCGACATTCCGATGGATTACGACACGCTCGCGAAACTCGGCAGCATGCTCGGGTCAGGCGGCATGGTGGTGATGGATGAGACCACCGACATGGTGAAGGTCGCGCTGCGCGTGATGCGGTTCTACGCGCACGAGTCGTGCGGCTGGTGCATTCCGTGCCGCGAGGGCACGACCTGGCTCCGCAAGATTCTGCAGAGAATGGTCGACGGCGGCGGGCGGCGCGAAGATGTCGCGATGCTCGGCGAGTTGTCGAAAAATATGCTCGGCCGCACGTTCTGCGCGCTGGGCGACGCGGCGGCGATGCCGACGATTTCGATCGTCGAAAAATTCGCCGAAGATTTTGAAAAGTACATTGTTCCCGAAGCGGTGCTGGTCTAGAAATGGCTGAACTGGTCAAGCTCACGATCGACGGACGGACCATCGAGTCCGAAAAAGGCACGCTGCTGATCGAGGCGGCTCGGCAGAATGGGATCGAAATTCCGGCGTTCTGCTACTACGAGGGCCTGACGCTGCAGGCCGCGTGCCGCATGTGCCTGGTCGAGGTGGAAAAAACGCCGAAGCTGCAGGTGGGCTGTACGCTGCCGGTCGCTGAAGGCATGGTGGTCCATACAGATTCGCCGGTAGTGAGGCAGTCTCGCAAGGGGATGGTCGAGTTTCTGCTCACCAATCATCCGCTGGATTGTCCCGTTTGCGACAAAGGCGGCGAATGCGAGCTGCAGGACATGGCCTTCCGTTACGGAGTGGGTGAAAGCCGCTTTCTGGAGCGGAAGGTTCACACCGACGAAAAGCAATGGTCGCCAGTGGTGTTCTTCGACGCGCCGCGCTGCATTTTGTGCTATCGCTGCGTGCGGATCTGCGATGAAGGCATCGGCGTGAAGGCGCTCGGTGTCGCCAATCGCGGCGTAGTGGCGGAGATTGTTCCCAATCATCACGATCATCTGGAGTGCGACGAGTGCGGGGCGTGTATTGACATCTGTCCCGTTGGAGCGCTGACCAGCGGGATCTATCGGTATCAGACGCGTCCGTGGGAAATGGAGCACGTCGGCACGATCTGCACGCACTGCTCGGATGGCTGCCGCACGACGCTCGGCGTCCGCAACGGAAAGATCATGCGCGGCAACAACCGCGACCGCAGCGGGATCAACGGCGAGTTCCTGTGCGTGAAGGGCCGCTACGGGTTCGATTTCATCGAGCATCCGGAGCGTCTGCAATCGCCGATGATGCGCGTCGGCGATTCGTTCGAGCCGATTTCCTGGGCCGCGGCGGCGGAAGAGATCAGCCGGCGCTTCAAGGCGGTCAAGGAGCGCGGCGGGAAGTTCGGGATCATCGGGTCGAACCACACGACCAACGAAGAGAATTATTTCCTGGCCAAGTTCGCGCGGCAGGGGCTCGGCACGAACAACATCGATCATCACCGCACCGGCGATCTGGCGACGTTTTTCGACGCGCTCTCCGGCCGCAACGACGCGCTGGCGACGACGGCGGATCTGTACAGCGCTTCGGCTGTACTGATCGTCGGCAACGATCTCTCGCAGCAGCATCCGTTCCTGGCGTACCAGGCTCGCGCGAATGTGCGGCACCACCAGGCTCATATTTATACGGTGACGTCCGGTCCGGTTCGCGAAGACAACTATTCGGTCGGGAGCGCGGCGAACGTCGAGGATCTGCGCGACAAGCTGAAGTCGGAAAAAGATCTGGTGATCGTGTTCGGCGATTCCGTGCAGGGCGATGCTTTGAGAAAACTGGTCGCGTTTGGCGATTCGCTGGGGATTCCGGTGAAGTACGTTTGCCTGGTCGATTATTCCAATTCGCGCGGCGCGTTCGACATGGGCGTGGTTCCTCGCGATGGCGGTATGAGCATCGATCAGATGCTGGCGGCGCCGGATCTGGATGTGTTGTGGGTGGTCGGCGCGAATCCGCTGAAGCGCGGGTCGCTGTCTGCGGAAAACGCGTTCGTCGTGGTCCAAGATTTGTTCCTGACGGAAACGGCGCGACGCGCTGACATCGTTTTGCCGGCGGCCTCGGCGTATGAGAAGAGCGGAACTGTCACCAACGTCTGCGGCGAAGTGCAGAAGCTGAAGCAAGCGCTGAAGGTGATGGGCGCCAAGACGGATCTGGAAATTTTCGGCCTGATCGCGAAAGAGATGAAGCTGAATCTCGGCATCTGGCTGCCCGACAAAGTGTTCGAAGAGATCCGCAAGAATGTGCGCGGCTACAACGTGCCGCTGCCTGTGGTCGCGACGGGCGGCGCGGCTCCGACGCTGCCGCTGAATGGACACGTCGCGGCGCTGCCCGGCGTGATTCAGTCGGCGGGCGACACCCTTTTCACTTCCGGGTCGCTTTCGAAGTATTCCAAGATTCTGAACGCGGTGATGGAAGCCCCGGGCGGCCTCTATGAGGGCTCGAAAGAACGATGAACTTTCTGATCTTGAGTCTGATTAAGGCCGCTGTGGTGGCGTTCGTCCTGATGACGACGCTGGCCTACCTGCAGTGGATCGAGCGCAAGGTGATCGCGCACATCCAGCTCCGTGTCGGCCCGCGCCGCGTCGGTCCGCACGGCCTCTTGCAGCCGCTTGCCGACGTCATCAAGCTGCTTACCAAGGAAGACATGCTGCCGTCGCATGTCAACAAGCCGTTCTATTTTCTGGCCCCGTTTATCGCGGTGTTTTTTGCGCTGATCGCGATTTCCGTCATTCCGTTCGGCACCGAAATTACGATCGGCCCCGTGAAAACCGCGATGCAGCTCACCGACCTCAACATCGGCGTGTTGTTCATCCTGGGACTTTCCGGAATGGGCGTCTACGGCGTCGCGCTGGCCGGCTGGGCGTCGAACAATAAGTACGCGCTGCTCGGCGGATTACGCAGTTCGGCGCAGATGATCAGCT
Organism: Terriglobia bacterium; assembly: GCA_020073325.1. GTDB lineage: Bacteria > Acidobacteriota > Terriglobia > Bryobacterales > Bryobacteraceae > Palsa-187. The sequence goes on along the minus strand of JAIQFJ010000051.1, from coordinate 11,755 downwards.
ACGAACTGCCGATGGCGATGGCGATCGCCGCGCCGCTGCTGATGCTCAACACGCTCAGCTTCCGCCAACTGGTCGACGCGCAGGGCGGCTACTTTTTCGGATTCATTCCACGCTGGACGGTCTTTCAGGGACCCTTCCCGCAGGTGGTCAGCTTCATCTTATTTATGATCGCGGCGTTCGCCGAAACGAATCGCGTGCCGTTCGATCTTCCGGAGGCCGAAAACGAACTGGTTGCCGGGTTCCACACGGAATATTCCTCGATGAAGTTCGCCTCGTTTTTCATGGCGGAGTACGCGAACATGGTGACCGTTTCCTGCGTCGCGACGCTGCTGTTCCTGGGCGGATGGCAACCGCCGTTCCCGGAACAGTACGGGGCGAAATTCGTTCCGTCGCTGATCTTCGCTCTGGGCGCGCTGTTGTGCTTCTATCACGGTTTTAATCCGGCGCGGCCTTTCGACAAGATCACGCTTCCGGTCGTGGGCGTCGTTTTTCTCGGCGTCGCGGCGGCCTTCGTGGCTCCCGTGATCTCGACCATCCTGATGCCGCTATTCTGGTTCGCGGCGAAGGTCGGCATTATTCTCTTCTTATATATCTGGGTCCGCGCGACGCTGCCGCGGTTCCGCTACGACCAGTTGATGCGCTTCGCCTGGACGTTCATGTTCCCGGTCGCGGTGGTGAATCTGTTTGTGACCGGATTACTGGTGGCTCTTTCTTAAGATGGTGGCGCTCTCTTAAATCTATGGATTCGATCCTGTTCATTGTCTTCGCTGGGATCGCCGTGCTGTGCGGCTTGAATCTGGTGCTGCAGAAGCATCCGATCTCGAGTGCGCTGTCGCTGGTCGGCGTGATGGGGTCGCTGGCGGTTCTCTATCTGCTGCTCGGCGGCGAATTCATCGCCATGGCGCAGTTGATCGTTTACGCGGGCGCGATCATGGTGCTGTTCGTCTTCGTCATCATGCTGCTCAACGCCGGAACCGAGCCGGTTTCGAAACGACGCCTGTGGGTCACCTACGGAGGCGTGCCGCTGATGGCCGCCGGAATCGGCATCGGCGCCTATGTTCTGCAGCGGTCTTTTCCGTCCACCGAAAGCGTGAAGCTCGGCGCGTTTCAAGGCGGCGGAGCATATGAGATCGGCAAGAAACTGTTCGAGACCTACGTGCTGCCGTTTGAAATCACCAGCGTGCTGATCCTGGTAGCCATCATCGGCGCGATCGTGCTGGCCAGCAAGGAGGTCAACTGATGCCGCAGCTTCCGATTCCCGCGAGCCCTCCGATTGCCTGGTATCTGATCCTCAGCGTGATTCTGTTCGCGCTCGGCGTGGCGGGATTTTTGTTCCGCCGCAACATCATTACCGTGTTCATGTCGATCGAGCTGATGCTGAACGCGGTGAACCTCAGCTTCGTGACGTTTTCCTACAAGCTGCGGCAGGTCGACGGGCATATTTTCAGTTTCTTCGTGATGGTGGTGGCCGCGGCCGAAGCGGCTGTGGGGCTCGCCATCATCCTTACCGTTTTCAAGAATCGCCAAACTCTCGAGATTGACGAGGTCAGTTCGCTGAAGAACTAATGGAACTTTGGCTCATTCCTATTTTTCCGTTCATCGGATTCCTGCTGAACGGCATTTTCGGGCGGCGGTTGTCGAAGCCCGTCATCAGCGCCATCGCGGCAGGCAGCGTGCTGCTGTCGTTCCTGTGGGTCCTGAAAACGCTCAGCGGGCTCGGAGCTTTTTCGGGCGGACTCGAAGAAGCGCACGTCGAGCATTACTTCACCTGGATCCAGTCCGGCGCGCTCAATATCGGCGTTGACTTCGCGGTGGACCGGCTCACCGCCGTCATGCTGATGGTCGTCACCGGCGTCGGATTCCTGATCCACGTTTACGCGATCGGCTACATGGACCACGAAGGCGGTTTCTACCGTTTCTTCGCGTACCTGAACCTGTTCATGTTCTTCATGCTGATCCTGGTGCTGGGCGCGAACTTCCTGCTGCTGTTTGTCGGGTGGGAAGGCGTCGGCCTGTGCAGCTACCTGCTGATCGGATTTTATTTCCTCGAAAAGTTCGCCACCGACGCGGGCAACAAGGCGTTCATCGTGAACCGCATCGGCGACTTCGGGTTTTCGCTGGCTGTCTTCCTGATCTTCACGCACTTCGGATCGCTCGATTTCGGCAAGGTTTTCTCGCAAGTGAAGGACATGCCGGTCGAAACCAGCCCAGGCTGGCTCACCGCAGTCTGCCTGCTGCTGCTTGTCGGCGCGACCGGGAAATCGGCGCAGATTCCTTTATATGTCTGGCTGCCGGACGCCATGGCCGGCCCGACTCCGGTCAGTGCGCTGATCCACGCCGCGACCATGGTCACGGCGGGCGTCTACATGATCGCGCGCAGCTCGGCGCTGTTTCTGCACACCACCGACTCGCTCGAGATTGTTGCCATCATCGGATTGGCGACCGCGTTTTTCGCCGCCACCATCGGTCTGGCGCAGAACGACATCAAGAAAGTTTTCGCTTACTCGACCGTTTCGCAGCTCGGCTATATGTTCCTCGGCCTCGGCACCGGGGCGTTTTCGGCCGGCATCTGGCACTTGATGACGCATGCGTTTTTCAAGGCACTGCTGTTCCTGGGCGCCGGCAGCGTGATCCACGCATTGAGCGGCGAGCAGGACCTGCGGCAGATGGGCGGACTGCTCAAGAAAATCCCGATCACCGCCGCGACCCTGTTTTGCGGCGGCCTCGCGATCGCGGGAGTCCCGCCGTTCTCAGGCCACTATAGTAAGGACGCGATTCTCGAATCGGCCTACATTCATGCGCCGTGGATGTACTGGGTGGGCACGATCACCGCGGGCATGACGGCGTTCTACGTATTCCGCGCGCTGTTCCTCACGTTCTTCGGCGAATACCGCGGGTCGATCGGAAAAGAGAAGCACGACGACCATCATCACGGGCACGGCCACGACGATCATGGTCACGGCCACAGCCACGGGATTCACGAATCGCCGTTCATCATGTGGGGACCGCTCGCCGTGCTCGCGATCCTGAGCGTGGTCGGCGGCTTCATGTTCAACATTCCGAAATTTCTGGAGCCGATCTTCAAGCTCGAAGAAGAAGGCGGAATTCCCGGCTGGGTCGGCATGGTTCCGATGATTGCCGGATTCGCGGGCATCGGTCTGGCTTACGTCTTCTACGTGCTCGCGCCGTCGATTCCCGAATCGCTGGCCGGCGGATTCGGCTGGCTTTACCGCGCCATTTACAACAAGTACTTTGTCGACGAATTCTACGACTCGACTGTCGTCCGCCCGCTGGTCGACGGATCGCGCACCCTGCTGTGGCGCACCGCCGACGCCGGCCTGATCGACGGAACCGTGAACGGCATCGGCAAGACCGCCCGAGCCGTCGGAGGCATTCTGAAGCGCACCCAATCCGGATTTATACGTGACTACGCGGCCTGGGTGGTGGCCGGCTCGATCGCCGTCATTCTGGCGATGGCGCTCTGGGGCGGAGTGACGGGAGGCGCGCGATGAACCTGCTCGACGCCGTTCTCCTTCTTCCGCTCGCAGGATTTCTGGCGCTGTTGTTCGTGCCGAAAACCGCGTCGCGCATGGGCGCGCTGGTCATTTCGCTTGGAATTTTCGTCGTATCGCTCGCGCTGATCGGCAACCATTCGCTTTCGACCAACGCCCCGTGGATCGATTACCCGCCGATCCGCTATCACGTCTCGATCGACGGCCTCAGCCTGTGGCTGGTGCTGTTGACCACGCTGCTGACGCCCATCGCGGTGGCGGTGTCGTGGAAGTACATCGATCATCGCCAGAAGGAATTTTACGCGTTCCTGATCCTGCTGGAATTCGGTCTGATCGGCGTGTTCGTTTCGATGGACCTGTTCCTGTTTTACGTGTTCTGGGAAATCTGCCTGGTCCCGATGTATTTCCTGATCGGCATCTGGGGCCATGACCGCCGCATTTACGCCGCGGTGAAATTTTTCCTGTACACGATGGCGGGATCGGTGCTGATGCTCGCCGCCATCATCTATCTCTACAACCAGAGCGGCACGTTCGACTACTCCGAAATACTGAGCCAGATCCAGACCGGACGCCTGGCGCTCAGCCCGCGGACCGAATTGCTGCTGTTCCTGGCCTTCTTCGGATCGTTCGCCATCAAAGTGCCGCTGTTCCCGCTGCACACATGGCTGCCTGACGCGCACGTCGAAGCGCCCACGGCGGGATCGGTCATGCTGGCGTCCGTCATGCTGAAAATGGGAACTTACGGATTGGTCCGCTTCTGCCTGCCTCTGTTCCCCAACGCCGCGCATCGCTGTGCATGGTGGATCTCCGCGCTGGCGATCACCGGAATCATCTACGGCGCGCTGGTCGCAATGGTGCAGCCGAACATGAAGAAGCTGGTGGCGTACTCTTCGGTCAGCCACCTGGGATTCGTCGTGCTGGGGATTTTCTCCTTCACGCAGCAAGGGCTCGACGGCGCGGTGTATCAAATGCTGAACCACGGCGTTTCCACCGGCGCGCTGTTCATGCTGGTCGGCTATCTCTATGAGCGCCGTCATTCCCTCGAAATTTCGGCTTACGGCGGCGTCGCCACTCCGGCGCCGAACCTGGCCACTGTATTCCTGATCACGACGCTCGCCTCCATCGGCCTGCCGACGCTCAATAACTTCATCGGCGAATTTCTGGTGCTGCAGGGAGCCGCCTACGTCAGCATGACCTGGGTCGCTTTCGCGGCGATCGGCGTGATTCTTTCCGCCTGCTACATGCTGTGGATGTATCAGCGAACGTTCTATGGCAAAGCGTCCGAGGGCGTCGCCCACCACATGCACGACCTGACCGGCCGCGAATGGGCCGCCATCCTTCCGCTGATCGCGCTGATGGTCTGGATGGGCACCTACACGCAGACGTTTCTGCCGGCGATCAGCGAACAGAACGCCCGCATTCTCGAAAACACACAAAAATTGAAAATCGAACGAGTGCAGTTGCAAACGCCGGAGGTGGCTCGTGGACAGTAGCCTGTTCCCCACATCCGCCGAGTATTTTCGAATCCTGCCGGAGATGATCCTCACCGTCGTCGCGACGCTGATCATGTTTCTGGAAGCGATTCTGAAGGACTGGCAGAAGCGCGTTTTCGCGCCGATCGCGCTGGCGGGGCTGACGGCCGCGCTGGTCGCCGCGATCGCCGCCAACGGCAGCCAGGGCACGGCTTTTCACGACATGCTGGTGATCGACGGATTCGCGACGTTTTTCCGAGTCCTGGTCATCGCGGTCGGCATGCTCGCCGTATTCGCATCGACCGAATATTTGAAGCGCGAAGCGCATCCGGGCGGCGAGTTCTACGCTCTGGTGTTGTTCTGCGTCACCGGCCAGTGCGTCATGGCGACGGCAAATGAGCTGATCATGATCTTCATCGGTCTCGAAATCAGCTCGATCGCGTCCTACATTCTGGCGGGCTATCTGCGCGACGATGCGCGCAACAATGAAGCGGCGCTGAAATATTTTCTGCTCGGCTCGTTCGCGACGGCCTTCCTGCTGTTCGGCGTCGCGTGGATCTACGGTTATACCGGTTCCACCAATCTCATGGAGATCCGACGCCAGCTCGAAACACCCGGCGGTCCTTCGGTGCTGATCACCGGAACCGCGGCCGCTTTGATGTTCGTCGGCTTTGCGTTCAAGATTTCCGCCGCGCCGTTCCAGGTCTGGGCTCCGGACGTTTACCAGGGCGCCCCGGCTCCGGTCTCCGGGTTCCTTTCGGTCGGGCCGAAAGCGGCTGCGTTCGCGATTCTGCTCCGCACCTACCTGACCGCCTTCGCGCCGATCTCTCGCCAGTGGGTTCCCGTGTTGTGGATTTGCGCGCTGGCCACCATGATCGTCGGGAACTTCGCGGCGATTCAGCAGTCGAACATCAAACGGCTGCTCGCCTACAGTTCGATCGCGCACGCCGGCTACGTGCTGGTCGCCGTCACCGCCAATTCTGAAATCGGTTCGGCGGCCGCGATGTTCTATCTGGCCGCGTACGCCTTCACGAACTTCGGCGCGTTCGCCGTGGTCACGCACGTGGCACGCAAGGGCGAGCGGTACACGAAAGTCGAAGACTTCGCCGGGCTGGCGCAGAAGCAGCCGGCCATGGCCGCGATGCTCACCATCTTCCTGCTTTCGCTGATCGGCGTGCCGCTCACGGGCGGATTCTTCGGCAAGTTCTACATCTTCAAGGCCGCGCTTGATTCGCACCTGGTGTGGCTCACCGTGCTCGGCCTGCTGAACAGCGCCGTCGCCGCCTATTATTACCTGCGGATTCTGGTCGTGATGTATATGAAGGACCCCGAGCCGTCCGAAGCGCTCCCGCCCGCGGGCCCGGCACTGCAAATCGCGGTTTACGGCTCCGCCATCGCCACTCTGGTCCTGGGAATCTTCCCGTCCTTCGTGCTCGACTTCGCCAGCAAAGCGGCGCTGAAATAACCAGGCCTCTCGCCACATCCCGACGTTTCTTCACGAATCAAGAACATATGCGCCGAAAGACAAACGCAAGGCTCAAGAATTAGCCCACCATGTCGATAAGTGCTTTGGCGATTTGATCCTCCGTTTTCACCAGGGCGGCATTCGTCCGCGTGTCGTTGCGCGCCTGGATCAGCGAAATCATCTCCGCGCTCAAGTTCACCGTGTCGCCCGCCTGCGGAGATTGCGCGACGCGCTCCGCAGTCTTTTCCACCTGTGCCGACGCGCGCTCCAATCCTGCGAGAGGTTGACTGAAGTCGATCATGCCATGCTTATCGGCTCAAAAGTGGCGAATGAGATCGGAAAATTTATCGACCTGAAGAAATCTTCCATTCACAGGCTTTAAATCCTGGTGTTCCAGCACCCAGGTATGAGCGTGGGGCACCAGCACCGCGTTCAGACCCGCCTCCAGCGCCGGGTTGATGTCCGACTTCGGCGAATTGCCGATCATCCAGGTCTGCGCATGCTCGAATCGGCGCTCATCGGCCAGCTTCGCGTAGGCCGGCGCGTCCTTTTCCTTCACGATCGCCGTGTGCGCGAAATAGCGAGCCAGTCCGCTGCGGTCCACCTTCATCCGCTGCTCCTCAGGATGTCCCTTGGTGAACAGCGTCAGATCGTGCCGCGACGACAACGCTGCGAGCGTTTCCCCGACGCCCTCGATCAGCTCGATCGGCTGCTCCAGAATTCTCACGGCCAGCGACATGATGTGCTGCAGATCGTCCGGCGCGACGTGGCGCTCGGCTAGGTGATGATAGGCCTGCTGCAGGTTCTTCCCGAAGTTCACCGCTCCATAGCCGTGAATCTTCGCGTTCACCAGCTCGATCTCATTCAGCACGTCGCGCACTTCGGGCGGCGTGAGCGTCGAATGATTCAGAAAATCGCAAAAATCGTCGAACGCCCGCTCGAAATAGATGTTATTTTCCCACAGCGTGTCGTCGGCGTCGAAGATCAGAAAGCTCATTCTTCCACGTGACCGTAGGCGTGCCCGTTGCGCGGGGCGACTTCCTTCACGTGCTGGATCTTTCGCTGCCGCGCCATGTACGACGGCAAAAATTCCGCAAGCCGCTTCAGCCGTTCGCTCTCGCTGCGCATGGCGAGCAGCACCTGCCGGAACGGCAAATCCAGCACCGGCTGCGCCAGTTGAAAACTCAATTGCGGATCTTCGCCGGCGCCGGAGGAAAGCGGCTCACCGGCCGACACCGATTGCAATTCGTTATAGCTGCGAATCGCGCGCTCCTGCAGTTCGCCGGGCGGTGGAACGCTGTCGTCATCGTCGTCGAAAAATTCCACGGTTCCGCGCAGGAACGAGCGTTCGTCGTTCAGCAGCATGATTTCAAACCGGCGCCGGCCCCGCGTCAAAATGTCCATGCGCCCGTCGTCATACTGCCGCAGGACTCTATCCACCGTCGCCGTGCATCCCGTGTTGACGATCCCTTTTTCATTCGCCAGCACCACTCCGAACTCCAGGCGGTCGCGAATCACTTCGCCGATCATTTCCTTATAGCGATCCTCGAAGATGTGCAGCGGGAGTTCGCCCCCGGGAAGCAGCACCACCTGGAGCGGGAACAGCGGCAATAGCCCTTCCTGCATGCTACTATTATGGCTTTCGCGCGGGGCTTGCCGCGCGCAGATCTGTCAACGATGATTTTGAAACTGAAGCGAACCCCCGGAATTTTTCTGGTGGGGTTCATGGGTTCTGGAAAATCCACCGTGGGCCGCGCTCTTGCCGACGAACTTGGCTGGACGTTCATCGACCTGGATGAAGAAATCGAGCGCCGCGAAAATATGAGCATCGCCGACATCTTCGATCTTCGCGGAGAAGACGAGTTTCGCGACATCGAATCCGGGTTGCTGCGGGAGCGCGTGCGAACCGTGCAGAGCGGGCGTCCGCAGGTGGTCTCGTTAGGCGGCGGGGCTTTTCTGTCCGAAGAGAATTTCGAGATGGTTTCCAACAACGGTGTGACCGTGTGGCTCGATTGCGAGTTCTCGCACATCGAACGGCGCATCGCCGGGCAGACGCATCGTCCGCTGGCGCGCGATCCGGAAAAACTACGCGCGCTGTTCGAATCGCGGCGCAGCAGTTACGCGCGCGCCGATTATCGCGTGGAAATTATCGACGATGACATTCGATCCGCGGTGGCCGGCATCCTCGCGCTGCCGCTCTTCTAAAACGTGAGCAGGAAACACGCGCTCCAGATTTTTCGCGCCGCATTGCACGCCGCCGACCCCGATCGCGCCGTCACGCGACACTTGAAATTCGACGGCCGCACGCTCGTCGCCGGGCGCAAGCGCTATCGTCTTTCGCAATTCGATCGCATTCAGGTGATCGGAGCCGGAAAAGCCAGCGCCGCCATGTCGCGAGCCGTCGAACGCATCCTCGGCCGCCGCATCTCGGGCGGCTGGATCAACCTGAAGGACCTCTCGATTCCTTCGCGGCGCGTGACGCTTCACGAATCCGGTCATCCGATCCCCGATGCGCGCGGCCTCGAAGGCGCGCGCCGCATCGCCGAAATCGCGCGCGAAGCGAAGCAGCGCGACCTGCTGATCTGCGTCATCTCCGGCGGAGCTTCCGCGTTGATGCCGCTGCCCGCCGAGCCCATCACGCTCGGACGCATGCAGGAAACGACGCGTCAGTTGCTCGCCTGTGGCGCGACCATTCACGAACTCAACACGATCCGCAAGCATGTCGAGCGACTCAAGGGCGGCCAGCTCGCCCAACTCGCGGCGCCGGCGACTGTCCTGGCGCTGATTCTTTCCGACGTTGTCGGCGACGATCTCGACGTGATCGGCTCCGGTCCCACCGTGCCCGATACGTCAACCGTGGTGGACGCCGCGGCGATCTTCGAAAAATACAAGATCGATCCGCTGCCGCTGCACGAAACGCCGAAGCGGCTGGATCGCGTGCAGAACCTGATCGTCGGCAGCAACCGCCAGGCGATCGACGCTGCGGCGAAGCTGGCGCGCGACCTCGGTTATCACACGATGATCCTTTCGACCTTCATCGAAGGCGAAACGCGCGACGTCGCGACGGTGCACGCCGCCATCGCGAAAGAGATCCTGACGTCGAATCGCCCGGTGCGCCGGCCCGCGTGCATTTTATCGGGCGGAGAAACGACGGTCACGTTGCGCGGCTCCGGCCTCGGCGGCCGCAATCAGGAATTCGTTCTCGCAGCGGCGATCGCGCTCGACGGATTCGGCTCCGCAACGATCTTCAGCGCGGGCACCGACGGATCCGACGGACCCACCGACGCCGCCGGCGCGATCGCCGACCAGAACACGCTGCGCGCCGCGCCCGGTGCTCGCGCATTCCTGCGCGAAAATGACTCCTATCATTTCTTCGAAAAGGTGCAAGGGCTGATCAAAACGGGTCCAACCGGCACCAACGTGATGGACGTCCGCATTCTGCTGGTCCCCTGAATCGTCACGATTTTTGCGCGCCGCTGTCACGATTTGAAATTGCTATCTCCCGCGGCGGTTCGCTGCTTAACCTGCGTGTATGATCTTCGGGAAAACGTGTGCGCGCTGGATCACCGCGGGATTGCTGGCCTTCGGTCCCGCTTTGTTCGGAGGCTCGATCTTCGTCCCCGGCGCCGACGGGGCACAGACCAACGTCGGCAATGGCGATCCTTTCAACATCGCCGACTTCGAACTGACCGAAATGCGCTATCAGCAGGTCTACTCCTCAACCGAATTTACAAATCCCATCGTGATCACGGGAATCGATTTCCGCGTCTCAGGATTCGAGCCCGCCTTCAGTTCCACGCTTCCTTCGATCCAGATCGATCTCTCGACAACTTCCGCCGGCATCGATCACTTGAGCGAGACATTTGCAGACAACGTCGGCTCCGACGATACCGTGGTGGCCGCTAAAGGAGCGCTCGCGCTTTCCGGAAGTGCCGGCGGCCCCTCCGGGGTCTTTAAGGCCTTCGATGTCCACATCCAGTTCACGACGCCCTTCCTCTATGACCCGTCACTCGGAAACCTGCTTCTCGATGTGCGCAACTTCGAAGGTGGCTCCAGTGCCTTCTTCAGCGACATCAATTCATCGAATGACAGCGTATCGCGCGTCATCTCGCGTTCGGTGAATGACGCCAGGGGCATCGCCGATACCGATGGCTTGATCACACAGTTCGATTTCGACGCCGTCAACGCGCCCGAGCCTTCCACTTACGTCCTGGCGGGATTCGGCCTGCTCGCGATCGCGGGTGTTTGCCGCCGCGCGCGATAGCTACTGCTCGATCTTCTTCAGTCCGCCCGCGGGAACCGGAACCTGCGTTTGCGTGTCTTGGGACGACATCGGCTTATCGTCGGACGACGCTTTCCGCACCACCACCTGGCCGCGTTCGGTGCGGATGTTCAACGCCGGACCCGCGCCCGTCGACCCTTTGATCGCCGCGCCGCGATTTTCGTTTTCGGTCCGCAGCGGCGAGCCGTAATCGTTGGTCACATCGCCGCGCGCCGTCGACGCGTTCAGGTCGAACTTCGCGTTCTGCGGAATCGCCAGCTCGATATCGCCCGACCGCGTCGTCACGTCGATGCGCGACATCGGAACGCGCATCGGCCGCAGTTCGATATCGCCGCGCTGCAATGAAATTTCGAGCGAATTGGTGAAGTCACTCAACTGGATGTCTTTCGACCGCGTCGAAAGCGTCGTCGGACCCACGATGCCCGATCCGGTGAAGTCTCCGAGTGCGAAGCGGACTTGCCCGGGCAGCTTCTCGAAACTCAATTCCGTCTGCGGACCTTTGTAGCGCATCGGCTTCTCCAGCGCGCGGAACTGGATCACCCCGGAGTAAGTCCCGTTGATCGTCACCGCGCCCTGAATCCCTGAAAGATCGATATCCGACCCCGTGCCTTTCACGTCGAGCGCGCCCTTGACTCCGCTCGCGCGAATCACGTCGCTGCGGCGCAGGTCGAGACGCGCGTCGCCGCCCAGGTTCTGCAGGCGCACGCCCGCGTTGTCGGAAATGATTTCGACATTGCCGTTGACGTCGGTGATGTCGAAATCGCCGTAACGGCCGTGGGCTTCGATCACCGCGCCCTTGGGGACCACGATCTCCATGTCGGCGGTCAACCGGACGTTGCCACCCGAAACACGCTCCTGATTGTTGCGGATGGTCACGTCGTTGGCGTCGCCCGCGATTTCAAACGGCGCCACGCGATTCGCATTGTCCGCGCCATTCTGATCCAGGCTGCGGATCGAGCGATGGCCGGTCACCTTCACGGTATCCGTATCCGCGCCCGTGATCAGTGCATTGCCGCGAAACGAT
>JAIQFJ010000495.1 GCA_020073325.1 Terriglobia bacterium | reverse complement strand
CGTGTCGCGTTGCTGCAGCAGCGTTTCGACCCATGCCAGCCACGCCGCGCCGAAATTCGGATCGCGCGCGACCGCTGTCTCGAAATCGCGATGCCCCCACGCGTCCACGGCGTCCTCTCTCCCTGTGGAGAAATCGCGCGCCGATGCGTCGATGGTATGCGCCGCCGCAGTCATCGCCGCCAGCGGAGCTCCGGTGAAGGCGCGCGACCCGACCATCGTGTGGCGCGCGGCATTTTCCAGCGAAATTTCAAATCGCAGCTCAGACCCCCGCCGCGTGTAATAGCCGTGGACGAACCGCGTCGCGTGATCGAGATATGCGTCGCTGGTGGACGCCACGCGCACGGCATTCGCGCCGAGTTCCGCCGCGACAATGGTGGGCGCCGTCGCCGCAATCCAATCGAGCGACGGGTCGCCGGAAAGATTTTCGAAATTCAGAACCGCGATGCGGCCTCGCGTGTCAGGTCGCGAAGTGCACGCGGCAAGCAGCAGGGATGCGAGAAGGAGCCGCCTCAGATGACCTTCTGCTCCGCGGCCATCATCAATTTAAACTCCTGGTTCTCCTTCAGCGACGCGAATTCGGGTTCTTTCAGGAATTTCTCCTTTTCCTTGAAACCCTCTTCGAGCGACTTGCGGATGCACAGCAGCGCGCGATCCATCTGGCCCGCTTTGGCGTACATCTTCGCCTGGAAGTAATGATACTTGGCGCGCTCCTCGACCGTGCGCTCCTGCAGCGTAGTGCCCATCGCGCTGCGGCGTTCGAAGACATCGGGGTCGATCGCGATCGCCTTCTCGTACGCCTCGGTCATCTCTTTATACTGCTTGCGCGCGTAGTAGGCCGTCCCCAGGTTGCTCAGGAACGACGCCGATTCCGGATTGATCCGCAGCGCGCGCTTGTATTCGCCGATCGCGCGGCGGAACGATTTGCGCGCGTAATAGACCGTGCCCAGATTGTTGAGCGCCTCGGCATACTTCGGGTCGATCTTCACCGCGCGCTCATACTGCTTCTTCGCCATCTCCAGATCGAGCAACTGATGATAGGCGATGCCGATCTTATTGGCGAGCACGGCCGAATCGTGTGGACCGGCCTGATACGTCTCGATCGCCTCGCGATACATCTTACGCGCCATCAGAATATCGCCGCGCACTTCCGGCGACAGCGCTTTCGACGGATCGGAGGGAGGAGTTTTATCAGGCGCTCGAAATCCGTTGGCCGTCTGGGCCGCGGCCGGATCGAGGAAACTGAGTGCCGTTACGAGAACAACTGTGAGACCGGAAACCATCATGGGCCTCCTAACCTTTAGATCTACTTTACCTCAGTTCAAGATCGGGTGGAACAATCGCGTGCTTTAGCGGGGGGCCGCCCCCCTTATTTGAAAATATCCTTGAGACGACCGAAGAATCCCTTGTGTTCGGGCTTTTTCTGATCCGGAGCAGGCGCCGGCTGGACCGGTATGCTCCGCGGTGTCCTCTGCGGCTGCGCTGACGGCGGGGCCGACGCCACCGCCTGCGGACGATTATCCGGCACCACGTTCGGCGTCTTCGACGAAGGCTCCCATCCCGCGACCATCGTCCGGCCGCCGCTGTGCAGGCGGCACATTTCGACCGGCTGGGTCCCCGCGATAAAGACCTGGCTGCGAATCTTGGGGCACGACGACGTAGCGAGCTGTCCCGTTTCCGCGTCGATCTCCGCACTGACAATTCCATCCGGCGGATCGAACCCATGGACGTTCTTGTATTCGCGATGCATGTGCGCGCGCTTCATGAACTCGGCCCAGATCGGCAGGGCGCTGTGCGCGCCTTCCAGTTTGAAGTCGCGATTGTCGTCGAAGCCGACCCACACCACGCAGATCAGCTTGGACGAGAATCCCGCGAACCATCCGTCGCGCGATGTCCCGGTCTTTCCCGCCACTGGGAAAGTGATGTTGTAGTGCGACCGGACCGCCGCGCCCGTGCCGGAGTGCACCACTTCTTCCATCGTGTTCTCGACCAGATAAGCCACCCGCGGATCGAGCGCCGCCGTTTTCTCGATCTTCGATTCGTAAGTCGTTTTCCCGCGCTGGTCGCGAATATTCTTGATGAAGCTGTACTTGATCAGATCGCCCCCGTTGGCGAACACGGTGTAGGCGCCGGCGATCTCGATCGGCATCACTTCATACGCGCCCAGCGCGATCGACGGCGTCGGCTTGATGTCGACATTCAGGCCCGCCGCGCGCGCCGTTTCCGCCACCTGATCGTAGCCCACCATCTCGGCCGTCTTCACCGCCGGCACGTTCAGCGAATGCGCCAGCGCATACCAGATCGGAATCGCGCCGAAATATTCGTTCTTGTGATTTGCGGGCTCGTAGGGCTTGTCGTCGAACCAGAACGTGGTCGGCTCGTCTTCGATGATGGTCGCCGGAGTGATCACCTGGGTTGCACCTTCGCGAATCGCCGTGCCGAACGCCGCCGCGTATACAAACGGCTTGAACGACGACCCCGGCTGCCGTTTCGCGATCGCATGATTCAACTGGCTGAACCCGTAGCTGCGCCCGCCGACCAGCGCCTTCACCTCGCCCGTTTCCGCGTCCAGGCACACCAGCGCGACCTGCGCCCACGGAAAATCCTCGGTCCCGTATTTCTTGTTGCGCCGCTTCCACGCCGCATCGGTTTCCTGCAGCCCGACCCGCACCGCCGTCACCGCGTCGCGCTGCAGATTCATGTCGAGAGTCGTATAGACCTTATACGACGTGTTCAGAAAATCCGTGCCCTCGAAATGACTCTGAAGCGTGTCGTTCACCAGGTCGACGAAATAGGGCGCGTCGCTCGACTCCGCTTCTTCGCGCGTCACTTTCATCGGCGCGGCGTAGGCCTCTTCGTACTGCTTGTCGGTGATGAACCCGTCCTCGCGCATCGCCTTCAGGATCTGATTGCGGCGATTCTTGGCGCCTTCGGGATGCCGGAACGGATTCCTCCGCGACGGCGCATTGATCATTCCGGCCAGCAGCGCCGCGTCCTGCAAATTGAGGTTCGCCAGATCCTTGCCCAGATAAACCTCGGCGCCCTGGCCCAGCCCCTGGATGCTGAAGCTCCCGGCCTGGCCCAATGGCACCGCGTTGGCGTAATACTCGAAAATCTGCTGCTTCGTCAGCTTTTGTTCCAGGTGCAGCGTGATCAGCGCTTCGGGAAGCTTCCTTCTCCAGCCGCGATCCACGTCGCCGAGCCATACCGTTCCCGCCAACTGCTGCGTCAGCGTCGATCCGCCCATGGCGCGGCGCCGTTCCTTCACGTCCACCCACAGCGCGCGCATGATTCCGAACGGATCGAAGCCCGAATGCGAAAAGAAGTGTTTATCTTCCGCCGCCAGCACCGCATTCACCATGATCGGAGGAATGTCGGCGAAATGGACGATGCGCCGCTTCTCGCGGGTCCGTCCAAACACATTCGTGATCAGCTCCGGCTCGAGCAGGTACTGGGTCCGCTCGGTCGAGTCGCGCAGGGAAATGATTTGCGTCACGTGCCCGCCGTGGACCTTGATCACCGCGCCTTCGGAATCGTACGACTCGGCTCCGGGATTGATCTCGATCGCGTCGGCCCGCAGGTGGAACCAGCCCAACCGGTTGCTGCTCGCTTCAGAATATCCGCAGCGGCGCAGATGGTCGGCGATTTCCGAAAGCGTCGCCTCTTCGCCCAGCTCCACCGGCCGCGGAGCGGCGTAGAGCAGCGAAGTGTTCGCAAAAACTCCGGCATGCAGCCGCGTTTCGATGATCTTCGAATATTTCTGGTAGTAATACGTGAAGATGCCCAGCCCGACGGTGATTGTCAGAACAAAAGCAAGGAGAAATGCTTTACCCCACGGGCTGACCAGAAACCGGACGAACAGCGCTTTGCGGGGAACCTGGAACTTGATCGCCACTTAGTTCTTGGTCTCTTTCCCGCCTTTTCCGGGCAAAGAGAACAGTTCTTTCCACATGTCTTCGTGCGGCTGCCAGTCGGGCGATTGATGACCGGTAATCTGCAGGTCGGCCACTTTCAGGGTTCCGTGGCCGTAAGGACAGATGTATTCGGTCCGGGGCGCGCCCAGCAGCACATGATTCCACGACCCGGTCTGGATCGGCATGCGCAGCTTGCGCAGGCAGGTCCGGCAGCGGTAGCGCTGATCGAAGGAGATCAGCCATCCCAAACCCATCGTGAACAACCAGAAGATCAGCATGGTCGAGGTATAGAGCAGGTCGCGCCGCACAGGATTCGGTCCGCCCTGCGAAAACGGCTTGAGCGGCGGAAACAGCAGCGAGATTCCGTGCTCGATTGCGCCGAGAACTGCCAGCGCCACCAAGATTTTCGC
>JAIQFJ010000494.1 GCA_020073325.1 Terriglobia bacterium | reverse complement strand
AAGCTCCCATGCTCTATATCGGCGAGCAAGTGGGAGCCGAATTCTCCGATGGCACGGAAGTTCCGGAAGTTGATATCGCCGTCGATCCGTTGGAAGGGACGAACCTCTGCGCCACCGGAGCTCCCGGGGCGATTACAGTGCTGGCCGCGTCCGAGCCGGATTCAATGAAATCTCCTCCAACAGGTTTGTGTACTCCGACGCCAAGCGCGCGATTGTTGGGCGATCGTACAAGTCTGCATCAAATTGCCAGGCGCCGTCCAAGCCTTGCAAGGTTTCTGTCAGGTAAAGAGTCAGGTCGAACTTAGCCGCGTGCTGATCCACTTTGAACGGACGCCCCGTGATTCCCGGCGCCAATTCCACAACGGCCCCATCTCCGGCATTTTGATAGGCGAACATCACGTTGATCAAGGGTCCCTGACTCAAATCGCGAGCCGGCCGGAGCATCTCCACCAGCTTTTCGAACGGAATCTCCTGATGCGCGAAAGCTCCGTTGGCCGTTTCCCGAACCCGGGCGAGCAATTCGCGACAGGTCGATTTTCCTGAAAGATCCGCGCGAATCGGAAGCGTGTTCGCAAAAAATCCGATGAGCGGCTCAGTCTCCAACACGGTGCGGTTTGCGATCGGGATGCCGACGACGAAGTCTTCCCTGCCGGTCCGCCGGTAGAGCAGCATCTGAAGCGCCGCCATGAACGTCATGAAGAGCGTGACGCCTTCCCGCCGGGCGAGTCCCGCCATGCGCTGCTGCAACTCGCGGCTGACTTCGAATTCGTACTTCGATCCGCGATGCCTTTGGATCGAAGGACGCGGCCTGCGTTCGGGTAACTCCAGGGCTGCGGGGAAATCCCGGAGTTGCGCGGCCCAGTAGTGCTCGACTTTCTCTCTCGCGATCCGTTTCCGTTCCCAAGCCGCGAAGTCTGCATACTGGATCGGCAGAGGCGAAAGAGGCGACGGCTCGCCCCGGCGAAACGCACGGTAAAGAGCGCAGAGTTCCCGATAAAGCACCGCGGTCGACCAGCCATCCGACACGATGTGGTGCATCGTGAGCAACAGCGCATGTTCCGCCGCGCCGATTCGCAGCAGAGTCGCTCGACAGAGATTCCCGCGCGACAAATCGAACGGGATCTCTGCTTCTTTTCCGGCATAGCCGAGCGCCTCGGCGGCGGTGGCGACGTCCACGACGGGAAGCGGCGCCGGCCGCCATGGCTCGACCACCTGTGCGGGACCGTCGCCAACCAACGGGAATGCCGTGCGCAAGACTTCATGCCGGCGTCGGATTTCGTCAAGGCAACGCTCGAGCGTCGCGGCGTCCAATTCGCCGGTAAGCCAAAGCGGAGCAGCGATGTTATACGCCGCGTTCCCAGGGGTGAGCCGATCGAGGAACCAAAGCCGCTGTTGTCCGAAGGAGAGCGGAAGAGCGCTCCTGTCGTGATACAGGTCGCTGTGCGGAACAATTCTCGTTTGCGCCGATCTCGCCGTCGACACCAACTCTGCCTGCTCTGCGATGGTCGGTTTCGCGAGCACCGCCTCCATCGGCAGTTCGACCTGAAATTCGTGTCGCAAACGAGCCACGATCTGAACCGCGCGAAGCGAGTGTCCGCCCAACAGGAAGAAATCGTCATGCACGCCCGGCGTTTCGACACCCAGGACACCGGCCCAAATTTTGGCGATTTTCTCTTCCAGTGGATTTCGAGGCTGCGGACCGGGCGCGCGCTCGGGGATTTTCAAGATGCCCGCGAGTCCGCGACGATCCAGTTTTCCCGTCGCGCTCTTGGGAATTTCCGCGACGATCGCGATTTGTTGCGGGACCTTAAAGTAGGCCAGGCGCTCCCCGGCAAATTCCCGAATCTCGCCCGCATCGACCGACGCTCCCGGTTTGGCGACGATCGCCGCGGCGACGGCCTCCCCCAGCACGTCATGCGGAATCGCGAACGTGGCCGCTTCTGCGATTCCCGGATGGGTGAGAAGAACCTCGTCCACCTCTCGCGGAGAGATTTTCTCGCCCCCGCGATTGATGACTTCCTTTAAACGGCCGGTGACAAAGAGAAAGCCGTCTTCATCCAGGTAGCCCAGGTCTCCGGTGCGCAACCAGCCATCCTCAACCACATTCGCGCCGCGAATCGTGATCTCGCCGGTTGCACCGGCTGGGAGCATCTCGCCATCTTCATCGACGACGGCAACTTCGGGTCCGGCCGCCCAGCCCACCGAGCCAAGCTTGCGGTCCTCCGGCGATAATCCGTTGCTCGCGATCTGCGGAGCCGCTTCCGTCATCCCGTAGGCTTCAATGAACGGCACGCGAAACCGGGTTTCCAGATCGACGATGAGCTGCCTCGGCATCGGAGCCGACGCGGAGCGCATGAATCGCAGCGCGGAACGGCTCGCCATTTCGGGAAATCGCACGGCCTGCTCCAGCACGGCTCGATGAATCGCCGGCGACGCGGTGTACCAGGTGGGCCGCAGTGTTTCCAGCCATCCGAAGAACTCCTCCGCGGAAAATCCAGGAGCGCAGATCACGCTGCCCCCAGCCGCGATCGACGCGAAGATCGTGCTGAGGCCGTGGATGTGGAACAACGGCATGACAGTCAGGCAGCGATCCTCCGCGGTTAACCCGACCGCATCGCAAATCGAGCGTGCGGCGGCGCAAATGTTGCGATGACGCAGTGAGACAAGCTTCGGCCGCGCCGCGGTTCCGGAGGTGTGCAGCGCCAGCGCAAAATCGTCCGGAGTCGCGAAATCGTAGCCTGAACGCGACGACTGTCCGCTCCCTAATGCGAACAAGCCTGCGGGAGCGCCATCCACCGGAGCCAGCTCAAAAACAGGAATCCCGCGCGCCTTCGCGACAACCGCGGCGGGTGACTCGCTTCCCTTGAGAAGGACGACCGCGCGGCATCTCAGATTCACGAAATACGTCTCGAACTCTTGGAGCCGATACGCCGGATTCAGCGGCGCGCACTCGAAACTCGCACCGATCGCGACCATCGCCACCGCCATCTCCGGGCCATCGGGCAGCACCACCGCGATCCGGTGATTCCGTCGCAGGCCGAATCCGAACATCGTTTCCGCGACCTGCCGCATCTGGGCGTGCAGTTGGCCGTAAGACAAAGGATCGCGCCCTGGAGCCAGGAAGGCGATTGTCTCCGGCCGCCGTTCGGCCTGATGGCGCACCATTGCTTCCAGGCACTGAGCGGTCATGCGCTGGGCACCGGCGGGCCCGTCGAAACACAAATATCGACCACCGCCGGACGTCCTCCGCGGACCGCCTGCAGCGCGTCGCGCAATGCGGAAGGAAGCTCCGCCGGGTCGTTCACGGTCTTGGCCCACAGGCCCAATGCTTCCGACACCTTCGAATACAGCGGAGCTTTCGGTGTCTCGCACGCCGGATACGATGCGATCGCCGCGCCATGCGGGGCGGCCGATTGGATCGCCTCAACCGTGGCGCAATATTGCTGATTATTGAAAATTACGGTGAGGAAAGGCGCGTTCTGCTCGAGCGCAGTCCAGTACGCAACCAATGGGTTGCCGAAAATCCACGAGCCGTCGCCGACCACGCAGACGATCGTCTTCGATGGACTGGCGAGTTTGGCCCCCAATGCCGCTCCCAGGCCCCACCCGAGGCCGCTTCCCTGACTCTGGAAAAAAGAGCCGGGCTTGTCGAGCTGCAGATAATTCCACAACACCGGACCGTTGGTCACCGCTTCGCTGACGATGATCGTCTCATCGTCGACGATTTCGTTCAGGCAACTCGCGGCATATTCGGGGGCGATGGGGCGCATCGATCTCACATCGAGCGAGCGCTGCTGAAACTTTTTGGCTCTTGACTGATGCTCTGCACTCACGCGATGTCGGCGTTGTTCGATCCGATCGCGATCGAGCGGTCCAAGTTGGCGCGCCACTTCGAGGGCCAGCGCATCCAGGGCGAGAGATGAATCGGCCTGAATGGAGAGATCGACTTCAAAGCCCCACAGCGGCATGTCGCGCTTCACAGGGTCGTTGTCGATTTGTATGATTTTGGCCTCCGGTCCGGGCGCGCTTTGCGCGGGGATCCAGGGAACATCGTGGTCCACCATCAGCACGCAGTCGGCGTGGGGTAAAGCGCGGACGCCGGAATATCCCAGGTGCAAGGGATGGCTGGACGGAAAATTCAAACGGTGCCGAGTCTCGATCACGGGGACAGCGAGAAGTTCCGCCAAACGGACCAGCGCGCCGACGGCGCTGGGATTTCTACCCGCATACGCGGTCAGAATCACAGGATTTTCCGCCTCGATCAGCCATCGGGCCGCGTCGGCAATGGCGGCGGGGTCGGCGGCCGGGGATGAAGGCGACGG
>JAIQFJ010000493.1 GCA_020073325.1 Terriglobia bacterium | reverse complement strand
GTCTGTGTGAAAATGATCGGCGTCGGCCGCTTCCTGCGGTCGCGGTTCCTTAAACGGCTGTTTCAGCGGGATGCCGGCAATGAACCGCGACCGCAGGAAGCGGCGAACGTTCAGTTTTCACACAGACTCTCACTGGCGGGGCTTTTCAACGCGCGCTATTTCGACTCTGACGGCGCTGCTTCTTTGCGAGCCTGCTCGAACAGGAAATTCAGGGTCTTTTCCGTGCGGATATGCCCCGCGATGCGGCCGATGGTGCCGTCTTTTTGCAGCTTCGCGCGGGTCACGGCGACCGCTTCGCGCTGCTGACGGGCAATTCGCTGGACTTCTTTGTCGACTTCTTCCTGCGTCGCGTGAATCGCTTCGCGCTCGCCGATCTTGTCGAGCAGCAGGGACGCCTTCACGTCGCGCGTCGCTTTGTCTTTCTGCGACTCGCGAACTTTGGTCCAGTCGAGCTTGATGCCGCGCGGATCCACGCCCTGCGCTGCCAGAGAACGAAGCTGGTTCTCGACGTTCATCTCGATCTGCCGATCCACGTAGATGTTAGGCACCTGGAAATCGTGCGCGTCGACCAGGCGGTCGATCAACTGGTGTTTGGCGTCTTCCTGCGCGCGATATTCTTTTTCGCGCTGGATCGTCGAACGCACCGCGTTCTTCAGTTCGTCGAGCGTCTGATAATCGCCCAGGTCCTTGGCGAACTCGTCGTTGGCTTCGGGAAGTTCCTTGCGGCGCACGGCTTTCACGGTCGCCTTGAAACGAACGGTGCGGCCGGCGAGAGTCTTGCGCTCGTAATCTTCGGGATACGTGACGTCGAACTCGCGCGATTCCTCGGGCGGGACGCCGCGCAGGTTTTCGGAAAACGCGGCCATGGTGGCCTCGTCGCCGATCTTGATCATCAACTCGTCCTGGGAAACTTTTTCGGCGACGCCGGAGACGCTTTCGAGTGAAATCACCGCGTAGTCGCCGTCGGCCAGCGGGCGCGGATCTTCGTTGACGTATTCGGCTTTCTGCTCGCGCACCTCGTCGATGCGCTTGTTGATCTCTTCGTCCAAAACTTCGGGCTCGGAGTAGTTGACCAGGACGCCGCGGTATTCGCCCAGCTCGAATTCGGGCGCCACTTCGAACTCGGCCTTGAACTTCAGCGGCTCGCCCGCGTGAAAATGAACGTCGCTGATATCCGGCTGTCCGACCACCTGCAGATGATCCTTGTCGACCGCCGCGCGAAACGCGCGCGGGACCACCTTTTCGAGCACATCCTGGCGGATGTCGCCCGCGAAACGAGTCTTCACCAGACTCAGCGGGGCATGACCCGGCCGAAAGCCGGGCAGCTTCACTTTTTTCTGGATATCGGCGACGACGCGCTCGGTTTCCTGGTCGATCTCCGCGACAGGCACGGTGATCTCCAGGGCATGTTTACACCCTTCAACGAGAGCCACGATAGTTTACCGTCAGGGTCAGGATTCTGAATTGCGAATCCGGACCCTGACTCCTTAAGTTTAGGTTCCCTCGGACCAGCCGGCGAGATACTCTTCCTGCTCCGGCGTCAGCCGGTCGATGGTGGTTCCCATCGCCTCGAGCTTCATCCGGGCCACCTGCTTGTCGAGTTCTTCCGGCACCGAGTAGACTTTGTTTTCCAGCTTCGCGTGGTTCTTCACCATGTACTCGGCCGAAAGCGCCTGGTTGGCGAAGCTCATGTCCATCACCGAAGCCGGGTGGCCTTCGGCGGCGGCCAGGTTGATGAGACGGCCTTCGCCGAGGACGTAGATCTTGCGGCCGTCGCGCATCGCGAATTCTTCGACGAACGGTCGCGTTTCGCGGCGGCTGGACGCCATCGAGCCGAGCGTATCGAGGTCGATTTCGACGTTAAAATGCCCCGAATTGCACAGAATCGCGCCGCTTTTGAGTCTTTCGAAATGATCGCGCGCGATCACGCTCTTGTTGCCGGTGACGGTGCAGAAGATGTCGCCGATGGCGGCCGCTTCGTGCATGGTCATGACGCGGAAGCCGTCCATGAGCGCTTCGAGCGCCTTGGTCGGATCGATCTCGGTGACGATGACGTTCGCGCCCAAACCGCGCGCGCGCATCGCGAAGCCGCGTCCGCACCAGCCGTAGCCGGCGACGACGACGTTCAGGCCTGCGAGCAGAACATTCGTCGCGCGGATAATGCCGTCGATGGTCGACTGGCCCGTGCCGTAGCGATTGTCGAACAGGTGCTTGGTGAGCGCGTCGTTCACGGCGACGATCGGATAGCCGAGCACGCCTTCCTTCGCCATCGCGCGCAGGCGGATGACGCCGGTGGTGGTTTCTTCGGTTCCGCCAATGACGTTCTTCAGCGAATCCTTGCGCTTGGTGTGGAGCAGCGTGACCACGTCGGCGCCGTCGTCCATCGTGATCTGCGGATTGTGATCGAGCGCGGCATTGATGTGCTGGTAATAGACATCGTTCGATTCGCCCTTGATGGCGAACGTGGGGATGGCGTATTCCTTCACCAGAGCGGCTGCGGTTTCATCCTGCGTGGACAGCGGATTCGACGCGCACAGCGCGATGTTCGCGCCGCCGTCGCGCAGAGTGATCATCAGGTTGGCGGTTTCGGTGGTGACGTGCAGGCAGGCCGCCACGCGGATGCCGGCGAGCGGCTGGGTCTTGATGAACTGTTTGCGGATCGCGGCCAGCACAGGCATGGACTGTGCGGCCCATTCGATGCGCCGTTTGCCGGCTTCCGCCAGCGAAAGATCCTTGACGTCGCAAGGGATGGAAGCAGTAGGACTCATGTTTTCCTCCGGATTAACGAGCAGCAGCGGCCGTCTGGGCCGCTTCCTTGAGAGCCGCGGCCTTGTCCGTGGCTTCCCAACTGAATGAATCTTCGGTGCGTCCGAAGTGGCCGAAAGCGGCGGTGGTGCGATAGATCGGGCGGCGCAGCCTCAGGTGCTCGATCATGGCCTTCGGGGTGAGCAAGAAATTCGCGCGCACCAGTTCGACCAGGCGTTCTTCAGGGACGGTTCCCGTGCCGAACGTGTTGACCATCACCGAAACGGGCTCGGCCACACCGATCGCGTAGGCAAGCTGCACTTCAGCGCGCTTTGCGAGACCGGCGGCCACGATATTTTTCGCGATATAGCGAGCCATGTAGCAGGCCGAACGGTCGACTTTCGTGGGATCCTTGCCGGAAAACGCCCCGCCGCCGTGACGGCCCATGCCGCCGTAAGTGTCGACGATGATCTTGCGGCCGGTGAGGCCGGTGTCGCCGTGAGGACCGCCGATGACGAAGCGTCCGGTGGGATTGATATGGAACTTGGTGTTGGCGTCCGTCATGTTGTACGGCGCCAGCACGGGATCGATGATGTGCTTCCTGACTTCGGCGCGCAGGGTCTCGGTGGAGACGTCGTCATCGTGCTGGGTCGAAACGACCACGGCATCGATGCGCACCGGTTTGTTGTCGACGTACTCGACGCTGACCTGGCTCTTGCCGTCGGGGCGCAGGAAGGTGAGTTTTCCGGCGCGGCGCACTTCGCTCAACTGGCGGACCAGCTTGTGGGCCAGCATGATCGGAATCGGCATCAATTCGGGAGTCTCGTCGCAGGCATAGCCGAACATCAGGCCCTGATCGCCGGCGCCGCCGGTGTCGACGCCCATGGCGATATCGGGCGACTGGCTCTGGATGGTGTTCAGCACGCCGCAGGTTTTCGAATCGAAGCCCATTTCGGCGTCGGTGTAGCCGATTTCGTGGATCACCTGGCGCGCCAGCTTCGGCACGTCGACGTAGGTCTTGGTGGTGATTTCACCGGAGACCACGCAAATGCCGGTGGTGACCAGCACTTCGCAGGCGACGCGCCCCGTGGGATCTTCCGCGAGAACCGCGTCGAGAACGGCGTCCGAAATCTGGTCCGCCATCTTGTCCGGGTGACCTTCGGTCACCGATTCGGACGTAAAAATATGTCGCATTCGATCTGACACTTGCGAAGTTCCTCCAGGGGGATCAACTCTAGTTTACCGTGCGCGGATTGGCCGAGCGGGGAAACCAAAAATCCAAGTGTATCACGGTTGTATTGAGGTCATCGACCGGGTTGAACAAGGCGATAGGCAAGACGTATCCGCGAGATAAGGACTCGGCGCGAATCGCAACAATTTGTCATTTTCCTGTTTCGGAAGCGCGTTATAATCAATGGGTAACCACCGCAGATTGGGGAACATCTTAGAAGTCCATGCGCTTTCTTCTTGCCGTCCTGCTGGGCGTGTGTTGTTTTGCCCAGGAAGAAGCCGGCGACCGCCAGAGTTCCGAATCGTCATCGGCGTCGAGTGCGGTCTCCCGCGCGGAAGAAGCGCAGCCTCCGGGCGG
>JAIQFJ010000492.1 GCA_020073325.1 Terriglobia bacterium | reverse complement strand
TTCGGCGGAAATTCGAACTGGCGCGGACCGATCTGGTTCCCGGTGAACTATCTGCTGATCGAAGCGCTGCAGCGCTACAACCACTATTTCGGCGACGAGCTGCAAGTGGAATTTCCCACGGGTTCGGGCAATCGCGTGAGCCTGGGCACGGTGGCCACGGAATTGTCGCGGCGGCTGTCGCGAATCTTTCTTCGCGATTCGAACGGGCGGCGCGCGGTGTTTGGGGGCTCTGAAAAATTTCAGCGCGATCCGCATTTTCGCGACCACGTGCTTTTCTACGAATATTTTCACGGCGACAACGCGGCGGGAATCGGAGCGAGCCATCAAACCGGATGGACCGCGCTCGTCGCGAAGCTGTTACAGCAGAGCGGAGAGTAGCCGCGTTCGATTATCCTGTAATTTCGCTTGACGAACGTCACCCCATCCGAACAACGCCGGTCGGTCTTTCTCGTGATCTGCGTTACGCTCATCAGCGCCGCGGCGCAGGTGCTTATCAAGACGGGAGCCGGCAGCCTGGGTCCGCATCCTTCGCTGGCGCAGACGGCGATCGGGATTCTGACCAAGCTTCCGCTGTTCGTGGGCTATTCGATGTACGGCTTCAGCATGGTGCTGCTGGTGCTGGCGCTGCGGCATGGCGAATTGTCGGCGTTATACCCGGTGATCGCGCTGACGTTCGTGTGGGTCACGATTCTATCGGTCGTGGTGTTCCACGAGCACATGAACGCGACGAAGATGGCGGGCGTCGCGCTGATCGTGATCGGCGTGGCGACGCTCGGGCGAGGCGGAAAGAAATGAACACGCCGCTCAGCTCGGTGCTGTTTATCCTCACCGCCGGATTCATCGGCAGCTTCGGCGCGGCGTTTCTGAAAGCTGGCGCGGGCCGTCTGAAGCTCGACTTCGTCTCGATCGCGACCAACTGGCGGATCGCCGCGGGAATTCTGGCGTACATGGTGTCGTCCGTGTTCTTCGTGCGCGGCATGACGGCGGGCGAACTGAGCGTGCTGTATCCGATGGTCGCGCTCGGCTACATGTGGACGATTCTCTGGGCCCGCGTGTTTTTCGGCGAGCGCTTCACGGTCGGCAAGATGGGCGGACTTTTGATCATCTTCGCGGGCCTCGCGTGCCTCGGCCTCGGCGCGCAACGCTAGCGTCTTCAGGCCTCGACGGCCCAATTCAGCGCAATTGATAGCTCGTTAAAGCAGATTTCGCAAACCCAATTCCACCGCCATGTTCCAGATCCATCTGGAATTTCGTACCTTGTCACGAAGCCACAATGCCGCGTGCCTGAATAGTCCGCGTCCATAATCTTAGCCATGCAGGCAGAACAATGCTCATGGTCGGTACCGAATTCCGTCTCGCTGAATTGCGCGAACCGAAAAACAAGCCCGCGAAGAAGCTCGGTGTGATAGTTGAGCCGCCCAGTCGCTCTGCGACATCAGAACGGGGCCGACCCAGGGATATTGCTTCGCGCTCTTCACGATGGCTGCGGCATACGACGTAACCCGAGTACTCCCCTCTGCACGCCATGTCTTCTTGGTCCATTCGCTTGGGACGACCTCGAAGGTGTCATCGGAGTCGCGATAAATCTCCAACCGATGTCGCTTTATCGCGTCTTCGACCGTCCGGACCAGCTTTTTCACGCGAAGCTTTGCGACAACCGGCACGCATCCTCGACCGAAATGTTTCCGCCGCAGAATACCAGCACGACATGACGCTCCGACGAAAAGCGATCCTTCAATCGATCTGCCGCTGCCAGCGTGCAGGAGGCTGCGGGCTCGGTCAGGACTTTGAGCCGCTCCAGGATGAATTTCATCGCCGCGACGGCTTCTGAGTCGGGCACGACCGTGACGCATTCGAGCAATCTTTTCGCGGTTTCGAGCGTCCGTTCGGTGGGAGCCGGCGCGCCCAGCGTCCGGGCGACCGATGTAATCGCATCCAGGGTCACCACGTGGCCGGCCGCGATCGATTTCGACATGCAGTCCGCGCCTTCCGTTTCGACGCCCCACACGCGCACCGACGGCTTCAGCGATTTCACGGCGGTCGCGACGCCGCTCATCAATCCGCCGCCGCCGATCGAGACGATGACATCCGTGACCTGCGGGACGTCTTCCATAATTTCCAGGCCGACCGTTCCCTGCCCGGCCATCACCAGCGGATCGTCGAACGGATGCACGTACGCCCAGCCTTCTTTTTCGTATTCTTCGACGGCCGCAAACGCCGCGTGCGCGTTCGCCGCGAACTTCACTTCGGCTCCATAGCCGCGTGTCGCTTCGACGTAGTTTCGCGGCGTCGATTCGGGCATCAGCACCAAGGCCTTCAGGCCGAGCGCGCGCGCCATATAGGCGACCGCCTGGGCGTGATTGCCGCCGCTCACCGCGACGATCCCGCGGCCGCGCTCTTCCGGACGCAGGCTCAACGCCTTGTTGAACGCGCCGCGCACTTTGAACGATCCGGTCTTCTGAAATACTTCCAGCTTGACGTAGACGTTGGTCTTCAAGCGCTCGCTGAGTGTCGCGCTGGGCGTCAACGGAGTGCGGCGGATACACGGCGCGATGCGCTGCCGCGCGGTTTGAATCTGGGATAGCGTGAGTACGTCGGCCATGAATCTTTAGTGTAACCGCGCCGTGTAAACCGCGCCGACTACCCTAAAATCGAAGGAGATGAAAAATACCCACGCCATCGTGCAGTACGCCGGCGACGACTTCTTTGTCGCCACTCCGCCCAGCGGGCACGCGATTACGATCGACTTCAACGGCGAGCGCTCCGCCGCGCCGGGCCCGCTGGAACTGCTGCTGGTCGCGCTCGGAGGATGCACGGGAGCCGACGTCGTTTCGGTCCTTCGCAAGAAGCGCGAGAAGCTGACTTCCTATCGCATCGAAATTCACGGCGAGCGGCGCGAAGAGCATCCCAAGAGTTTTCGCAGAATGGAAGTGAAGCATATCCTGCATGGCAGGGCACTTTCCGCAGACGCTGTGAAGCAGGCCATCGATCTTTCGGACCACAAATATTGCAGCGTCGCGGCGACGCTTCGACCGACCGTCGAGATCGTGACCAGCTACGAGATTCACGAAGCACTCGAGCAATAATTGATGCACGACACCATCATCGCGGGCGGCGGGCCTGCCGGGCTGTCCGCGGCCGAAGCGCTCGCGCGGCGCGGGAAATCGGTCCTGGTGCTCGAACAGAATTACGAGATCGGCTCTCCCATCCGCACCAGCGGAGGCAGCTTCATCGCGGAACTGGAGAAACTCGGCATTCCGGACCGGCTCTATCATCCGATTTCGCGCGTCCGCTTCGCGACGCCGAACAACTCGGCTGTATTCGAGTACGCCAGGCCCGTGCTTTGCATCCTCGATGTTCGCAGCACGTTTCAGTATCTGGCCGAACGCGCGATCGAGGCCGGCGCGGCGATCCGCTTGTCGACCACGGCTGTCGCGCCGATCCTCGCCGATCATCGGGTGACCGGCGTCCGCACGCGTGCGGATTCGCTTGCCTGCCGGATCCTGATCGACGCGACCGGATATCGCGCGACGCTGCTCAAGCAATCCGGTCTCGCCCCGGGCTTTTAACGATTCGGAGTCGGCGCGGAATACGATCTGGTGGCGCCGCACTGGGATCAATCGGAAGCGGTGCTCGCGGTGGGCGATCGCATCGCGCCGTCGGGCTATGCGTGGATCTTTCCATGGGGCCGCCATCGCGTGCGCGCCGGTGTCGGCATCATTCACCCCGATTCCCGCGCGAATCCCGACGATTTTCTCGACCGGTTCATCGCGTCCTACGATGGACTGCGCGGCGCGCAACCCGTCGAGCATCATTCCGGTTTGATTCCTTCCGAGCAGTTCGCGAAAACATTCACAGGCAACGGCATCGTCGGCGTGGGCGACGCAGCAGGCCACGCGTCCAGCCTGGTGGGCGAGGGAATCCGCTGGGCGATCGAGGCTGGACGAATGGCCGGCGACGCGGCTGCCGACGCGCTCGACCGCGGCGATGTGTCGCGCGCGGCGCTGCTCGCATTTGAGAAACAGTGGCGGAAGAAATTCGGAGCCGACCTGCGCCTGGCTTATCGAATCAATCAACGCATCGCGCGCTGGGACGATCGCAAATGGGATGAGCGCCTGGAAATCGTCAAGCTGCTGACGCCCTTTCAATTCGCCGAGGCGCTGAAGAGCAATTTTACGGGCGGATGGCTGTGGCGATTTCTCGCTTCGAATCCGCACGCGCTGGCGCACGCGGCTCGATTGAAAACATCCTGATCGGCAACGCATTAGACTGGGGATTTGAGCCGATCTCGCATTGTTCCCGGTTCTGAATTGCTCAGCCATCTGCGATTTCCGCT
>JAIQFJ010000491.1 GCA_020073325.1 Terriglobia bacterium | reverse complement strand
GATTGTTTGATCTATCCCAAAAAGTAGCGATCGTCACCGGGTCGTCGAGAGGCATCGGCAAAGCCATCGCCGAAGCGCTGGCGCGGGCTGGCGCGAAGGTGGTCGTTTCCAGCCGCAAGGCCGACGGATGCGAGCCCGTCGCGGAAGCGCTGCGCAAGGAAGGACGCGAGGCCGTCGCGATCCCGTGCCACATCGGCCGCCGCGAAGAGTGCCAGGCGCTGATCGAAAAGACGCGCGCGTACTGGGGCCGCGTTGACTCGCTGATTTGCAACGCCGCCGTCAATCCTTACTTCGGCCCGTTGACGGGCCTCACCGACGACGCGTTCGATAAGGTCATGCAGACCAACGTGCGCAGCAATCTGTGGCTGGCGAACCTGGTTCAACCCGAGATGGCCGCGCGCCGCGACGGCACCATCATCATCGTGTCGAGCATCGGCGGACTGAAAGGCACCGATTCGCTCGGAATCTACGCCATCTCGAAGGCCGCCGATATGCAGCTCGCGCGCAATCTCGCGGTCGAATGGGGGCCGCACAACATCCGCGTGAACTGCATCGCGCCGGGCTTGGTTCGCACCGATTTCGCGCGCGCGCTGTGGGAAAATCCCAAGCTGCTTGAAGCGACCCAGCGGCGGACGCCGCTCAGAAGAATCGGCGAGCCCGACGATATCGCCGGAGCCGCCGTATTTCTCGCCTCGCGCGCCGGCGCGTGGATGACCGGACAGACTATTGTGATCGACGGAGGAGTCACCATCGTATGAAGGCCGCTGTTCTGCACGAAATCGGCAAGCCGCTTGTGATTGAGGAAGTCCCCACGCCGCAGCCCGGCCCCGGCCAGGTGTTGATTCGCGTCGAAGCGTGCGGCGTGTGTCATTCGGACCTGCATCTGGCGGGAGGCGATTGGGACCTGCTGCGCGGCGCGACGAAAATTCCGCTCATCCTGGGCCACGAGGCCGCGGGTCATGTTGCCGCGGTCGGCGAAGGTGTCACGACGCCGAAAGTGGGCGATCGCGTCGGCGTGCCGTGGATCCACTACACCTGCGGCGAATGCGAGTTTTGCAAAGAGGGCAAGGAAGAGCTGTGCCTGAAACAGAAAGTCACGGGCTGCATGGTCGACGGCGGATTCGCCGAGTACATGCTCGCGCCCGCGACCCACGCAGCGCCGCTGCCGGCTTCGCTCGACCTCGCCGAAATCGCGCCGCAGCTTTGCGCGGGGCTCACAGTCTACAAAGCGATCAAAGCAGCCGGTGTCACGGCCGGCCAGCGCATGGCGGTGTTCGGCGCCGGCGGGCTGGGCCATCTCGCGATCCAGATCGCGAAGGCAATGGGCGTCCAGGTCGGCGCGATCGATATCGCCGACGACAAGCTGGAGTTCGCAAAGTCGCTGGGCGCGGAGTGGACCATGAACGCGGCCGAGCCGGTGCACAAAAAACTTCGCACGATGGGCGGCGTCCACGTCGCGATGGTCTGTGCCGCAAGCGCGCCGGCGTATGAAACCGCGCTGCGCTGCCTGCGCCGCGGCGGAACCATGGCCGTGGTCGGCATGGCCAACGAGCCGTTTAAAGTTTCGGCCGTATCGCTCATCTCGACCGAAGCGCACATCGTCGCATCGGCGGTCGGCACGCGCGCGGACTTGCAGGAGCTATTCGCGCTGATGGAGAAGCATCCCATCAAATGCAAGATCGAAAGGCGCCCGCTCGACGACGTGAATCAAATCTTCGACGAAATGACGCGCGGCGCGATCCTCGGCCGCATCGTCCTGACGATGTAGCCCTGCCGGTTACGACGGGGTTCACAATAGCATGTACGTGACGATCCCGATCGCCGCCAGGTTCTTCGCTTCATCGAAAATATCGACACGCGACACGCATAGCGTTTTTCCGGCGCGAACCAGATAGGCCCGCGCCGAAACCTGTTTGCCGCTGATCGGGCGAAGATAGTTGACCTTCAGCTCTGTCGTGGTCGACGGCCGCACGCCGTATCCGAAACGATTCTCCATCGCATGCCAGGCTGCTTCGTCGGCCAGCGACGCCGTGACGCCGCCATGCAGCACGCCGTTCGAATTCAAATAATTCGGCAGCAGATCGAAGTGGACGGTCACTCCATCCTCATGTTTTTCCGCCACGCGCAGATTGAGCTGATGCTCGAAGGACATCTTTCTATTATTCACAA
The DNA here is from genome assembly GCA_020073325.1 of Terriglobia bacterium. Classification (GTDB taxonomy): domain Bacteria; phylum Acidobacteriota; class Terriglobia; order Bryobacterales; family Bryobacteraceae; genus Palsa-187. Next base: position 2,192 of record JAIQFJ010000491.1, on the reverse strand, counting down.
CGTCGGTGAATCGTTGCCCAGCATCGCGCGCCGCACAATCTTGATCGGCGGAAAACCCTGCTTCATGAACTCGTCGTGAAACTGCGCGAGCGAAAACTGCGCGCCCTTCATCTTGCGATAATCCTCGCGCAGCTTCAGGATCTGCAGCTTGCCCAGCGTGTAGTAGAGATACGTCGGATCGGATGTGCCGCGCTTCGTCTCGCGATCCGCTACTTCGTGCGTCTGGAATCCTTCCTTCTCGAAAAATTCGACGCCCTGTTCCATCGTGCGCTTGCCGGTGTGCATCTCGATTCCGACGACGTAGCGCGCGTCGCGCAGCAGCGCGTCCTGCAACTGGCCGAGCCGCATCTTCGGATCGGTCGACACGCCTTCGTCGAGCATCATCTGCTCGCAATAATGCGCCCAGCCTTCGGCATTCGAACTCGCGCCGAGCAATTTGCGGACGCGATCGTCGACGTGCTGCATCCACAGGAACTGCACGTAGTGTCCGGGATAAGCCTCGTGAATCGCCGTGCTCAGGATCGTGCCTCGATTGAACCCGCGCATGAAATCCTCGACGCGCTCCGGCTTCCAGTCTTTTTCCGGCAGCGTGACATTGAAGAAGGCCTCTTTCGCCACCGTCTCGTAGGGTCCGGGTGTGTCCATCGACGCGAACGTCAAGGCGCGCGCGAATGGCGGCGTCTCTTCCAGGATCGGCAGCACCGGCGACGGAATCGTCGCGATCCTTTTCGCCGTGATGAAATCCCGCAGCCTCACGCATTCGTCGCGAAATGTCTGCAGCAGCTTGTCCGGCGCGGGATGGTCCTTTTCCAGATCGTCCAGCACCTGCCGAGGCGTCTTCTTCGGATCGATCTTCGCCGCCACCGCCTTCAACTGCTGCTGATTCTTGTGCAAATCGTCATAGCCGATCTGCAACAGCCGGTCGAGCGGAATGTCCACCATCTCCTCGTACGCCAGTTTCTTCGCATAGTTCTCCGCACCCACCCGGAAATCGCCGTTCGACTTCGCCAGCATGTCGGTTTTCAGGAATTGTTCGTAGTCCTTCAACGCCGCGATCACGGCTCCGTTCATCTGCTGGAAGCGCACCAGCAGCTTCTTCTCGGTGACGTCCTTGAAAGCGAGCGGCACGTCGTGCTCGAAAAAAGCCGCAATCCCTGGAAGCTGCTGGATCGCGATCTCGGTATAAATCTTCGGTGGATTTTTCAGATTCACGCGAGCTTCGGCCAGCACTTGCGGCATCTGCCGCTCACGTTCGATCAGCGCCGCCAACCGAACTTCCTGCGGAGCGAACGTGCGGCTCATGATCGTGAACGCGCTGCCGGAAATCCCGCTCGAGTAAACGTCCGGGTTCCTTTCCCAGTTCCGAATCACTTCCAGATCCAGCAGCGACGCGCGAATCGTGTTCAGCACCAGGTCGCGATCGGCGCTCGCCGGCATCTTTTGGAATTGATCCTCGAATTTCTTCAGCGCGGCGACGCGCGCCGTAACGCCCGCTTTCGAGTAGTCCTCGAGCTTGTTGTCGTACTTGTGGATCCCGGCCGAAGTCGCGGACGTCGGGTTGAACGGGAAGTAATATTCGTCGAAAAATCGATCGTAAAGAGTCTGCGCGGAGCCCGCGCCGGCAAGAAGAGTCATCGCAATGAGAAGCCGCACGCTTCCATTGTGACAGTCACTCGACGATTCTGCCGTCCCGCATCCTCACGATTCGATCGCCGTAAGCGGCCGCTTCCAGATCGTGCGTGATCATCAGAATCGTCTGCCCCGTGCGATCGTTCAAGTCGCGCAGCAGCGTCAGAACCTTGTGCGAATTTTCGCTGTCGAGATTCCCGGTAGGCTCGTCGGCAAGCAGAATCGCCGGATTGTTCACCAACGCCCGCGCGATCGCTACGCGCTGCTGCTCGCCGCCCGAGAGCGCGCGCGGTTTATGATCCAGCCGCGATTCGATTCCCAGCATCCTGATCATTTCCTGGAAATCCGACCCGCGATCGCGCCCCAGTCCCGCGATATCGCGCGCGATATCGATGTTTTCCTCCGCCGTGAGCGTCGGCAGAAGATTGTATTTCTGAAAAACAAAACCAACCGTGCGCTTGCGCAAATCCGTCCGCTCGGCCTCGCTCATCCGAAGCAGGTCCCGGCCGTCAATGTGAATCTCGCCTGACGTCGGCGGAGTCAGCCCGCCCAGAATATGTAAC
>JAIQFJ010000490.1 GCA_020073325.1 Terriglobia bacterium | reverse complement strand
GACATGGAGCTGTTCCCGCGCATGAACGCGGTCTACACGCAGACGTTCAAGGATCCGAGGCCGACGCGGACCACGGTAGGAGTCGCGAAACTCGCATCGCCGGGGGCGCACATCGAGATCACAGTGACGGCTCGGAAGTAGATTACTTAGCCGTTAATGAACGTCTTTGCACGTGAATTCATGTTCATTCAGGTTCATTGACGGCTTTCTTCCTCGCCCGGATTTCTTCCAGCCGAGCCTTGATCCGGGCCTCGACGCCGCGCTCGGTCGGCTCATAGAAAATCGTGCCGCGCAGGCTATCGGGGAGGCACTCCATCGTATTGATGGCGTCCTCGAACTGGTGCGCGTGCTGGTAGCCTTCGCCGTAGCCCCACGCCTTCATATGACGCGTCGGGGCATTTCTAAGCTGCATCGGGACCGGCTCGGCGGTCTTCTTCGCGACCGCATCCATCGCCGCGCCGAGCGCGCGATAGGCGGCATCGGATTTGGGAGCGATCGCCAGATAAATCGCCACCTGCGCCAGGGCCTGGTCGCCTTCCGGGATCCCCAGAAAGTGGACCGCCTGTTGCGCCGCCATCGCCTGTTCGAGCGCGCGCGGATCGGCCAGGCCGATATCTTCGATCGCCATGCGGACCAGCCGCCGCGCGATGTACATGCGGTCTTCCCCGCCCTGCAGCATCCGCGCGAGCCAGTACAGCGCGGCATCGGCATCGGAAGATCGAATGCTCTTGTGCAGCGCCGAAACGATGTTGAAGTGTTCCTCGCCGCCCTTGTCGTAGAGCAGCATTTTCCGCTCGATCACCGACTCGATGGCATCGCGGTCGAGCATTCCTTCGCGCGCAACCGCTGAGGCGAGTTCCACAATGTTGTAGGCCGCGCGAGCGTCGCCGTTGGAATAGATCGCGATTTGCTCCAGCAGATCGCGCGGCGCGGCGAGTTGCAGGGCTTCAAGCGCGCGCTCCAGCAGTTTCACGATTTCGTCCACGCTGAGCGCGCGCAGCGCGTAGACTTTCGCGCGCGACAGCAGCGCCGATACGACTTCGAACGACGGATTTTCCGTGGTGGCGCCGATCAGGATAATGTCGCCGCGCTCGACGTAAGGCAGAAACGCGTCCTGCTGCGCTTTGTTGAAGCGATGAATTTCGTCGACGAAGAGTACGGTGCGGCGTCCCATGCGGCGCGCGCGTTCGGCGTCGGCCATGACGGCCTTGATTTCCTTGATCCCGGCGAGCACGGCGCTGAAAGGAACGAAATCGGCTTTGGTCTGCTTCGCGATCAGCCTCGCGAGCGTGGTCTTGCCGACTCCGGGCGGTCCCCAGAGGATGATCGAAGAAAGCTCGTCGCGCTCGATCTGGCGGCGCAGCGGTTTTCCGGCGCCGAGGATGTGTTCCTGGCCGACGTAGTCTTCCAGCCGGTCGGGCCGCATGCGCTCGGCCAGCGGGCGCTTGGGATCGTCTGCGAGCGGCGTGGATTCGAACAGACTCACTTGCCGTTTCCCTTTGCCACCAGAATATCGGACACCGCGAATACAGAGTCCTTGGCCACCTGCGGTTCGCCTGCCGTTTGCGTTCCCGCGACGAGGTAGCCGCTTTCCAGACGATCGATGGGAAACCACGGCTGGACGCGCTTCACGAAACTGCACGCGTGGCGCGGGCCGGATTCGGAATCGGCACATTGCGCGAGTTGGGCCCCGCGCGCCACCTCGATCCGAAACGCGCCGCCCTCGACGAACATGCGGTAGGTGTAGCGCGCGTTCACGTCGAGCCCGTAGATGCGAAACCCGTGGTCGGAGGCGACGCCGCCGTTTTCCTGCTGGACGTTGTCACCCAGGCGAGCGTCGGCTGTCTTGCGGCACAGGCTAGCCGAATCGTTGCCGCAGTTGGCATACGTGGACCAGTAAACCAGGATGCTGTTGGTCGCCAGGTCGCGCGAAAATCCGTACTCGATGCCGGCGTCGGAGCAGGCGCGGTCGGTGAAGTACACCACTTCGATCGCGCTGCCGTTGCCGGTGGAGGATCCGGCGAAAGACGCGATGGTCGCGAATCCCTTCATGTTCTTTTGGAGCGCGCTGACGTGAAATTCGGACGGGCTCGGCGTGACGAAGGTGTGATTGAGGGATTTGCCGTCGGGCGTGAACCAGTGGACGTCGTCGCGATCTTCGAGCGGACAGACGGTCCGCTGCGGGACGGGTCCTTTGAGGAAATGATACGCAGCGGGGATGTGGCCGGTGGCATGTTCGGCGGCGGAATCGCGCGCGTAGCGGAAGAACTGGAAATTTTCGACGGCAAGGGAGGTCCAGTGAAGGGGAGCCGCGGCGAGCAGCAGGGCACAGAAAATCAGAATCGCGAGAAGGATTGGGGTCCGCCCTCCGGTCATAGACTCGTCCTCTGGCGGCGGGCTTCGTACAGCAACACGCCCGCGGCCACGGCGGCGTTCAGCGACTCGACTCTGGAGGTCGGAATGCGCAGTCCGATCGCGCGCTCAGCCAGCCGCGGACTCACGCCTCGACTTTCGCTTCCGATGACGATCGCACAACGCGAACGCAGATCCGCATCCGCCGGAGCCTGGCCCGATCGCGGCATCGCGGCATACAAGGCAATCCCACTCTGATCGAGTACAGCCAGCAGCGACTTTTCTTCGAACGCGGCGATCGGCAGCCGGAACACCGATCCGGCGGACGCGCGCATCGACTTCGGATTGTAGGGGCTGGCCGTGCCTTTCAGAAATGCTGCGCCGGTCGCGCCGAACGCTTCGGCGGCCCGCAGGATCGCGCCCGCATTTCCGGGATCCTGAATGCCGTCGAGGATCGCAAGCAGAGTTGCTCCGCGCAGCAGATCGTCCACGGTCCACGCGGGTGGACGCACCAGCGCGATCACGCCCTGGGTGGTTTCGGTCGCCGCGAGAGACTCGAAAACCTTTTCGGACACGACGGCGACACGCGCACCTCCTGCGTCGGGCAATCGATCGGTAATCGATTCAGCAGCGATCACGGCCTGAATTTCGCAACCCGCGCCGAGCGCTTCTTCGAGCAGATGAAATCCTTCGGCGACGGCGAATCCGTCTTCGGTGAGCGACCCGCGCGCGACGGCTCGGCGCACCTCCTTTAACAGCGGATTCTTTTCACTGGTGAGCGTTTCGACCATGTTCGGTCCACTACAATGTTGGCATAATGCGTTGGATGGTCAGGATTGCGCTCTGCGCGGCGGCGGTCGTCGCGATCGCCATTCTGACCGCGCTGTCCAACATCGCCAAGGCAATCGAACGGCAATCGAACGTCGATGAAGCGAAGCCCGCCGACGTGATTCTGGTGCTGGGCGCGGCGGAGTATCGCGGACGGCCGTCGCCGGTGCTGGAGGCTCGGCTGAATCACGCGCTGTGGCTGTACCGGCAGGGGCTGGCGCCGCGCATTCTGACGACGGGAGGCAGCGGCGGCGATCCGTCGTTCACCGAAGGCGAAGTCGCGCGCGCGTATTTGAGCAAGCACGACGTGCCGTCGGAAGCGATTCTGGTGGAGTCCGAAGGTGAGACTACGGTGCACAGCACGGCGGCCGCGGCCGAGATCATGCGCCGGATGAACCTGACGTCGTGCATCGTGGTAAGCGACGGGTATCACATCTATCGCGTCAAGAAGATGCTGCAATTCCAGGGGATGAATGTTTACGGATCGCCGCGCCCGGCCGAGGCGAAGCAGGATTGGCGGGAACTGTGGGTCTATTTCCGTCAGGCGGTGGCCTACGGGTTGTGGCGCATCGGAATCCCCGTCTGAGCGAGGCCGCGCGGAACGCCGCGTGAGTTCGCGCAGTGCTTCCGGAAACTCAACGAGTTGCGCGCGGAGTGACGAATGCTCTGCATATACGTCTTGTAGAGAGATGAAGACGGCACTCGCCATTTTCGTGCTGGCCGCGCTGATGACCGCGCCGATTGCGTGCGTCATCGTGGTCTGCCCGGCTCTGCATGCGCACGATTGCTGCCCTAAATCAAAGAGTTTTGCCGCTTGCCCGTTCGATATTCTGGACTCGGCCAAGGCGGCGCTGCCCGCGGTGGTCGCGGTGGTGTTTGACGGGTTTGTTCTTGAGATGACTCAGGCGCCGCTGGCGCCGGTCGCGTCATTTTCAAGCGACGATCGCGATCTGCATCTGCACAATCGCATTCTCCGGATCTGATTCGTTTCCGAACGGCCCCTGTTCGTTCCGAAATTTGAATTTTCAGAAAAAAGGAGAAATATCATGACTCGTTTATTTACCTGGGCATTTGCCCTCAGTCTGTTGACAGGAGCCGCGGCATTCGCGGCCGGAACGTGCTGCTGCGACCCCGCATGCTGCGTGGACCATTCCTGCGACATGCCCTGCTGCAAGTAGTGTGAAAAGGCGGGGGCTCAA
>JAIQFJ010000489.1 GCA_020073325.1 Terriglobia bacterium | reverse complement strand
CGCTCCAGGGGCGATCTTCGTTGGTGTGATACGCCCAGTCCGGCCAGTTGTTCATCAGAATCGCCGGGATGCCGTGGCCCAGAAACGCCGTGTGATCCGACGCGCCGTAGTGTTTTTCAACGTTGAAGTAAAACTGATCGCGCGAGCCCTGTGGATCGAGAATCGGGAACATGTAGCTATACGCGATGCGCCGGTTCTGCACCTTTTCGCGATTCGTATCGCCGACGTATTCGAAAAACTGCTGCGTCACTTCGTTGATGAAATGATTCACCGTGTAAGGCGTCCGCATCAGGCGCAGGCTGTTGCGATTCACGCGATTGTCTTCGCCCGCCATGTCGATGGAAAACGCCGCGACGATTTTCTTGGCTTCGTCGGGGTAACGATCAAGATACGCGTTCGTCCCTTGAATTTCCGGGACCCACATGACGCGCACGGTGCGCTTGGGCCGCGGCAGCACGCCGTCGTCGATGAGCTTCTTCCACGCGCGCAACATTTCCAGAGTCACGGCGCAGCCCGAGGTGTCGTCCATCGCGCCCTGCTTGGCGATGCCTTCGAACAGGTGGCCGGTGTAGGCGATTTCCTGCTGCGAAGATCCGTCGCCTTTGATGACCGCGGTGGGGACCTGCATTTCGGCGTCGTACTCCGCCGCCTTCACTTTTGCGTGCACTGTGACTTTCTCGCCGCGTTCGAGCATTTCGACCAGTTCCTGGCCCATGCGATGCGACAGATTAAATCCGAAGGTCGTCTTGCCCTGCGCGCCGCCGCGCCCGCCGATGTTGTTCCAGGAGATTTCGTCGGGACGATCGATGGGACGGCCGGTCGGATTGGCGAACGACGCAACTCCGGCGGCGCCGAATTCGCGAACCGCGATGTTGTGGACGGCGCCCGTCGGGGCGCTGGCTAAAACAATTTTACCCGCGACGTTCTTATCCTTATAATCGATGGCGCGATCACCGCGGCCGACGTAGACCAGCTCCGTGGTCACGTCTCCCGACTGGCTGCCCGGCGCGAGCGACGCCGCGATGTCGCGATAAGAAACGACGAGGCGCTTCGTCGGCGAAGTGATCCACAGCTCGCCGACTTCGCCGTCCCAGGTCTTGTTGGGCAGCTTGAAATGCTCGATGTGGACGTCTTCGAGATTGAACTGCTTCGCCATCTTCTCCATGTAGGCGGCTTCGCGATAGAGCGTCTTGTATTCGTCGGCGAGGCGATCGTGCTCATAGCCGGCCAGATCGTAAATCGAGTTCATCGCCATCGATCCGCTGACTTCGTTGACGATGGACTCGATCAGCGATTGCGGGATCAGTGTTTTGGGATTCGGCTGTTCGGGCGGCTGGAGTGTGCGGTCTTGAGCAAAGAGAGGAGTCAGAAAAAGAGCAAGCAGCGCGGCTTTCATATCGCGCTATTATCGCACTCGATGTGGTCCTGGCAGCATGCCGGCGAGCCGGCTGGTCTTCGTTTTTTTTCGGTCGAACTTGACCGAAAAGGCCCAAACCAGCCGGCAGTGCTGCCGGCTTGCCGCCATGGCTGGCGGCCCCACACGAGTCCTAGAACGTGATGCGTCCCTGCAGCACAATCAGCCGAGCCCCGGTCGCGCTGCTGATCACGCCAAAGTTCGGGCTGTTGATGTTCAGATTCGCCGTGGTCGGATTGGCGAAGATCGGCGTGTTGGTCGCGTTCTGCGCCGTGGCGCCGACTTGCGCCGTGAATCGCTCGTTAATACGGATTCGCTTGATCACGTTGATGTTGATCGTCTTGGCGCCGGGTCCGCGAGCGTAGCCGAACGGCAGGCTGCCCAGCTGGCCGGGCGCGGGGTTCACCAGGATCAGTTTTCCGTTCGCATCCGCGACCGCGCGCAGCGTGCTGAACGGCGCGGCTGCCGGATTCACATTGATCGTTGGATCCTTGATAGACGTCAAGCCGTTGAACAGCACGACGTTCTTGCCGGTCTTGGTGACCGAACCCGCCGGCAGCGCGCCCACCAGGTTGGGACCGAACCCGTAGGAGGTCCCGCCCGCGGCGCCCACGTTGCCCGTCGCGTTGATCGTATTTTGCGCCGTGATCGCCAGCGGCGCGCCGGAGTACATCATCGCCACCGCGCCGACTTCCCACCCGCCGATGATGCGATCCAGAAAGCCGTTTGCGTTCTTTCCCAGCAGCTTTCCTCTCCCGAACGGAAGCTCATACAACCCGTTCATCTTGAGGACGCTCTGGTAGTCGAAGCTCAGCGGCCGCTTGTCGATGCTCATGTTCCGAATCGTGCGCACGCTGTCGACCAGAACCGACGAATCGCCTTCGCTATCGCCCAGCGCGTGCGCCCAGACATAGCTGCCCTGGGCCGTGAAGCCCTTGGCGAACCGCTTGTTGAGTTCGAGCTGCATCGAATTGTAGGTCGAGTTTCCGAAATTCCCCACCAGGAACGTCGCCAGATACTGCGGATTCGCGACGATGAAGTTGTTCGGCAAGCCCGCGGCCGCCAGCAGCGCGCCCTGCGCCGTCACGTTCAGCAGCGCCGCCAGTCCGCCGGGGTTGTTGTTGGCGAAATAACTCTGCACCGTGCTGCCGATCGTGGTCCCCCGGGCGACACCGCCCGCGCCGAGCGGGGCAAGCAGTTTATCGAGCAGCGGCGAATCGCCGCCCGCCTGCACCGTCTGGAATGCGGACAGCAGTCCGTTTTCGAAAATATTAAATTCGTTCGTGTTGATCGACCGCGCCAGCTTGGTCCCCTTGCTGCCGACATAGCCCAGATTCATGACCAACCCGCCGGGAAGCGCGCGGGAGATGGTGAAGTTGTAGTTCTGGATGTAGGGCGTGCGCAGGTTCTGGTCGAAGGCGTACAGCGTCAACTGATGCGAAAGGCCGCCGGTCTGCGGAATCACCGACAGCGGGACTCCCGCGGGCTGCACCGGCAGCGTGGCCGAGGCGAGGCTCAGCGGGAACGAACGATCGTCTTCGGAAAGGCCCGGCTCGAGACCGGCGTTGTTGTGCGTCAGATAAATCGGAAGTCGCTGGTAGCCGATCCCGTAGCCGATGCGGACCGTCATCTTGTTGGGACCGCCGCTGATCATCTTCCAGAAACCGGTTCCCGGCAGGTTATACGCAAGCCCTACGGCCGGCGCGAAATTGTTCCGGTCCGGCTGATAGATCGGAATGTCGTTCGCCGTGCCCGGCCCGATGATCTGCACGCGAGTCGGCGATCCGCCGGCGAGCCCGGGCTGGAACTCGGAACCGAAACTCGTTCCAGAGACGCCGAATAGAGCCCCGCCTCCGCCCACCGGCGCGACCATCTTGCCTTGTCCTTCCGTGGGCGGAGCGTAAAACTCCCAGCGCACGCCCAGGTTCAACGTCAGGTTCGGCGTCACCTTGAAGTCGTCTTTGAAGAACCAGCTGAATTCGTTTTGATGCCATTCGCGGTAGCGGGTTTCGCCGGGGAGGAACTGCGGATTCTTCCCGCCGGGCGAATAATTCGTCTGGAAGACGCCGGCGGTCGCGCCGTTGCTGACGGTGCCGGTCAGGTCGTACAGGATATTCGTCGCCAGCGCGCCGTTCGCGCCGATTCCGCCAATCGCGTTTCCGCTCGTGATATTGGTGGCCGGAGCCCCGGTATTCCCTCCGAACGAGATGCGAGCCGTGGTGTTGTTGGCGTCATAACCGGAGTCCGAAATAAAGCGGATCTCAAAGCCGACCTTGAACGAGTGCCGGCCTTTGATCCAGGTCAGGCTGTCGCCCCATTGATAGACCGGAGCAATATAGTTGCTGGGCTGGCCCACCTTCAGCGAGAAATCAGCCCGATGAGAGTCGATCAAGCCGTCAATATCGAAGACCTGCATCGCATGGCCAAACGGCGGCTGCCGAAAGTCGCCTTCGACTTTATCGAGGGCGGGCTCGAAGACGAGCGCGGGCTGGAGCGCAACACAGCGGCCTTTCACAAGCACTTCCTGCTGCCGCGCTATCTGGTCGACGTGTCCAAGCGAGACCAGTCGCAGACGATCTTCGGCCATACCTTTGCAAGCCCGTTCGGCATCTCGCCGACCGGCGGGGCCGGGCTGTTCCGCCGCGGCGCCGATCTGATGCTGGCCGAGGCCGCGGCCGACGCCAACATCCCGTACATCATGTCCGGGTCGAGCAACGATTCGATGGAGTCGGCGGCCCGGGTCGCGCCGAACAACGCCTGGTACCAGCTCTACGCGGCGCGCGACGGCGCCATCTCGGAGGATCTGATCCGACGCGCCGCCGATGCCGGCCTCGGTGCACTGGTGCTGACCGTCGACGTGCCGGTGCATTCGAAGCGCGAGCGCAACCAGCGCAACGGCTTTGCCAACATCCGCGGCAACTGGATGAAGGCGGCGTTGAGCCTCAAGCCTACGCTACTCGCCGAGGCGCTGACCCCTCCCGGCTGGATCGCCGAATACATCCGGCACGGCGGCACCCCGGCGCTCGAAAACTGGCTGCC
>JAIQFJ010000488.1 GCA_020073325.1 Terriglobia bacterium | reverse complement strand
AGTCTGCGGAAAAACTCTCTGAACCCCGCCCTGACGGGCGCGGCTGGCTTCCCAATCGTTGACCGCGCGACAGCCCTGGCCGTAAGGCCTTGGATCAAATCGCGTTTTTCCGCAGCGACTGGCAACCGGCGCAAGCCGGTGGACCTCAAGTCCACCAATATCGCGGAGACGCCCCACTCGTCGCGACCTACTTGGCCTGCAGCGCCTGTTTCAGGAACCCCGGCACCGCGTCGAAGGCGAGCGTCTGCTGCGTCGAGCCGACCATATCCTTCACCACCGCGGAATTCACCTTGAACTCCTCATCGGCGATCATGACGACGTATTTCGCGCCCAGCCGGTTGGCGTGTTTCAGGCCGTTGCGGACATTGGGATCGTCCAGCGCGGGTTCGACGCGCAGACCTTCACGGCGCAGCGCGCGGGAGACGCTACGGACTGCGGCGCGATAATCCGGCGACGTGCCGAAGACATAGATATCGGGCCCCAGGTCGGGTTTCGGCAGCAGTCCGTGATGCTCCATGAAATTCCAGGTGGTCACGTCGCCGACGGCGAATCCGACGCCGGGAATTTTCTTCGTCGTGAACAGCGATGCCAGATCGTCGTAGCGTCCGCCACCGAAAATCGAGCGGCGATTTTCAGGCGACGCGTCGAACACTTCAAACACCGTCGACGTGTAGTAGGTGAACGCGCGCATCACCAGGGGATCGAACTTCAGCGGGGCTTGGGAAAGTCCCTCGCGCACGATTTTCGCGAGCTTCGATCGCGACAACGCCTCGTCGCCGGCCACTTTGCCGTAGGCCGTCAGATCCATTTGCACCAGCTCTTCCAGCTTGCCAATCTGTTCCGCCCCCAAGCCGAGTTCAGTGAGGGTCTGATGACGCGTCTCCTGGTCGACCTTCTCCCACCGGTCGATCGCCATGCCGACGCCGACCAGCTTGTCCTGCGGGACGCCGACGAAATTGCGCAGCGCGCCTTCCACCAGCACGCGGTCGTTGACACGAAAAATCCACATGTCGGGCGTGGCGCCCAGGGCGGCCATCAAATCGCCGACCAGGTCGAATATTTCGACCTCCGCCTCGACCTCCTCGCTGCCGAAGATATCGACGTTGACCTGCCAGTGTTCGCGCACGCGCCCGCGCTGCGGACGTTCGTAGCGGTGGCAGTTCACGTTGCAGTACCAGCGCGCGGGAAACACGATCTGCTCCGCGTTGCCGGCGATGATCCGCGCCACCGACGGCGTCATTTCGGGGCGCAGCGCCAGCTCGCGGCCGCCTTTATCCACCAGGCGATAAAGCTGCTGATTGGCGATCTCTTCGCCGGACTTGGCTTCGTAGATCGCGGCCGATTCCAGAATCGGGCCGTCGTAGCGGCGGAATCCGTAGGTCTCGACGGTGCGGTGGAGTTTCTCGAAGATCTGCGTCCGGACGGACATCTCCTCGGGTAAAAAATCGCGCGTGCCTTTGTAGGGCTGGGTCGAAAGCTTTTGCATCAATTTTGGGGCTGATTTTTCAGTATAACGGACCGCAGATGGACGGCCGGTCTTTAGATCTGCGCGCGTTCGAAGCATGCGGTGAAATGGAACGTGCTGCCTTTGCCCGGAGCGCTGACCACCCAGATGCTGCCGTTCATCAACTGGACCAGCCGGGAGCAGATCGTCAGACCGAGGCCGGTGCCGCCGAAGCGCCGGTTCATCGATCCGTCGGCCTGCGCGAAGGCCTCGAAAATCAAATCCTGCTTGTCCTCGGGGATGCCGATGCCGGTATCCTGGACGGCGAAGTGCAGACACAAGCGCCCGTCGTTTCCGGTGTCGTTTGTAATGCGCACGGCGACAGTGCCGGCGGGCGTGAATTTGATCGCGTTGCCGACCAGATTGAAAATGATCTGGCGCAGACGCACCGGATCGCCGCGCAGGATCCGCGGAATTTCGGGCGAAATTTCGAGCAGCAGCCGGAGGCCTTTCTGCAGCGCCTGCGGCGTCATCAGCGCCAGAGTTTCCTCCACCGTTTCCTGCAGGTTGAAATCCACCACATCCAGCGTGAGTTTGCCCGCTTCGATCTTGGAAAAATCCAGAATGTCGTTGATGATGCGCAGCAGCGTGTTGGCCGAGAGCTTCACGGTTTCGAGATAGTCGCGCTGTTCGTCGTCGAGGCCGGTTTCGAGCGTCAGATCCGTCATGGCCAGAATGCCGTTCATCGGCGTGCGGATTTCATGGCTCATGTTCGCCAGAAACTCGCTCTTTAACCGGTTCGCCGATTCCGCGGCTTCCTTGGCGCGGCGCAGCGATTCCTCCACCTGCTTGCGATCGGTGATGTCGTGCATGATGGCGGCATTGGAGATGGGCTCGCCGTTGGGGCCGCGCACCAGGAAAGCGGTCATCAGGACGTCGATCGCCGCGCCGGTCTTGGAATGCCGCAATTGCGATTCACCGCGCCAGTGACCGGTGCGCGTGGCTTCGGGAACCAGTTTCTGCTCGGTTTTCGCCCATCCCATCGGCGTATGAAGATCGGAAACGTTTTTTCCCAGCCACCCGGAGCGATCCTCAAGCCCCAGCAGCCGGCAGCCGCCGTCGTTGATGTACGTGATCCGGCCCTCCAGCGTAGCCGTGACGATGGCCTCTCTGCTGTTTTCCACCAGCGCGGCGAGATTGCGCAGCGATTCCTCGGCGCGCTTCCGTTCGATGAACTGGGCCGCGCCGCGCGCAATCGAAGCGAAGGCTTGCAACGCCGCATCCGTCAGCGGATGACGAGCGAAGGCGGCAATCACGCCCACCACGCGATTCTCCACCGCGAGCGGGTAGCCGGCAAACGACGTCAGCCGCTCCCGGCGAGCCCGTTCCGGATTGATCTGCCGCGGCGAATTCTGAAAATCGTTGGTTACGTACGGTTCCATTTCGCGCGCGATACGGCCGAACAGCTTATTGGAAACAATATGCAGGCGCGTGAACTCGTCTTCAATCGACGTCAGCTCGCCGGCGCTGGCGCGCATCAGGAAGATGTCCGGCTCGTTGCAGACGGTCCAGATCCGTACGAAGGTGCCGTCGATATGGCGATTGAGCAGCTCGGCGCACTGCTGCAGCCCCTCGCGCAGCGTTTCCGAACTGCCCAGCGCGTCGGAGGTCTCGGCGACGAGCTGAGCGAGCTGAATGCGCTCCTCCATCTCCTTGGTTGCGCGGACGCGCTCGGTCGCGTCGATGGCGAAAATCATTTCCCGGGGCCCTTCCGGGGTCGGCAGCGGATGGCCGATGATCTCGACGGGGAAAACGCTGCCGTCTCTCCGCCGGTGCCACCAGATTCCGGCGGAGCGCGCGGTCGGGAGCGGCAGGACGCCGATACGGTCCAGGCGCTCTACTTCTTCCGCCGAACGGATGTCGCGAATCGTCATCGAAAGAAATTCCTGGCGCGAATATCCGTAGTTGCGAACCGCGGCTGGATTGACCTCCAGGAACCGGAGGGTCCCCACATCGTACACCCACATCGCGATCGGGCTTTCGTCGAACATTCGCCGCAGGGCGGAATCGAGCGGGTGCACGCGAGCGGATTTGGCGAATTGTGGGGGAGCCTCGAAGCTTGCGGGCACAACCTGCATATCGTCCAGCAGGGCACGCCTAAAGCCAAATGTACAACCTGTGTGGATCCATGAAGTTCCGTAGTCTCGCGCCTCCTCGCCCAGGTTTTTTTGGGCGAAGAAACCCACAGAATTGTGCTGGATCGGCTCAGGCCGAAGTCCTATTTTGCGGGGGGACGCGCGATTTTCTGATCGCTCATGGCGGCATTGTAGGCGAACCACGCCATGGCGAGCGCCGCCTCGCGAATATCCTTCGGGTTAACCCGATCGTTGGTGTCCATGTTGGTGTGGTGCGTGCGCGTGTCGTAACCGGTGTAGTCCTGAATCGGATTGAACCCCGGGACGCCCGCGTCGAGGAAGCTCATGTGGTCGGTGGATCCGACCGGTTCCATCGTGTTGCGCCGCGCGCCGTCGGCCTTCAGCGGCTGGAGCCAGGAGTCGAACAGGTTTTGCACGCCCGGGTTGTTCTGGAGATAGAAGCCGTAGATGGGGCCGGTGCCGTTGTCGATGTTGAAATACACGTCGAATTTTTCGCGCGCGGCGCCTTTGAGGTGCTCGTCGACCCAGGCTTTGGATCCCAGCAGTCCCTGCTCTTCGCCGCCCCACAGCGCGACGCGAATGGTGCGCCGCGGACGCACGCCGGCGGCTTTCAGGATACGCATCGCTTCCATGACGGTGGTCGACCCGTCGGCGTTATCGGTGGACCCGGTGCCGGTGTGCCACGAATCGAGGTGTCCGCCGATCATGACGACTTCGTCTTTGAGCGCGGGATCGGAACCGGGCAGTTCGGCGATCACGTTATAGGCGTTGTTGTTGTCGGCGTCGTAGAACTTCGTCTGCACGTTGATGCGCAGCTTGACTGCGACGCCGTGCTGCAGCATGCCGGCGATCATGTTGT
>JAIQFJ010000050.1 GCA_020073325.1 Terriglobia bacterium | reverse complement strand
CGTGTTGACCGATATCCACGAGCCGTCGCAAGCGGCCGAGGCGGCGGAAGCGGTCGACATTTTGCAGATCCCGGCGTTTCTGTGCCGCCATACCGATCTGCTCGTCGAGGCGGGTCGCACCGGGCGATGGGTGAATATCAAGAAAGGCCAGTTCGTGAGTCCGCAGGACATTCGACTGGCGGCGGAGAAGGTCGCGAGCACGGGAAACAACAAAATCATCCTGACCGAGCGCGGCAGCTCGTTTGGATACAACAATCTGGTGGTCGATATGCGCGGTCTTGCGATCATGCGCGAGTTCGGGTGGCCGGTGGTGTTCGACGCGACGCATAGCGTGCAGCTTCCGGGCGCGGCAGGGACGGCGTCGGGAGGGCAGCCGCAGTTTATCGGTCCGCTGGCGAGGGCGGCGGTGGGGGCGGGGGTCGATGGGGTCTTCGTCGAGGTGCATGAGGCGCCGGAGCGCGCGCTGTCGGATGGCGCGAATGCTTTGCGGCTCGATTTGTTGGGCGGCTTGTGGAATCGTCTTCAGAAAATTCATTTGGCCGCGAATGAACGCGAATGAACGCGAATGAACGCGAATCTCTTGCGGGACCGGCCCCCGCGATGACTCGCGGGGCTTGCACGCATTCCAGGGCGCGAACGTCTTACGATATAGATATGCGGCCCAAGAACCGTCGGCGCGGATTTTCGCTCATTGAACTGCTGATCGTGATCGCGATCATTCTGGTGATCGTCACCATCGCGGTTCCACAGTACAACAAGCAGATGATGTCGGCGCATGAAACCGCCGCCATTCAGGCGATCCGCACGATTCATGCGGTCGAGACGCAATACTATTCGCAGTTCGGGAAGTATGCGAGCACGATGACGGAGCTCGGTCCACCGGCGACGGGCGGTACGGCGGGACCGGCGTCCGCGGATCTGATCGCCGCCGACTTCGCTTCCGGCAAGAAGAGCGGATACATCTTCACCGTCGCCCCGACGCCCACGGGCTACCAGGTGACCGCGGTCCCCGAGCAGTTCGGCGGATCCGGGCGGCGCACGTTCTTCTCCGACCAGACGATGGTGATCCGCAATAACTGGAGCCAGGAAGTCGCCAATCTGAATAGCGAGGCGATCAAGTAGCGTTACGCTGTCTCGTCAGGCTGTCTGGGCCTGCTGTTGCGGATCGACGCGCAGTTGAGCGGCGCGTTCGCGCAGCCATTTTGCTTCGCCGCGCTTGCGAAGCTGATCCAGAAGCTCGGCGCGGTGCTCCAGGTTTTCGGCCAGTTCCGTGTGACGCTCCTCGCCGCACTGTTCCCACACTTTTCCTGCTTTCGCCAGCTCGGCGACGGCTTCGGGATAGCGGCCCGAACATTCCTCGACGTGGGCCATGGTTTCGTACGTCACGGCCAGCCGCGGACCTTTCTTGCGTTTGAAAATCCCGACGGCTTCGGAGAGCAGTTCCCGCGCGCGGGCGTAGTTCGACCAGCCGATGTACATCCCGGCCAGGCCGTACTGCATCTCGGCGAACTCTTCGAGGTCGCCGCCGACGATCAGTTGTTTCTGGAGCAGCGCACGTTCGTACAGTGCCGAGGCGCCTTCGATGTCGCCCGCCTCCTCCAGCGACCCGGCCAGATGATGCAGGTCGCGGACGGCTTCTTCCGAGACGTGGCCGTACGTGTGTTCGTTGATGCGCAGCGAGCGGCGCAGATATTTCTGGGCTTCCTCATGGTTGCCGCGCGCGCGATGGACCACGCCCAGTTCGCTCAGCAGGCTGGCCGTGTCGGGATGATCCTCGCCTGAAATTTCCTCCTGCAGCCGCAGGGCTTTTTCGAGCGCGGGGATGGCGTCGTCATCGCGGCCGTTCTTGTGACGCGCGGTGCCCAGGCGATGGATGCGGCGCGCCATGCGCACGGCGTCGGGATGCGGCATGGACGCCTCGATGCGGACGCCCTCCTGCAGCGCGGCCTCCATACGGTCGAAATTCCCGGCGTCGTGAAACACTTCGGCCAGCGCGTCCAGGCACTGCACGTATCCCGATGGATTCGAAACGCGCGCGGTGTACTCGAGCGCGGCGCGAATTGTTTTTTCCGCGTCGTCGAGTTTTCCCAATTTCCGTTGCGCCTCGGCGAGCTGCAGCCGGAACTGGATCTTGCGCACCGAGTGGCGCATCGCGTCGGCTTCATCGACGGCAAGCTTCAGGAATTTTTCGGCCTCTTCGTAGTTGCGGGCCTTCAGGTGACGCTCGGCTTCCGCGCGATTCGCGCTGCGTTCCAGGCCCCAGGCTTTGATGCCGGGCGCGGCCCAGGCGGCAAGCTGTACCGACCAGTTCAGTGGGTTGAATAGGTCCATGGGGAAATGTACGTAGAAAGCCCTCTCGCTTTCATCGGGATCTTAAGGCCTAGACTTTAGCCGCTCTTAGCTCTTATGACCGGTACTAAGGCTCGGTGATATGCACAGAACCCGCGGGCGCGGAGTACTAACCCCGAATCGTTCGCATCGGCAAGGAATCTACTCCGTGATGTAGTAGGCTATGGCAAATGGCGTTGAGGCATCTGGCCCCACTGTTACTCGCGGGATTTGCATCCTCCAACCTTCGGGCGGATGTAACCATCACGCTGAGCGCCGACGTTCAGTCGCTCCAGCCGATCCCGATGGGATTGAAGCTGGAGCCCTTCGGCAGAAGTAGCGGATCTTCACTTCGGACAACGCGGGTGAAAGGGAACCAGTGCCTTTCATCCTCAGGGAGTTCCAGCAATATCATCGATCTCTCGAAGCAGGACGTAACGCTGATGGATGGTGTGAGAAAGATTTACACCACCGTTTCGCTTGCGAAGTACGGTGAAATCGTTGCTGCGTCGGCGCCGAAACCCAGCCCGGAGGCTCAGGCGACCGTGAAGATGAAGACCACGACATCGGTGCGTCACACGGGACGCACGGATTCTATCTACGGAATAGAAGCCGAAGAACGCGAGATCACGATGTTGGTTGAAACGGAGATTACAGCGGCCGGCGCTCCGTTATCCGGACCCCTGATGCGCTTCGTGATTCAGGTGTGGACGGCTAAACACGAAGAAATGGTGGGCCGTCCCGCACTTCGCGAATTGGCGGACTTCAGTGCGGTGCGCAATACTTTTGCGAACCCAATCGAAATGCTTCAGAAAGTCGCGACCAGCTTCACCGGAAGCTCAGAGGGGATGACGGCGGTTGTTGACGAAATTAAGAAAGGGAATTCCATAGTCCTCCGAGAAGTATCCGAAGTTTATCTGCCTATCCTGGGCGCCGCGTTTGAGAAACTAGCGGCACTACGAGGACAACCCCTGAGCGCAGGCTTTGACGCGAACGCTCCATTTTCACGGATGACGACGGAAGTTGTCGAGTTCTCAACCGCCGCACTCGATGACGCGGTGTTCCAAATTCCACCTGATTACACGGCCGCAATGGCGGATGAATTTCTCAAAGGCGCCAAGCCTGTCCATTAAAACCGGCGTTTCCCCCCTTGCACGATCCAGCCGGGCCGCGCGGCCGCAAGCACTTTCTTCCCAACCGCCCCTGCGCAATCTGCCAAACTGGAAATAGTGCTCCTGGGGTTTCACCATGTCACTGCGTTCGCCGGCGACGCGCAGACCAATCTGAATTTCTACACGCAGACACTCGGGCTGCGGCTGGTGAAGCGGACCGTGAATTACGACGATCCGGCGACGTATCACTTCTATTACGGCGACGAATTCGGATCGCCCGGCAGCCTGCTGACATTTTTCCCGTGGCCGACGGCGCCGGCAGGAAGGGAAGGATCGGGGCAGGCGATCGGGATTCGCTATGCGGTGCCGCGGCGGGTTCCTGAAACGCACGATCCCGCGGGGTTGCGGCTCGACGCGGTTCCTGGACCAACGCCGCGGATTGAATCTGTCACGTTGCGCGTCGCCGACGCCGGGCCGAGCGCGCGCTTTCTGACGGAGATGCTCGGGTTCAAAGAGTGCGGCGCGAATCGATTCGAACTGGCAGGCTCGCTCATCGAATTGCTTGAAGCGCCGGGCATGGAACGGGCGAAACTCAGCTCCGGCATGATCCATCACATCGCGCTGCGTGTTGCCGACGAGGCTGCGCAAAACGAGTGGCGCGCGAAGCTGAAAGGGTCCGGCGTGCGCGTGACGCGCGTGATCGACCGGCAATATTTCCGGTCGATTTATTTCCGCGAGCCGGGCGGAGTATTGTTTGAGATCGCGACGGACGGTCCCGGATTTTTGATCGACGAGGCTGCCGATGCGCTGGGCACGGAGTTGAAACTGCCTCCGTGGCTGGAGCCGATTCGCGAGGGCGTCATGCGGCGATTGCCGGCCCTATGAGGCGGGCGATGAAAAAAGCGTTCACGCCGCTGCGGCATGGATTGTTCCGCGCGATGTGGATCGCCTCCGTCGTATCGAACGTCGGGACGTGGATGCATACCGTGGCGGCATCGTGGCTGATGACGCTGCTGGCGGCGTCGCCGCTGATGGTCGCGCTGGTGCAGACGGCCACTACTCTTCCGGTCTTCCTGATCACGCTGCCGGCGGGCGCGATCGCGGACCTGATCGACCGGCGGCGCTGGTTGATTTTCACGCAGTCGGTGATGCTGGCAGTGGCGGCCGTAATCGGCGTGCTGACGCTGATGGGCCGCATGGGACCCTGGATGCTGCTGCTGCTGACGTTCGCGCTCGGCATCGGGTCGTCTCTGAATCAGCCGGCGTGGTCGGCGACGATTCCGGAATTGGTGCCGCGCGAGGAATTGCCGGCGGCGGTGGCGCTGAACTCGGTGGGGTTCAACATCGCGCGCGCCATCGGGCCGGCGCTGGGCGGCATGGTGATGGCTGCGTCGAACGCGGGCGTGGTGTTCATCCTGAACGCGATGTCGTTTCTCGCCGTGATCATCGTGCTGTGTCTCTGGAACGGATCGGCGCGGCGCAACGCGAGTGCGCGGATGCGGGAAGCGATCCGCGAAGGGCTGAGCTATGTGAGGTCGACACGCGTGTATCATGCGGTGCTGGTCCGCGCGGGACTGTTCGCGTTCGCGGCGAGCGCGTTGTGGGCGCTGCTTCCCGTGGTCGCCAGCACGCAGCTTGGAACCACGGAAACCGGTTACGGAATTTTGCTGGGGTGCCTGGGCGCGGGATCGGTGGTGGGCGCGGCGATGCTCGGCGCATTGCGGGCGCGTTATTCGCCGGATCGGCTGATCGCCGCGGGAGCCATCGCGTTCGCTCTGGCGACGGTCGCGCTGGCCGCCATTCATTCGTTCCTCCTGGTGGCGGCCGCCATGGTGATCGGCGGCGTCGCCTGGATGACCGTGATGACGACGTTCAACGTCAGCGCCCAGACGGCCCCGCCCGCCGAATTGCGGGCGCGCGCGCTGGCAGTGTACATTCTGGTGTTTCAAGGCGCGCTGGCGATCGGCAGCGCGATCTGGGGAGCCGTCGCCGGACGCTGGCACGTGAACAACGCTTTGCTGATCGCCGCCGTCGCGATCGCCGCGGGATTGATCACCGGCGCGAAGTTGCCGCTCGAGAACGCAGCAGTGGAGGATACCGAATATGTCGCCTGAATCCGCTTTCCTGAAATTTTCCGCCGAGAAATTAGATCAGCTCTGCGGACGCATCGAAACCTGCGTCGATAAATTGAGCCCCGACCAGATTTGGGCGCGGGGGAATGAAAACGAAAACGCGATCGGCAATCTGATGCTGCACCTGGCCGGGAACGTCCGCCAGTGGATCCTGCACGGGGTCGGCGGGCAACCGGATCATCGCCAGCGGGACACAGAGTTCGACGCACGCGGCGAGATTGCCGCCGATGAACTGAAGCGCCGCCTGCGCACGACCGTCGATGAAGCAGTCGCGCTGATCCGCGCGCTGCCGCCGGAGCGGTTGTCGGAGACTCGCAACATTCAGAAGCATTACGACGTGACCGTGCTTCAAGCGATTTATCACGTCGTCGAGCATTTTTCGCAGCACACCGGACAGGTTATTTTCGCGACGAAGCTTCTGACAGGCGGCGATCTGGGGTTCTACGCGTACCTGAGGTCGGCAAAGGCAGCGGGCGAGGAGACGCCGTAGGATAGGGGCATGGAAATCCATCTGCGACCCGAGCACGAACGGCTCATTCAACGAGCGCTCGATTCCGGAGAGTGCCAGAACCCCGACGAACTGATCGGGCGCGCGCTGGAGTTGTACGAATCGCAGGAGGAATGGCTCCTGAACCATCGGGACGCGATCGACGCGAGGATTCGTGAAGGAATCGAACAGCTTGATCGCGGAGAGGGCATTGGCGAGGAAGAATTGGATCAATACCTGAAACGGTTGAAGGGGAAGTGAGCCGGTTCATCGTCGCCCCTCGGGCGGCGGCGGACCTCGCAGAAATCTGGCGATATATTCGAGGTCGCAGCAGCGAGGAAACCGCCGATCGCGTCGAGCGCAAGATACGGGAACAGTTTGCGCTGCTCGCCGAAGCACCGGGAATCGGACATCGGCGGGCCGATCTGACGCCGGCCGACGTTCGCTTCTTTCCAGTTTATTCTTACCTGATCGTCTATCGCCAAGTCGCCGGTCGCGAAGCTGCGCCGATCCAGATCGCCGCAATCCTCCACGGTGGGCGCGAACTGAGGCGTGTTCTGAGAAAACGGCTCTAAACCAGCGCCACCGGGCGGATCGGCGATCCGGTGCCGCCCTGGATTTTCAGCGGCAGCGCGACGAACGTAAATTCCTTCACCCCGTCGCGCGCCAGTTCTTCCAGGTTCAGGCACTCGATGATGTGGATCCCTTTTTCGACCAGCAGGTGGACGTGCACTTCCATCTTCGAGGGGACTTTTTCGAACGCCACCGTATCGGAGCCGGCCGCGAAAATTTTCCGGTCGCTCAGCCAGCGCGCGGCGGGCTCGAGCGGACCCGGGCCATGCACGCCGTTGATGAACTGCTTCGCATCGTGCCAGTAGCGCGCGAATCCCGTGCGGATTAGCGCGACTCCGCCCGGCGGAGGCTCCACTTTGCAGGCCGCAAGATGTTCCGGCGTGATCACGAAATCCGCGTCGAGCACGTCGACGCCGGCCAGCCCCGCGATGTCGAACAGCACCCCTTTGCGAAAAATCGGAGCGATCCCGTCGACACCGTGCGTCGTGACTCCATCGGCGTACGTCTGTTCGGGCGGCGCGCCGCCGTGCAATTTTCCGTCGCAGGAAAAATGCGACAGCGCGTCGATGTGCGTGCCGACGTGGCCGCCGAACGTGATCGTCTCCGACGACGAACTGGCGCCGTTTGAAAATACCACCTCGCCATGCATTTTGTTGAGCGACCGCAAAAACGGCGGATGCGCGGGATGGTGCGGCATGCCGATGTAGTACGGCTGCCCCAGGTCGTAGATTTTTTCGGTCATGAAGATGCTTTGCGGGATCGCTTGCGCGCCGGCGCGGCCACGGCGGTCTTCGCGCTCCAGCGTCCCAGCTTGTATTCGCGGCCGTAGTGCGACGTCAGATTGCGGATCGTCACCGTCACGACGCCGGACGCGTCGCACGCATATTGTTCCTCGATCTGCTGGATGGCGGCGCGATCGGAATGCTCGACATGCGTTGCTTCAAGCTGCCCGGTGTCGGCCAGCGCGGGGTCGAACTGGAATAGAATTTCGTCCCACACCGTGATGTCGCCGGAGGGCTGGCCGTCGTCGTCCACCTGGCTGGCTTCGAGGTATCGGAAATCGCCGACATTGTGCACCGGCCGGTAGCGGCGGCGCACGGAAAGCGGCGGATCGCCCGCGGCGGGCAGGCGCGTGGCGCGCGGGAAAATCGGATCGAACACCATGCGGCGGCCTTCGTCGCTTTCGCGCCACACGCCGAAATTGCGCGTGAACATTTCGCGCAGCGCGTAGCCCGACGTCGCGTCCGCCTGAATCGCCAGGCCGATCGCCGTCGCCGAGCGTGTATATTCGCTGCGCTTCACCTTGCGGCCGAATTCTTCGCGAAGCACGCGCGCGACCAGAGGCAGTTCGCTGCCGCCCCCCGTGACGTAAAGCGCTTCGAGGCTGCCTTCGCTCGCCAGGCGACGCGTCGCGTCCAGCGTGTCTTCCAGCAGCGGCCGGCAGCGCGCGTAAAAATCGGCGACCGGAATGATCGCCTGTCCCATGCCTTCTTGGACCGAATCCAGGTCGATCACGATGCGCCGCGAATTGGGATGCAGCGCTTCTTTCTGGCGGCGGCATTCTTCGTCCAGACGGAACAGATCGCCCAATTCCATCGACCCGAGTTTTTCCGGACCTACGGCCATCTCCGCCAGGATCAAATCGAAATCGTCGCCGCCGAGTGTCGAGATTCCTTCGCACGCGACCACCGTGTGCGTGCGCGTGTCGAGTTCCACCAGCGATACGTCGAACGTCCCGCCGCCCAGATCGTAGACCAGGATTCGACCGGTCGTTTTCTGGCGATGCCCGAACTCGATCGATGCGGCCGACGGCTCGTTCAGCAACCCGAGCACGGAAAATCCCGCGCGCCGGAATGCCTCGACGGTCAGGAATCGCTGATTGCTGTTCGCATTGGCAGGCACGCCGAGCATCACTTCGAGCGGTTCCGCCGCGCTGAATCGAGCCGCCAGCGCGTCGCGCAGAGCCGCGGTCAGTCCGAACATCAGATCGGCGAGCGGCACCGGACCCTGCGGTCCCGCCAGTAAGGTTTCCGGTCCGGCATGTTCCAGGCAGCGCTTGAGCGACCGCAGAATGGTCCAGCCCGGCTCGGCTTGCAGCGCGTAGGCGTCCCAGCCGTAGCGCCGCTCCTCGCCTTTCACCGCGTCGCCCTTCATGGCGACCAGGGGTGGAAACCACTCGAACGTGCCATCGTTGGTTTCAAACGGCACCAGGGGATAGTTGCCGCGATCGGCCGCCGCAACCACAATCCGCGTCGTTCCGAAATCGATCCCCAGCTTCATCTCTTATTGGTTAGCATAGTGCGTCGATTTCCGCTTCGAGTCGTGCGCTGACGGCTGCGGCTTTCTAGCAGCCGCGCCTGTGAGAGTCTGTGTGAAAGGGTCGGCAACCCGCTCCTTGCAGTCGCGGCTCTGTGTCGGGGTCAGCGGCAACTTGATGATTCTGCGCAGTGCCGAAACAGAGCCGCGAGTGCCAACGAGCGGGCACCCCTTTTCCATACAGACTCGTGAGGGCGGGGTTTCGCGGGAACAGAGGCTTCGCGCACGACTCCTCTTCGCGGCCGGCGCGCTCGCGCTAGAATCAAAGCGCCTCGACATGCCCAATCGACTTGCCCGCGAAAAGAGTCCCTACCTGCTGCAGCACGCCCACAATCCGGTCGAGTGGTATCCCTGGGGCGACGAGGCCTTTGCCAAAGCCGAGCGCGAAAACAAGCCTGTGTTTCTCTCCGTCGGCTATTCCACCTGCCACTGGTGTCACGTCATGGAGCGCGAGTCTTTCGAAAACGAGGAAATCGCGAGCCTGCTGAACGAACATTTCGTGTCCATCAAAGTCGATCGCGAGGAGCGTCCCGACGTCGATCGCGTCTACATGCTCTTCGTGCAGGCCGCCACCGGCGCGGGCGGATGGCCCATGTCGGTGTTTCTCACGCCGGACCGGAAACCGTTTTTCGGCGGCACGTATTTTCCGCCGGACAATCGTTATGGCCGTCCGGGGTTCGGGTCGCTGCTCGAAAATCTGGCGCGGGCCTGGCAGGGCGATCGCGAGCGCATCCTCGAAACGGGCGCCAACGCCGTCGTGCAGTTGCGCGACTACGCGGATGTATCTTCCGACGGAGCGCAGGCCGGGAAAAACGCGCTCGATTCGGCCTATAACGCGTTCCGCCGCATGTTCGATCCGCGGATGGGAGGCTTCGGAGGCGCTCCGAAGTTTCCGCGTCCGAGCGTCCATAATTTTCTGCTCCGCTATTACGCCTCCACCGGCAATGAAGACGCCCTCGCGATGGTGCTCCAGACTCTGCGCGAGATGGCGCGCGGCGGCATGAACGACCAGATCGGCGGCGGCTTTCATCGTTATTCGGTCGACGAGCGCTGGTTTGTCCCGCACTTCGAAAAAATGCTGTACGACCAGGCGCAACTGGCGATCTCCTGCCTGGAGGCGTTCCAGATCACGCGCGACGGCCAGTATGCCGCCTCCGCCCGCGCCATCTTCGATTACGTTCTGCGCGACCTGGCCAATGCCGATGGCGCATTCTTTTCGGCCGAGGACGCCGACAGCGCCCCCGATCCGGAGCGTCCGCGTGAAAAAAGCGAGGGTGCGTTTTATCTGTGGAGCAAAGCGGAGATCGACGACGCTCTCGCTCCGCCGGATGCGCAGATTTTCCGGGCTCGATTCGGTGTCGAGGACAACGGCAATGTCGCCGAGGATCCTCACGGCGAATTTCGCGGCCGGAACATTTTGTACCAGGCGCGTTCGATTGAAGAAACGGCATCTTCGCTTGGGCTCCGGCCGGAGGAGGTCCGCGAGAGCCTGAATCACTCCGCCCAGCGCTTGATGCAGGTGCGGGCGGCGCGTCCCCGGCCGCATCTCGACGATAAAGTTCTCACGGCCTGGAACGCGCTGATGATTTCCGCCCTCGCCAAAGGCGCGCAGATCCTGGGCGAGGCGCGCTACCTGGACGCTGCCCGCGCCGCCGCTTCGTTCCTGCGCCGCGTGTTGTTCGACGAATCGCGGAACGTCCTGCTGCGCCGCTACCGCGACGGCGAGGCCGCCATCGACGGATTCCTGGACGATTATGCATTTCTGGCGAATGCGCTGATCGATTTGTACGAAACCAGCTTTGAGCCGCAGGATTTTCAGTTCGCGGCGCGGCTCGCCGAACGCGCGATCGAGCTGTTCGGGGATCCCGAAAACGGAGGATTTTTCTCCACCCGCGCCGCCAGCGAAGACCTGGTTCTGCGATTGAAGGACGACTATGACGGAGCCGAGCCGTCGGGCAATTCTCTCATGGTGCTGGCGCTCTTGCGGCTGGCGCGGATGACCGATCGCGAAGATTTCCGCGCCGCTGCCGGGCGCGCGCTGAAGGCTTTCGGAGCGCGGCTGAACTCGGCCGGCGCGGGGCTGCCGCAAATGCTCGTGGCGCTCGAATTCGCCGTCGGACGTCCACGCGAAATTGTGCTGGCCGGTCCTTCCGATCCCGGAATGCTCGCTGCAATTCGACGCCATTTTCTGCCAAATGCGGTGATTTTACGGGCGGAACAAATCGCGCGCCCGATGCCCGCCCTCGACGGCAAAGCCACGGCTTATGTCTGCGAGAATTACGCCTGCCGGCTGCCCGCCGCCAACGCGGAAGCGCTCGAGCAGCAGCTAGTACAATGACGGTATATGGAAAGACCAGGAGCAACTACTCTCAGAGGAAATCCGTTGACGGTCGTGGGACCGGAACTGAAAGCCGGCGATCCGGCGCCGGAATTTCAAGCCGTCGACGATAGCCTGAAGCCGGTCACACTGGCGGGGACCGGCAGCGGTGTCCGAATTTTCAGCGTGGTCCCCTCGCTCGATACACCCGTCTGCGACGCGCAGACCAAACGGTTCAACGAAGAAGCCGGGAAACTGCCGTCGGTCAGCATTTACACCGTCAGCATGGACCTTCCGTTCGCCCAGAAACGGTGGTGCGGAGCATTCGGAGTCGATCACGTCAAAATGATTTCCGATCACCGTGACGGCTCGTTCGGCGAACATTATGGAACTTTAATAAAGGACCTCCGGATCCACAGCCGCGCGATCTTCGTGGTGGACCAGCACAATAAGATCCAACATGTTGAGTACGTTAAGGAAGTTGCCGATCATCCGGATTATGAATCGGCTCTGACCGTAGCCAAACGCCTGGCCGGCGGCTCGGCTGCGGCTTAATTTTCATCCCACCTGAGGGGTTGGAACGATCCAACCCCGCACATTTCGCTCACCCCGACGGTACTAAGGCGTTCCCATGGCCCTAGTCAGGGTACTAAAAGGCCTTTAAATCCCCGAAGCTCTGTGATAATCTAGGCTTGCAACGTTACCAGTAATAGGCCTTGGGGTGCAGTACCCAGGGATTTGTCGGTCGGAGGATTCGTATGAAAAGACTATTCTTGCTCGCTATGGCCTTAGTGGCTATGGCGGGAGCGAACTTCGCAAGCAGCTTCGCCGTGAATGCGGGAGGAACCTACCTCGAGCTTGCCGCTGAAGACACTTGCTCGTGGTTTGCGGCCTCGGGGCAGTGCACCGGGCCCGCGTTTTTCGACCCCACGGTCATCGCGGTTACTCCGGGCAGCACGATTCAGCTTTTTGCGCTCGGCAGCATCAACTACGGGACGATGACGGCGGCTCCGCTGTTCGGCGCGCTGTTTTCGACCGACGGCAACCTCGGGGCGAGCACGAGTCTGAACCGCGTGACCGGCGCCGTTGCGGCGGGTAGCCCCAATCCCTACGTCGTGACCACCACGAACAGCTATTTCGCGGGGAACAACGATATTTCCCAGGATTTCCAGGTCGGGACGAGTGTGGTCACCGTGGTGGTGCCCAACAACGCCAACTTCCTGTTCGTCGGCGTGCTGGACAGCTTCTACGCGGACAACTCCGGAAACGCCTCGATCACCTTGAACGAGCTGGCAACGCCGGAACCCGCCACCTACGCTCTGGCGCTGGCTGGCCTGGCTGCCTTACTCTTCGTCCGCAAGCTGCGCGCTTAAAGCGAGCTGAAATACTCCACCACTGCGTCGATACCTCGCGAATAATTCGCGATGGAGAATTTCTCGTTCGGCGCGTGGATGTTGTCGTCGGGTAAGCCGAATCCCATCATGACGCTGGGGATGCCGAGCGCCTGCTGGAACAAACCGACAATCGGAATCGATCCGCCGCAGCGCACGTAAACCGTCTCGTGGCGGAAAATTTTCTTCATTGCATCCGCAGCCTTGCGGACGAAAACATTTCCCGGATCGACCATGCAGGGCGCCGCCGAGGAGAGCAGCTTGAACGAAGCCGTGATGCCCGGCGGCACGGCCTTCGCCAGCGCGGCTTCCAGAGACCGGATCACTTCCTCCGGTTGCTGATCCGGCACCAGCCGCAGGCTGATCTTCGCCACCGCACGCGCGGGGATCACGGTCTTCGAGCCTTCTCCGACAAATCCGCCGCGAATTCCGTGGACTTCAAACGTTGGCCGCGCCCACATACGCTCGAATAATGAAATTTCGGGCTCGCCGGCAAGCGCGATCGATCCGACTTCTTTTTCGCGAAATTCTTCCGCATTGAAGGGCAGCGATTTCCACGCGCTGATTTCCGACTCGCCCGGTTTGCGGACGCGCTCGTACAATCCTGGAATCCGAATGTGTCCGTCGCGGTCCTTCAGCGCGGCGATGATCTGCGCCGCCGCCTCGACCGCGTTGGGAGCCGCGCCGCCGTAGTCGCCCGAGTGCAGATCCGTGCGCGCGCCCTGGACGTGAATTTCGCCGTAGACGATGCCGCGCAGCCCGGTCGTGATGGTGGGCAGGTCGGGCGCGAACATCGCCGTGTCACAGATGATCGCGGCGTCGGAGGCGAGTTCGCTGGGCTTCGACGCCACATATTTTTCGATGTGCTCGCCGCCCGATTCCTCTTCTCCTTCGATCAAGAACTTCACGTTAACCGGCAGTTTGCCGTTTTCGCGCAGCATTCTCGCGACGGCTTCCATCAGAATAAAGACTTGGCCTTTGTCGTCCGCCGCTCCGCGCGCGTAGATGTTGCCGTTGCGGATGGCGGGCTCGAACGGCGGCGAGATCCACTCGTCCAGCGGATCGGGCGGCTGGACGTCGTAGTGACCGTAGAGCAGCAGCGTCGGTTTGCCGGGCGCGCCGGTCCACGTTGCGAAAACCAGGGGATTGCCTTCGCCTTCGATCAATCTTGCGCCGTGCAGTCCCGCGCGGTCGAGCCAGTCGCGCACGAATTCGGCGGCGCGGCGCACGTCCGCCGCATGTTCGGGCAGCGCGCTGATGCTGGGGATGCGCAGGAAGTTCAGAAGATCGTTCATTTTCGCCGTACAATAGGATATCGCGTTCGAGAAATGCCCCCCTATTTTTTACGTCTGGCCTACATGGCGGAGTTTCTTCTGGCGCTGTTCACGATCATGGAGATGTGGAGCCAGGTCGGCGGGCAGGGTCATCTCGACCTGATGCCTTGGTACGTGAAGCTCTTATTCGTGATGGCGATGGCGCTGGCGACGGTAGCGGGAACCTCCGCCGTGGTTTCGCACGAGCGTATCTGGAACGCAAAAACGATCGCATGCCTGGTGATCGCTCTGATGCTTGCCGGGGGTATGGGTGCGGTGACGTATTATTATCACCTGCATGAGAACGACGATCTTGACACCGGCGACGACAACGATGTTGCCATGATGTTCGCGCCTGTCGGCCGGCACGGGGAGCCCTCATGAGCGACGCAAAATTCGGACTGTGGAGCGTACCGGAAAGTCCCATCACCATCGAGTATTCGCTGGTGGTGATCGAGGAGATCCGCCATGAGGTCGCCGAGGGATTCCAGCGCCTCTCGCGCGGCGGCATCGAAGTGGGCGGCATTCTTTACGGGACGCGCGATGGCCGGACGGTTCGTGTGCTGGCGATGCGTCCGATCGCGTGTGAACACGCGCGCGGGCCGGGATTCGTTCTATCCGACAAAGACCGTGTCGCGCTGAACGAACAGTTGCCGCGAGATCAGGAAGATCCGCATCTGGAAGGCTTGATTTCGGTCGGCTGGTTTTTGTCGCACACGCGCAGCGAGATTACGCTGAGCGAATCGGATCTGGAAATTTATTCGATTTTCTTCCCGGCGCCGTGGCAGGTGACGATGGTGGTGCGTCCGGGCCGCGCCGGCAGCATGCGCGCCGGATTTTTCGTGCGCGAAGCCGACGGCACGGTGAAGCACGAGCGCAGCTATCAGGAATTCAATTTTCCCGATCGCCTGGCGGGCGTGCTGGACCGGGTGCCGGACCGGCCGCGCGGGGAGCGTCCGGAGCGGCGCGTGCCGTCCTTTTATCGCGAATCGGCCGCGCCCGCGCCAGCCGAGCCGC
Source organism: Terriglobia bacterium (assembly GCA_020073325.1). Taxonomy (GTDB): domain Bacteria; phylum Acidobacteriota; class Terriglobia; order Bryobacterales; family Bryobacteraceae; genus Palsa-187. The sequence continues at coordinate 9,098 of JAIQFJ010000050.1, read as the reverse complement.
GGGTGCAAGAAGTTCCATCGATGTATCAGGCGGCCGGTCCGCAGTTGTTGCGGCCGCCGACCTCGAACCGGAAATGGACGTGGCTTGCGCTGTGGGCCGTGGTGGTGATCGCGCTGGCGGTGGCCGGGCTGCGCTATTGGATGGCGAATTCGGTAACGGAGCCGATCTCACTGGCGGTCATCGAGCGGGACGGGCAACTACAGATCGAATGGAATCGCGCAGCGAAGCCGGTAAAGAACGCGGCGCGCGGATCGCTCGACATCATGGACGGGGCGGAGCAGAAGACCATGCGCCTGACGCCGGCGCAGCTTGCGTCGGGACATTTCACGTATGCGCGCAAAACCGGCGATATCGAAGTTCGCATGACGGTGGAAGACGCCGCGGGCGTGAAGGCGCAGGAGGCGTCGCGATTTCTGGGCCGCGCGCCGGCCGCTCCCGCCAGCACGCAGGAGTTGACCGATCTGCGCCAGCGCCGCGACGAATTACAGGCCGAGGTCGAACGGCTGCGCCGTGAAAACGACGACCAGGCCGCGAAGATCCAGCAACTGGAGCGGACCCTGCGCGTGCTGCAGGCCCGGCTCGGGATCGATTCAGCCAAACAATAGATTCGCGTTCATTTGCGTGCAGTCGCGGCCGATTGAATTTCCGCGAGCCAATCCAGCACGACGCCGTCGAGCCAGAACCTCGGACGGTTTCGCGCCAGAAATCCCAAATGTCCGCCATGTTCCACCGCGAGCAGCCGCAGGCATGGGTTCGAGGCGAACGCCGGGTGATCGTAAACTTCAAATGGCACCAGCGGATCGTCCTTGGAGATCACCACCAGCGCGGGCACGCGGATTTTTTCCAGGTACTGATTCGAGGACTGCGTGCGGTAATAATTTTCCGCCGTGCCGAATCCGAACAGGCGCGCGGTGTAGAGATCGTCGAAATCGAAAATCGTGCGAATCTTCGAAAGATGCTCGGCCGTGTAGAGGTCGGGGGCCTGGCGCACGCGGCGGCGAATCTTTCCCTTGAGCGCGATCAGGAATCGGCGGTCGTAGATCAGATTGCGGCGGTGGCCGAGCGCGCGGGCGCACGCCGCAAGATCGATGGGAGTAGAGACGGCGCAGATTCCGGCGAGCAGTTCGCGCGCCGACTCGCCCAGTTCGCCGGCGAGCTTCAGGGTCACGTTGCCGCCGAGCGAAAATCCCGCGAGAAAAATCGGGGTGCGGCTCGCCCGGCGACGTTCGCGCACGATGTGCAGCACGTCGCTGGTCTGGCCCGAATGATAGTTCGACAATGCGAGTTCTTCGGTCCCGCCGCAGCTCCGCAGATTCACGCGATGGGTCGCGTAGCCGGCTTCGAGCGCCGCGGCCACCATGCTGCGCGCGTAGCCCGCGTTGCTCGATCCTTCGAGCCCGTGGACCAGGATCAGCTCGCCGCGCGGTTCCCCCTCGGGACGCTGCGCGAGGACGCGGACCTTGACGTTGGGCTCGGTCTGGTAATCGACGATTTCGACCGGCCAACGCTCTTCGCTTCGAGGGCGCGACCAGAAATTGCCGGCGATCGTGGAGAGGTGCGGGTTCTTAAAGAAAGGTTCGAAGTGCCGCAAGACCAATTGTAATTCGACGCAGCGAAACATGAAGACCAGCCGGCTTGGACAGCCGGCTTGCCGCCAAGCTGCCGGCCCCACGGGCAATTCCACTATGCTGGCTCTAATCGACAAATGTACTGGACGAAACTGTTTCTTCCCACCTTGCGCGACGAGCCCGCGGAAGCGCAGAGCGCCGCGCATCGCCTGCTGATCCGCGCCGGATACATGCGCGGCCGCGACTATCTTTTTCTGGGACGGCGCGCGCTGCGGAAAATCGTGAGGGTGACGCGCCGGCACATGGACGCGATCGGCGGGCAGGAAGTCCTGATCGCCGGATCCGCGCGCGCCGTTGCGGGCGAACTGCGCAGCTACCGGCAGCTTCCGCAAATCTGGTATCAATTCGCGGGATTCGGAATGCGGTCGTACGCGTTCGATCTTTCCGAAGACGCGTTCCTGAAAATGTCGGGCGCAGTGCGCGGGATCGTCCAGCAATGCGGCGCGGTCGAGGCGATCGACGAAGCGGAATCGTTCGACGACCCCGCAGGCGATCGGTCACCTGAAGAATTTCACACGCCGGGGCAAAAATCGATCGCCGATGTTTCGCGCTTCACCGGCCTGCCTCAGACGTCGCAGATGAAGAGTTTTGTCATGATCGCCGACGGTGCGCCGATCCTCGCGCTGGTGCGCGGCGATCATCAGATCGACGAAGAAAAGCTCGCCTGGTTCCTGGACGTGCGTGAGTTGCGGCCGGCGCGCGCCGAAGAAATTCGCGAGACGTTCGGCGCGGATGCGGGATCGCTCGGGCCGGTGGGAGTGAAGACTCGTATCGTTGCCGATGCTGCTCTGCGCGGACGCCGCAACCTGATCTGCGGAGCGAATCGCAATGATTATCATCTGCGCCACGTCACGCCGGGCGAAGATTTTCTGGCCGACTTTCATGAGATCCGCGCGTGCTCGCGCGTCGAGATCGCCCGCATGCGGAACGGTTTGTCGCCGCTCCAGGTTTCGAACGAATCGGCGGAACTGGTGGCGGTCACCGAGGGCGTCTGCGAAATTTTTCTGGATCGATTGCTCGAAGCCGCGGCGCACCACGATGCGGACGGGTTGGCGCTCGCGCCTCCGATTGCTCCGTTCGACGCCGTGATCACGCCGGTGAATATCGCGGATGAAGCCCAGCGCAATGCGGCGATCGAACTGCACGACGCGGCGACGTTCGACGTGCTGCTCGACGATCGCGACGAGCGTCCCGGAGTGAAATTCAAAGACGCGGACCTGATCGGCATTCCGTTCCGTGTCACGCTGGGCAAGAAGCTCGCGCAGGGCGTGGTAGAAATAAGAGACCGGCGCGCGCGAACGTCTTCGGACGTGCCGCTTGCGGACGCGCTGGGGTTCATCGCCAAAGGAGTGGAATGAGTATCGACTGGAACCAGGTGCGCGCGGAATTTCCCGCGCTCGAGAACTACACGTATCTGAATAGCGCCACTTACGGCCAGATGCCCCGGCGCGGGGCCGACGCACTGGTGCGTCACCTGGACGACCGCAATGAGAAAGCCTGTTCGAATTTTCTGGATTGGTATGGGCAGATCGATCAGATCCGCGCTTCGATCGCGCAGCTGATCCACGCCGAGGCGGAGGATATCGCGTTCGTGCCGAACGCGGCGACCGCGCTAGGTTTGGTCGTCGGCGGGATCGATTGGAAGCCTGGCGAAAACGTCGTGACGCTTGCCGACGAGTTCCCGAATATGCTGTACATCCCGGCGCTGGTCGAACGGCGCGGCGTCGAGCTGCGCGAAGTGCCGTGGGAAAAGTTCTATGACGCGATCGACGAACGCACGCGCCTGGTTGCGATCAGCGAAGTGAATTATGCCACCAGCCTGCGTCCGCCGCTCGCCGAAATTTCGAAATTCGCGCACGAACGCGACGTGACATTTTTCGTCGACGGGACGCAGAGCGTCGGCGCGCTGCAGTGCGACGTGCGCGAGTCGCGGCCGGACATGATGGCGGTCCATGGATATAAGTGGATGTGCTCGCCGACCGGGGCGGGATTCATGTATGTCGCGCCGGAACTGCGCAAAAAATTGCCGCCGGCGGTCGCGGGCTGGCGATCGCATCGCGACTGGCGCAATGTCGACAATCTGCATCACGGGATGCCGGTTCTTGAGCAATCGGCCGAGCGCTACGAAGGCGGCGGATTGCCGATGGGATTGCTGCACGCCATGGGCGCGATGGTCGATTGGATGCTGGAACTGGGCCCCGCGGCGATCGAGCAGCGCGTGCTTGGATTGGCGCGCGCCGCACGCGAGCGGCTACGGCGATTGGGTGGCGAATCCACCGATACCGGGGCGCAGATTGCCGCCGTGAAATTCGCGGGCGCCGACCCCTCGCATCTGGCGCGCGAACTGCGGTCGAAACGCGTGCTGGTCGCGGCGCGTCACGGATTCCTGCGAATCTCGCCGCATTTTTACAACAATGAAGCCGATCTGGACCGGCTGGAAGAAGAACTTCGCAAATTGCTGTAGCCGGCCACCCAACCATCGGCGGACCGGCTGCGTCTGATTCTTTATGAACGCTCTGCGACTCACCATCCGCGGGCTCGCCCGGGCGCCCGTTTTCACCGCGATCGCCGTTCTTTCGCTCGCGCTTGGAATCGGCGCGAATACCGCGATCTTTTCACTGCTCGATCAGGTGCTGCTGCGCACGCTACCGGTGAAGAATCCGAAAGAGCTGGTTTATCTTTATGCGCCAGGTCCAGTCGACGGGCGCATGTCGGCCGATGAGCAGGGCGGGTCGTCGTTCAGCTATCCGATGTTCCGCGAATTGCAGAAGACGCAGACGCCGTTCACGGGAATCGCTGCGTCCCTGCTCACGCGCGGGAGCGTCGCGTTCCGCAACACCGCCGCCGCGGAGACCGTGAAACTGGTCTCGGGAAATTATTTCGAGCTGCTCGGCGTGCGCGCCGCAATGGGACGCCTGCTGACCGAAGATGACGACCGCATCGCCGGCGGCCATCCCGTTGTCGTGCTCAGCTACCGGAACTGGTCGACGCGCTACGGCTCCGACCGCGCGATGCTCAACCAGACGATCAACGTGAACGGCTACGCGATGACCGTGGTGGGCGTCGCGCAGGAAAATTTTGTGAGCGAACGGCCCGACAGTCCGCCGGACGTTTTCGTTCCGATCACCATGAAAAAAGAAATGACGCCCGGCTGGGACGGACTGGACAATCCAAAAGATGCCTGGGCCACGCTGCTGGCGCGCATGAAGCCGGGCATGACCCTGGCGCAGGCGACGGTGGGGGCGAACGCTGCTTATCTTCCGCAGCTCGAACAGGAGATAGCGCGGCTTTCGCATCCCAGCGCGACGCTGCTCGCGCAGTTTCGCGCGAAGAAGCTGGTCCTCAAACCGGGCGAATACGGACGCGGCGGATTGCGCGACCGGACGCGACAGCCCGCGCTGCTGTTAATGGCGATGACCGCGCTGGTCCTGCTGATTTCGTGCGCGAACGTCGCGAATCTGCAGCTGGCGCGAGCCGCGGCGCGCACGCGTGAAATCGCGGTGCGGCTCGCCATGGGAGCTTCGCGCGGGCAGCTCATTCGCCAGCTTCTCACCGAATCGTGCCTGCTCGCGGTGGCGGGAGGCGCGCTCGGGTTGGGGCTCGCTTATGCGATCCTGCGCGCACTGATCGCGTCGCTCCCGGCCGCTACCGGGCTCTCGAAAATGCTGGCGCCGCAGCTCGACGCGAATGCTTTGCTGTTCTGCCTCGCCGTGTCGATCCTCACGGGAATTCTTTTCGGACTGTATCCCGCCCTGCAGAGCACGCGTCCCGATCTGGCGCCGTCGCTGAAGGATCAATCCGGACAGAGCACCGCGACGACCTCGGCTGCCGCTTTTCGAAAAACTCTGGTCACCGCGCAAGTGGCGATTTCGCTGCTCCTGCTGGTTTCCGCGGGCCTGTTCGGACGAACGCTGGTGAACCTTCGCAGCATCGACCTGGGGATTCGCGCCGATCATCTGCTGACGTTCTCTCTTTCTCCGAGGCTGAATCGCTACACCGATCAGGCTGCCTATGCGCTGTCCGATCAGATCACCGAGCGCCTGGCGGCGATCCCGGGCGTGACGATGGTGTCGGCCACCAGCAATCCAGCCATTGCGGGCAGCGCCTCCGGGACGAATCTGACGGTTCCCGGTTTCACCGAAACGCATCCCGACGAGTCCGGCGCGAGTTTTGCCGCCATCGGCGCCGACTATTTCCGCACGATGGGCAGCCCGCTGGTTTCCGGCCGTGAGTTCACCGTCGCCGATAACGCCGGCGCGCCGAAGGTCGCGGTGGTCAACGAAACCTTCGCGCGCTATTTCTTCGGAACGGCGAATCCGCTTGGCCGCCGTTTCGCGCTGGGCGCGGGCGACAAAGTTAAGCCCGATATCGAGATCGTCGGCATCGTAAAAGATACGAAGTATGCGGACATGAAGGAAACGCCGCAGCGCGTTTTCTATACGCCGCACCGCCAGTTGAAGCAGCAGGATCAGTTGTATTTCTATTTGCGCACCGCGATCGATCCGCTGCAGGCGGCGTCGGCCGCGCGCGCGCAGATCGCTTCGCTCGATCCGAATCTTCCGATTCGCGAATTGAAAACGATGGATCAGCAGATCGACGAGAACCTGTTCGCAGAGCGCATGGTTTCGACGCTGACCGGAGCCTTCGCCGCATTGGCGACGCTGCTTGCGGCGCTCGGATTGTATGGCGTGCTGGCCTACAACGTGACTCGCAGAACGCGCGAGATCGGCCTGCGGATGGCGCTGGGCGCCGATGCCGGCAACGTGCGCCGCCTGATCCTCCGCGAAGTCGCGCTGATGGTGTCAATCGGCACGGCCGCGGGACTCACGGCCGCGGCGGCCGGCGGCAAACTGGTCCAGAGCATGTTGTACGAGATGAAGCCGTGGGACGCCGCGATCTATGCGGGCTCCGCCGCGATTCTGTGGATTATCGCGCTGGCGGCCGCCTATATTCCCGCGCGCCGCGCCACGTCGGTCGATCCGCTCGTAGCCCTCCGCTACGAATGATTGATATGATTGCCGCCATGAAAACGGATTTCACGGTCGGCAAGATCACGGCGAAGCCTGGAGAGATGGTCTCGGGATTTCTCGACGAAGGAATTCCGGTCACGGTGGTCAACGGGCGCGGCGACGGCCCGGTGCTCGCGCTGGTGGCGGGGAACCACGGGTACGAATATCCGCCGATTCTCGCGCTGCAGATGCTGCGCGCGCGGCTCACTCCGAAGAAGCTGGCGGGCGCGGTGATCCTGGTGCATGCGGCGAACATGCCGTCGTTTCTGGGGCGCACGGTCTACTTCAGCCCTATCGATCAGAAAAATCTCAATCGCGTTTATCCCGGAAAAAAGGATGGCACGGTTTCCGATAAAATCGCCTACGCGATCACGAATGAAGTGATCGCGCGCTGCGATTATCTGCTCGACCTGCATTGCGGCGACGGCAACGAATCGCTGCGCCCCTACAACTACCAGATCGTCACCAGCAATGAGGAGATGAACGGCCGGATCGCCGCGCTGGTGACCATGTGCGTCATCGACCACATTGTCGTCGACCGCGGCCGTCCGGCGGATCCGGAAAATTCCATGTACTGCTCGAACACCGCGATTACCCGCGGCAAGCCGGCGGTCACGGTGGAGGCGGGGTTCCTCGGCGTGCCGGATGAGAAGTCGGCCAGGCTGATCGTCGAATGCTGCGAGAACGTGATGCGCTATTTGAAAATCGCGAGCGGCAAAGCGAAGTCGATCCGGAAACCGGTTTATCTCGACCCGGCCGAAGTTGTCACCAGCCCGGAAACGGGCATCCTTTATCCGAAGGTGAAAAAGGACGACATGGTGAAACGCGGCACGACGCTCGCCGTGATCACGGATTTCTTCGGCAAAAAGATCGCAGAGGTGAAGGCGCCTGTGTCGGGCAAGATTCTCTACATCGTCGCGACGCCGCCGATCTCGAAGGGTCAGCCGATCGGGTGCGTGGGCGTCGTGCGCAAATAGTCGCCGATGAACGCAGATAAACGCCGATGAAAAAGATCCGTCTTTAATCTGCGTTCATCTGCGGCCATCAATACTCCACGCTGATCAGAAACAATCCCCGCGCCGGAGCCGTTGGACCGGCCGCGATTCCGCAAGCCGGCCGCAATCGTGCGAGCAGATCATCGGCACTGAGATTCCCCTTGCCGATCTCGAACAGCACGCCGACGATATTGCGCACCATGTGTTTCAGGAATCCGCTACCTCGGACACGATAGATCAAGCGGTCGCCGCAGCGTTCGAGCGTCGACGAAAAGATCCGCCGGACTTTGGAATGACCCAGTTCGTCCCGCTCATCCGACGCGGCGAAGGCCGAAAAATCGTGCTCACCTTCGAGCAGCGGAGCGGCGGCGATCATGGCAGCTTCCTCGAGCGGATACGGATGATGATGCACGTAGCGGCGGTCGAACGGCGGGCAAACCTCGGCGCGCAGGATGCGATACTCGTACGTTTTCGCAACCGCGCCGAATCGCGGATGAAAATTTTCGGCGGCCTCGGCGACGTCCAGCACTCGAATGTCGCGCGGCAGGACCCGATTCATCGCCTTGCGGAGATTTGGCACGGGAATCGGATTCGCCAAAGAGAAAGCCGCGACTTGCGCCAGCGCGTGCACGCCGGCATCGGTGCGCCCGGAGCCTTCGACATGCACCGGCGCGCCTTCCATTTCGCCGAGCACCGTTTCGAGCGCGCCCTGAATCGTCGCGAGACCGGGCTGCACCTGCCAGCCGTGAAAATCCGTTCCGTCGTAGCTGACGGTGATCCGGATGCGTCTCATGCCGTCGGACGGGACCCGGGTTTTTCCACGGGAATTCCTCGCTTGCACAGCGGACAATCGTCGGGCTGAAAGGCCACGACGTTCAGTGTCTCGAGCGCGACACGCGGCACGCCCAGTTCGGCTTTTCCTCCGCTGCGGTCGATGATCGATCCGGCGCCGAGCACGCGCACTCCCGCGGCCTGCAGCAATTCGATCACTTCACGCGTGCTGCCTCCCGTGGTGACGACGTCTTCGATCACGATGGCGGTCTCGCCCGGTTTGACCGAAAATCCTCGCCGCAGCGTCATTTTTCCGGCGGCGTCGCGTTCGGTGAAGATGAACCGTGCGCCGATGGCCCGCGCGACTTCGTGTCCGATGATCAAGCCGCCGACTGCGGGTGAGGCGACCAGGTCGGCCTTTCCTGATTTCGCCGCGAGTTCGCGGCCGAATTGCTCGGCAATCGAGGGATGCTGCAGCACCAGCGCGCATTGCAGATATTCTTCGGAGTGCAGGCCGCTGGTGAGTCGAAAATGGCCGCGCAGATAAGCGCCGGTCTCGCGGAAACGATCCATGGTGGACACAAGATTCACTATACGACGTGGGGCCGGTCGTAGGACCGGCAAGCCGGTTGTGAAACCGGCTGCGTTTTTTTCGGTCAAGAGGCGTAGGACCGAAGAAGCAAAGACCAGCCGGT
>JAIQFJ010000487.1 GCA_020073325.1 Terriglobia bacterium | reverse complement strand
CACATCATCGACCTGCAAAAGACCGTGCAGTTCTTCAAGACCGCCTACAATTACGTGGTGGAAACGGTGGCCAACGGCGGCGTCGTCCTCTTTGTGGGCACCAAGAAGCAGGCCCAGGACGCCATCCGCGAAGAGGCCCAACGCTGCGGCATGTTCTACGTCAACCACCGCTGGCTGGGAGGCATGCTCACCAACTTTCAGACCATCAGCCGCTCCATTGCCCGCCTGAAAGAATTTGAGGCCATGAAGGAAGACGGCACCATCAAACGCTTCCCCAAAAAAGAAATCCTGATGATGGAGAAAAAGGCCGCCAAGCTGGAGCGCTCCCTGGGCGGCATCAAGCATATGGGGCGCCTGCCCGACATCGTCTACGTGGTGGACCCCCGCAAGGAAGACATCGCCATCATGGAAGCCCGCAAGGTCAATATCCCCTTGCTGGCCATCGTCGACAGGGCCGAATGCGACTCGCGTGCTGAAGCAGTTGGGCGTGCTCGATCGCATCGCGAGGCACAGCGGTCCGAACGAAACTTTTCTAGTCCGCGCAAGCGATGGCGACATTCTGATGAATATCGCGCTGGGGCAGTTCGACGTCCCCGCGCTGTGTACACGAAGATCCGATTTGCTGGCGGGTTTGCTGGCGGAGCTTCCACCGGAGCGCATAAAGCTGGGGCACGAACTGACCGGGCTCGAGCAGACGGCCCGCGGAGTGCGGCTGTCGTTCGCCCGCGGCGCATCGGCCGAGCATGACGCGGTGATCGGGGCCGATGGGATCCGCTCCCTGGTCCGCACGCAGTTGTTCGGAAAAATCAAGCCGGTGTATCGCGGATACACGGTCTGGCGCGGCGTTGCGAATTACGGCGGAGGCGCGGTGCCGGCGGGACTCAACAGCGAAACGTGGGGACGCGGGCATCGCTTCGGGATCCTTAATACAGGTCACGATCGGTTTACGTGGTATGCGACCGCAAACGGTGCGGAGCATCGCGCCGATTCCTCCCAAGGCCGGCAGGCGGAACTTGTGCGGATGTTCGCGGACTGGCACGAGCCGGTTCCTGATTTGATCGCCGCGACTCCCGCAGACGAGATTCTGAAAAACCCCGCCTACGATTTGCCGCCGCTCAGGCGATGGGGTTCCGGCCGGGTTACGCTGCTGGGCGACGCCGCGCATCCGTGCACGCCGAATCTCGGGCAGGGCGGATGCATGGCGCTGGAAGACGCGCTGGTGCTGGCCAAGTGTTTTTCGCGCGCGGCGTCGATTGAGGGAGCGCTGCGGCGCTATGAATCCATGCGGCGGCCGAGGACGCGGCACATCCAGAAACGGTCGCTGCTGATGGGGACCATCGGCCAGTGGGAGAATCGCGTGGTCGTCGCAGGGCGGGAAACGGTCACCAGCCTGCTTCCGGCGCGGCTTTTCGAACACAATTTAAGAAGACTGTATGCGTATCAAAGTTAGCCTGGCGATTTTCGCGGCGGCGATCGCGGCGGCGCAGGACGTGCCGATCGACACCGCGCGCAGCACGATTACGATTCATGTCGGCAAGGCGGGCCTGCTTTCCGCCGCGGGACACGAGCATTGGGTCAACGCGCCGATTTCCTCGGGTTCGATCGACCAATCGGCGTTGCGCGTGAATTTCACGGTGGAGTCGGCCAAGATGGCCGTGAAGCCGGACCCGAAGGTCGACGCGAAGACGCAGGCGCAGATCCAGAAAGACATGGAACAGATGACGCTCGAAACGTCGAAGTTCCCCGAGATCATGTTTCGTTCATCGAAGATCGAGAAGACGGGCGAGGACTGGAAAGTCGAAGGCACGTTGTCGCTGCATGGCGTCACGAAACCGGTGGTGGTAATGGTGAAGCGCTCGGGCGACGGCTATGCGGCGAAGACGATGCTGAAACAGACCGATTTCGGGATCAAGCCGGTGAGCGTCGGCGGCGGAGCGGTCAAGGTGAAGAACGAAATCGAGCTGGAGTTCGCGATCTTCCCGAAGAAATAATTTCACGCGAAGAATTCAGATCGGCGAGTTTTGCAGTGTGCTGATGCAGATCCCGCCGTCGACCGGAATCACTGCGCCGTTCACGTAAGCTCCGGCCTGTGAGGCGAGGAACAGCGCCGTGCCTGCCATGTCCGACGGCCGGCCGATCCGTTTCAACGGGCACTGCGCGACGATCTCCTTGCCGTGCTCTTCGAGCAGCCATTCGGTCATCTTGCTTTCGAACGGTCCGGGCGCGATCGCGTTCACGGTGATGTGGCGTCCGCCGAGCCGCACGGCCAGCACGCGCGTCATATGATGCACGGCGGCCTTGCTGGCGGAATACGGATAGGTCTCGATGTTGGGGACCTGAATTCCGTCGATCGATCCGATGTTGATCACGCGCGCAGGATCTTCCTGCGTGCCGGCTTTTTCGAGCAGCGGCAGCAGGTCGCGCGTCAGGAAGAAGACGGCCTTGACATTGGTGTCCATCACCTTGTCGAAACCGGCCTCGGGAAACTCGTCGATGGGCGCTCCCCAGGCCGCACCGGCGTTGTTCACCAGAATGTCGAGCTTCGATGCGTGCTTCTTGATTTCATCGACCAGGTGCGCGCGGCCTTCGTTCGTCGTGACGTCGGCGGGAATCGAAATGCAGGTGCCGAGCGGGGCGAGCTCCGCCGCAGCCTTGTCGCAGGCTTCCTTCTTTCGCGCGGAGATGAAGACCTTCGCGCCGGATCGCAGGAATCCTTCGGCGATCATGTAGCCGATACCGCGCGATCCTCCGGTGACCAGCGCGGTTTTGCCGGCGACGGAAAACAGTTTTTCGACGTTCATGGGTTTTTATGTTAGCAAGCCGATGCGGCCGCGCGGCCCGCGACGAAATCGGCCACCTGCTGGATCGCCTGAAGCGCCTGCGGAAGCGCGCCGCTCAACGAGAAAAACGGATGAATCATCCCGGCGTAGCGCGTTGAGGCTACTTCGACCCCCGCGTCGCGAAGCCGCTTGGCGTAGGCCTCGCCTTCATCGCGCAGTGGATCGCACTCGGCGGTGATCACCAGCGCGGGCGGCAAACCGCGCAGATCGCGAGCGAGCAGCGGCGACGCGTACAAATCGCGCGCGTCCTCCGGCCTGGCCAGATACTGATCGCGGAACCATTCCATTCTGGATCGAGTGAGTTGGAAACCTTCGGCGAATTCGCGATACGAGCCAGTCTCGAAGGAAGAAAGATCGGTGACGGGATAAATCAGCGCCTGGGAAACGATCGCGGGACCGCCTTCGTCGCGGATCCTAAGACAGACCACAGTCGCGAGATTTCCTCCGGCGCTGTCGCCCGCGACAGAGATGCGCGCGGGATCGATGCCAAGGCCCGCGGCATTTGCGGCGACCCACTTGGTTGCCTCATAGCAATCGATCACCGCCGCGGGGAATTTATGTTCGGGCGCGAGACGATAATCGATCGAGGCGACCACCGCACCGGCGCGGCGCGCGATGGCGCGGCAAACAACGTCGTGTGTGTCTAGATCGCAAATCACCCAGCCGCCGCCGTGAAAAAAGGCCAGCGCCGGGCACGGCGAGGCCGCTTCGGGCGTGTAAACGCGTGCGCGGATGGGGCCGTCGGGCGACGGGATCGAGATGTCCTCGATGGATCGGACGTGCTCCGGTGTGCCGGCCACTGGCTTGAGGCTCTCCGCCGCCTGCAAGCGAGCCTCGGCGATCGGCAGCGTTTCGAGCGGCGGTCTTCCGGCGGCGGTGATCGCTTGGAGCAACAGGCGGACCATCGGATCCAGTTTTTCGGTGAGCGGGGCCATGCCGGCGAGTATAACGCGTGCCAGCGCAAATTCAGAAGGAACGGTGTAATCTTTTCACATGCGCCAAATTGCACTTGCTCTTTTTGCAGTGCTGGCGGCCGGACAGGGGATTACCGACCGCGATCTCAATTCCGCCGCGAGCCGTAACGATTGGATCACCACGGGCCGTGACTACGCCGAAACGCATTACAGTCCGCTCGACGCGATCAATACGTCGAATGTGAAACGGCTCGGCCTCGAATGGTCGCTCGACATGGAGACCAAGCGAGGACTGGAGGCCACGCCGATTGTCGTCAACGGGGTGATGTATCTCACCGGCGCCTGGAGCGTCGTCTATGCGGTGGACGCCGCGACCGGAAAGCGGCTGTGGCGATGGGACCCCGAAGTGTCGCGATCGTGGGGGCAGCGGGCGTGCTGCGACGTGGTGAATCGCGGCGTCGCGGTGTACGGAAATCGCGTTTATGTCGGGACCCTCGATGGGCGGCTGGTGGCGCTGAATGCGTCGAACGGAATTCCACAGTGGTCGGCGCAGACGACGGACAAGAATCAGTCGTACACGATCACCGGCGCGCCGCGCATCGTCAAAGGAAAAGTGCTGATCGGCAATGGCGGAGCCGAATACGGCGTCCGCGGTTATGTTTCCGCTTACGACGCGCAGACCGGAAAACTGGCGTGGCGATTTTATACGGTTCCGGGCGATCCATCGAAGCCGTT
>JAIQFJ010000049.1 GCA_020073325.1 Terriglobia bacterium | reverse complement strand
GACGCGGTCGGGCGAGGAGGATGCCAGGATCTCGCCGGTCTTTCCCGCGACATTGATTTCGATGATGCCCGGCGATAGAGCGAGCATCTTCTGCAACATCCCCGCGATGTCCTGGTCGCTGGTGATGATTTCGTTCCACAGCGCGACCATGGCGTCGAAATCGGCGGGCGTTTCGTATTCGCGCGTGTGCTGGTTGATGTGATCGATGACGAAGATCTGCACCAACTGGCTGGTGTTGCTGCTGCGCTGATAGGCGCTTTCGGTGAGCGACTTCACCAGACTGTCGAGATGGAGAATCGACAGAGCAAGAGCGACCACCGTCACCAGCGCGACGATCACGAGAACGAGCCGGACTCGAAGCGACACTTGTATCAGGCGGCGCCGGCCTGCGCGCCGTATTCCTTCAGTTTATTGAAGAGCGTTTTCTGGCTGATCCCGAGGATTTCGGCGGCGCGCGTTTTATTGTGCTTGGTATGTTCGAGCGTCAGCTCGATCAAGGCGCGCTCGGCCTGTTCGATGGTGTAGCCGACGGGGATGCGCAGCTCGCCGCTATCGGAAGTGAGTGCGGGAGCAGGGATCGGAGCGCCGCCGAAGCCGGGCGGAAGATGCTGGGCCTGCAGGCTGCCTTCGCCGGCGAGAATGACGGCGCGCTCCAGCACGTTGCGAAGCTCGCGCACGTTGCCGGGCCAGTTGTAGGCGCGGAAGCGGTCCATCACGTCGGGCAAAATGTCGGTGACTTTCGTCGAGTGTTTGCGGTTCAAGTCTTCGAGCAACGCGCTCGAGAGCACCGCCAGATCGTCCTTGCGGTCCCGCAGAGGCGGCAGCGGAATCGGGAAGACGTTGAGACGGTAGTACAGATCCTCGCGGAATCTTCCTTCGCGGATGGCGTTGTCGAGCGGCGCGTTGGTCGCGGCGATCACGCGGACGTCCAGTTGAATTTCAGATTTTCCGCCGAGGCGGCGCACGCGGCCGTCTTCGAGAACGCGGAGCAGTTTGGCTTGCGTGGCGATCGGCATGTCGCCGATTTCGTCAAGCAGCACGGTTCCGTTTTGCGCGAGTTCGAAGCAGCCGGCGCGGCGCTCGACGGCTCCGGTGAAGGCGCCTTTTTCGTGGCCGAACAACTCGCTTTCCATAAGGGTGTCGGGCATCGCGGCGCAGTTGATCGCGACAAAGGGACCGGCGCGGCGTCCGCTGAGCATGTGGATGGCGCGCGCGGCGAGTTCTTTTCCGGTGCCGCTTTCTCCGGTGATCAGCACGGCGGCTCGCGACGGCGCGACTTGCTGGACCAGCGCGAAAACCTCCTGCATTTTTCCCGACGCCCCGACCATTTCGCCGAGCAGTCCCTGATAGCTCAGCTGGCGTTCCAGACGCTCGGCATGTTCTTCAAGCTGGCTCTGCGCGGCGGCGCGCTGCAGGAGCAGTTCGAGCGCGCGAGGCTCGGTGAGCGGCTTATCGAGATACCAGAACGCGCCGAGGTCGTGCATCATGTTGACGGCGGTTTCGAGGCTGCCGTGCGCGGTGAGTACGATCGAGACAGGCGCGTTGGTTTGGGTCTTGAGGCGCTGGAGCAACTCGCCGCCGGTCATGCGCGGCATGTTGAGGTCGGTCACCATGACGTGCGGTTCGAAGGCGGCAATTTTTTCGAGAGCTTCCTGACCGTCGGCGGCGGTCTCGACGGAATAACCCCACAGCCGGATTCGTCCGGCAAGTCCGGTGCGCTGGGATTCTTCGTCGTCGACAACAAGTACGCGGGTGACCTGGCGTTCGGTTTCCATCTATCTATATTGTGGCAGAGCAATACGGCCTGATTGAAATGTTATGATGCGGGCGATGCAACTGCGATCGTCGCTGAAATTCGTGAAACTGGCTTACGTTTTGTGCGTTGTTCTGGCGGTGGCCATGGGAGTTTTCCTGGTGACGTACAAGGATCTGCCCCAGGGCGCCGAATGGTCGCTGCTGGTGCCGGCGATCCTGCTGATCTTCACCGCGCTGCGGCACATCAAGCGTCGAATGTCGACAATCACGATTACGGGCGACAAGCTGCGTTTCGAGACGGGCTTGTTTTCGAAATCGACGCGGTCGGTGGAGTTGGTAAAGGTCCAGGATGTACGGGTCGACCAGACCTTCTGGCAGCGGATGTTTGGGATCGGCGATCTGTCGCTGGAGACGGCGGGAGGGTCGAGCCGGATCGAGATGGACCAGATCGATCGTCCCCAGGAGGCGGCGGATCATATTTTGGAGTTGGCTCGGACGCAGAGAGGGTTGGAGGGTCGGCCGGGGGCGGGGAATCCGTGAGCGCCTTGAGATTAGCGAAATTGGGGTTTCTGAGTGTTGGGGTCGCGCTCTCTCAGGTGAAGCCCGAGCTGAAGCAGGGGGCGTTGACTGCCGATGAGGTTGCAGTCTACCGGGTCTTTTTTCGTTCCTACGATCGAGGCACGTCCAGGAGTCTTAAAGTGGACGCAGAAACGCGACCTTTCAGCTTATGCCCCACCAAGACGCATGTCTTAAACAGCTTAGCTTCGATCCCGGGGCGCTTGAGAGGAGCGGCACCCACTTCCTCACAGCTCAGATCACTCTGAATCTCGGTCTGACACTAGTGCGTGCGAGCAGGCGAGAATCCACGATTTCAAGCAAGAACGGCCTTCTGGAGGTGTCTGAAGTTGCGTTTGACTCAACACATCGGCACGCGTTCGTGAAATTCGAGCACCTATGTGGATTCATGTGCGGGGGAGGCGGTTTGGCAATTTTCCAGAAGGATGACGACGCGTGGCGGCCAGTTCGCGGGTGCGGCGGATGGACGGCGCTGAGCACGTATCCATCGTTTGCTTGGCTATTCTAAGAATTATGGAAATCATCTTCGAAGTCCGCGACGCCGAAGAGGGCGGGTTCTGGGCACGAGCGCTCGGTCACTCCATCTTCACGCAGGCTGAGATATGGGATGAACTCCGCGCGATGGTTCAGGACGCCACGTCACTTCATTTCGAAGACAATCCGGAGCAACCGACCATGATTCAGTTGCACTACATAAAGGACGAATTGATCCCGGTCCGCGCAGCATGAAGCTGCCGCGCGACGGGCCGGCCGATCGTCTGGTTCGCGCGCTGCAACGTCTCGGATACAAAAAGCTCCGCCAATCGGGGAGCCACATTCAGATGTGTTTGAAGAGAGCCGGCGCATCACGTCGGGGTGCCACGCCATCACGCGCTCAAGACCGAAATGCTTCACGCGATATTGAAGGAGGTGGCGTCGCGCCACGGCTTAGACATCGAGTCGCTGATCGAAAAACTCTAATTCAACCCCTCGCACGCCGCCTCGACCGTTGGATAAAACTTGAACACCGTATCGAGCCGCGTCACCCGGAACGAATCGCGGACCGCTCCGGTCGCGCCGGCTAATCGCATCTGGCCGCCGGCAGGCTGGAGGCGCGTATAGGCGTCGATGAATCGGCCGATGCCGGTCGAATCGATATGCGTCACGCCGCTTAAGTCGAAGACCAGGTTTTTTCGGCCCGCCTTTAAAAGCGATGGGACGAGTCCCTCCATCGCCGCGGCTTCGGTGCCGAGCATCAACTTACCCTTCAGCGTGATCACGCTGGTCGAGCCGTTTACGTCTGTCTGTTCGATCGCCAGAGACATCGTCAGCTTGTAATTTTCATCGTTTCCGGATCCCACTCGAGCATTTTGCGCTCGAAGTAGCTCACGTTCGACGCAAGCGCCGGACCCGCGGCACGGAAACCGAATGTAGCATCTTCCACCACCGGCTTGCGCGACCGGACAGACTCCAGAAAATTTCTGTGATGATCCACCGAGTCGTTGTATCCGCGCGGCGGAGCGAAATGCGTGTCGCTTTGGGGGCGCATGTTATCCGCATTCGCGCGTCGCGACGGGTATTTTTCACGGTACTGGCGCAGGTATTCGTCCTGTTCCTTCTGCGTGAACGTGCCGATCGTGTAGCCCGGTTCAGGATTGCGCGGCTGCTTTGAAACCGTTACATCGCTGCCGATCCACATGATTCCATCGCTACCCACGAAGCGGAAGCCCGACGATTCGCCCGCGCCATCCTCAAAATTCACGCGCAGCGCCAGATTGAACGCCGGATGTTTGTCCGTCTTTGGATAATCGTACAGGCCGAGCAACACGTCGGGCACATCGCGTCCGTCTTTCCAGAAGCGCAGGCCGCCGGTGGAATACACGCGCGTCGGGCCGATCGCTCCAGTGACGTAATGCATGCCGCTGAACAGGTGCACGAACAGATCGCCCGCGACGCCCGTGCCGTAATCACGATAGTTGCGCCAGCGGAACAGACGCACCGGCTCGAATGGAACCTTCGGAGCGCGGCCCAGGAAACGATCCCAATCGATCGTCGCCGGCGACGCGTCCGTCGGGATCGAATATTGCCACGCGCCGATCGCGTCGTTGCGATCCCACCAGGCCTCCACCATATTGAATTCGCCGATCGCGCCGGCGGCGAGCAGTTCCTTCGCCTTCTGATACACCACCGAGCTGACGCGCTGGCTGCCGACCTGAAAAATGCGGTTCGTTTTCTTCGACGCGTCGATCACGTCGTGGCCGTCGGAGAGAAGCTGCACCATCGGCTTCTCGCAATACACGTCCTTGCCGGCCTGCATCGCGTCGATCGAAATTTTCTGATGCCAGTGATCGGGCGTCGCGATGATCACCGCATCGACGTCGCGGCGCGCCAGCACCTCGCGATAATCGCGCGTCGTGAACAGATCCTTGCCCCACAGCTCCTTCGACCGGTCGAGCCGTCCCTGATAAATATCGGCGACCGCGACCAGCTTCGATCCGCTTTGCAGCGACGCGCGCACGTCGCTCATGCCCTGGCCGCCCGCGCCGATCAGCGCGATCTGTACGCGGTCGTTCGCCGTCCCATTGGGCGACTGCGCGCGCAGCATCCGTGAGAGCGGCAACGCCGCGGCTCCCATCAGCAGATGTCTGCGCGTTGTCCTCATTATTTCGGCGGCCCCATGTCGAAATTCTTGCTGAGTTTCACGGGATCGTTCTTGTGCAGTACTTCGTGAAAGGTAATGGTCTGGCCGTCCGCATGCGTCGCGGTGCCTTCGCGGGTCAACGTGGCGCCGTCGGCGGAAACGGTGTAAATCGCCTTGCCGACCACCTTGTCGCGCAGCTTCGTCAGCACCTGGTATTGATACTCGTCGAATTTTTTCTTGATCCGCGCGACGCGCAGGCCCTGATGGATGTAATGCTGATCGAGCGGCTCCACCGCCATGTGATCCGCGCCGGGATTGCCGCTGACGCGATAATCGTAGCCGTCCGCGCGGAAGAAATAGTTTGCGCCGTGGGCTTGCCCGTCGGGCGTGGTGCTGGCCGACTGATAGCGCAAGCCGGTGCCTTCCTCCTCGATCCGGAGTTCGAGCTGCGTCGGCGGCTCGCCCGCGCTGAACTTTGCCTGGCTCGGGTCGAGTTTCCATGTCCCCACCAGCGGCGACCGCGGCGGCGGCAACATCTTGTACATCAGGTTGCGATACTCCACCACGCTGCCGGCATTGTGCTGCTGCAGCGCGAGAAAGCCCGCCGTATAGGTGTTCGCTTCGTCGACAAAATCGACCGTCTTGGTGTCGTTCACGAAAATCTGGATGTGATTGCCTTCGACCACCACGCGCTGGGTCCACCAGGTGTCGTCCTGGACAAGCTGGTCGAATACTTTGGCGAAGCCGTACAGACTGCCGGTGCGAACCGGGTCGCGATGCGTGTTGTCCACCTGCGCTTCGTAGCCTTTTGGAAATCCTGGACCGAACGCGGTCCGGAAATACATGCCGGAGTTGCCGCCGTGATTCAGGCGAATCTCCGCTTTGAACTCGCAGTTCACGCACTGCTCGCGCATCCAGAACAGATGACTCGCCGGGCCATCGCCGCGAATCGCGCCGTCCTTCACCGACCACGATTCAGGATGCTCGTTCGCCTTCCAGCCTTCGAGGGTCGAGCCGTCGAACATGGGCTGCCAGTCGTATTTCCCGGGCTTTTTTTCCTTGGCGGTGAGCGAAACAGCGAGGGCCGCCAGCAAAATGACCGTACGTCTCATATCACTCGAAAGTTTAGCGCAAAGTTCGCCTCAACTGCGCCGATGAGAGAGTGTCGGGCTACGGGGTCCCACGTATCGTTTATGTTCGCGATCATTGGATTCGTCGTGGTTTTGGGCGCGGTAGCCGGGGGCTACATGATGGAGCACGGGAAGTTCGGCGTGCTGCTCCAGCCGGCCGAACTGCTCATCATCGGGGGAGCGGCGCTGGGGACTTTGCTGATCGCGAACCCGCTCGCGATCATCAAGAAAATCGTCCACGGGCTGATCGGCGTCTTGAAGGGTTCGAAGTACGACAAGGCGGCTTACGTGACGACGCTCAAGATGCTGAACGAGCTGTTCATGTTCGCGCGCAAGAACGGGACGGTGCAGTTGGAGGAGGAAATCGAGAATCCGGAAAAGAGCAAGGTTTTTTCCAAGTACCCGCAATTTCTTGGCAACCATCACGCGGCCGCGTTCGTTTGCGACACGCTGCGCATGTCGATTTCGGGCGGCGTTTCACCGTTCGATCTGGATCAGGTGATGGAACTCGACATGGAGGTCCATCACATGGAGAGCGCTGTTCCGGTTGCCTCGCTGACGACGGTCGCCGACGCGCTGCCGGGGTTGGGAATCGTCGCGGCGGTGCTGGGCGTCGTCATCACGATGGGCGCTCTGGGCGGGCCTCCCGAAGAGATCGGGCACAAAGTGGCCGCGGCGCTGGTCGGAACATTTCTGGGAATTTTGTTGTGCTACGGATTCCTGGGACCGCTGGCATCCAACCTTTCGAAGATCAACGACGCGGAGGCGGACTATCTGCGCTGCCTGCGCGCCGGCGTGATCGCGTATCTGAAGGGATCGGCGCCGGTGCTGGCGGTGGAGTTCGCCCGGCGATCGATTCCGAGCGAGCTGCGGCCGACGTTCAAGGAACTCGAAGCGGCTTGCCGCGGAGGCGCCACCGCGGCCGCTGCCGCTCCGGCCGAGGAAAAGAAATGAGCGTTGAGCGATGAGCAGCCAGGATCAGCCGCCGATCATCATCATCAAGAAAAAAAGCGGAGGCCATGGCGGACACCACGGCGGGGCGTGGAAGGTTGCCTATGCCGATTTCGTCACCGCGATGATGGCGCTGTTCATCGTGCTGTGGCTGATGAATTCCAGCGAACAGGTCAAGAAAGCGGTGAGTTCCTATTTTCGCGATCCGTCGGGTGCGGGAAAAGAAACCGGCAGCGCGCAGTCCGGCACGGGCGAGACGTTGTCGATCGGCAAAGACGATATGTCGCAGCTCAAGGACAAGCTGGAGCAGGCGATGAAGAAGAGTCCCGAGTTCGAGAAGCTCAAAGAGTATGTCGACATGAGCGTCACCGGCGAAGGACTGCGCATCGAGCTGATGGAGAACGAAAAGGGAATCTTTTTCGACTCCGGGAGTCCTCACCCGAGCGCAGCGGGAGCGGAACTGATCCGGCAACTGGCGCAGGAGTTGGGCAAATTGCCGAACGATCTTCTGGTCGAAGGGCACACCGATTCGAGGCCGTACGGATCGCGGGCCGACTATTCCAACTGGGAGCTTTCCGCCGATCGCGCCAATGCAGCCCGGAAACTGATGGAGGCCAGCGGTCTGCGCGAAAAGCAGGTGGTCCAGGTGCGCGGGTTCGCCGACCAGCAGCCCCGAATGAAAGATAAACCCGAGGACGCCTCCAACCGCCGCGTATCGGTGATCGTTCGCTATCAGAATCGGCCGCCGGGGGAAACGGAGGCGTCGAAGGAGTGAGCAGCGTTCATTTTTTCGGCGGATCGTCCGAGCCGAACTTGATGGCCGCCTGGGCGCCGTATTTTCGATACAGCAGAAAGTCGACCTCGTTGCGCGTCAGCACCTCGCGAGCCTGGACGCGTTTCTTGCCGTCGCGCAGCAGCGATTCGGGAACGCGCGCGCGCATTTCGCTATGCAGCGGCAGCGTGTATTCCTCGCCCGCCACCGGAACCAGGCCGTAATCGAGCACGTGCGAAATATCGCGCATCGGAAAATCTTGCGGCGGATCGGCCTGCATTTCCACGCGCGTTACCAGCTTGGTGTCGCGGTCCGCGAAAATCAAACCGTGATAGGCGGTCTCGATCAGCGTGCCCGACACGCCGATGGTCGCGTGCGATCGCGACGCCTCCACTTGAAATGAAAAAACGTAGACCGGCCGCCCGCGCAGCTTGTCGAAGCGATTCCAGCGGAACGTCGCGGCGACCGACGGATCGAAAATCTGGTCCAGCATGCTGGCGAATTCCCCGCTCGACGTCACGCCGGCCTTCAGTTTGTTCCCCGCGCCGGCCGCGCGGCCGTCGATAGTCAGCAGCTTGTATTTCTCATGACCGTCGAAATAGGTAAGCTGCTGCTCGATGGTGTCCTGGGGCTCCCAGTGCTCGCCGGTCGCCGTGTAATCGACGAAGCGATGCGTCGCCTGTGTGCACACGAAATCGGGAAGACCCTTGGTGTAGTTCATGGCGCGATCGCCGATCTGGCGCACGATCTCTTTGAGATCGTCGATCGACAGGGCGCGTTGAGCCGGCGCCAGCGGCGCTCCGATTGCGACGAGCAACAGCGCGAGCGGCCACATAAATCATTTCGACGCGGGTTCCGCGCCGGGCTTGCGGTAGTCGTGAAACTCGACTTCGTTCCAGATCATGGTTTTGCCTTCCTTCGAATGAAGGTCGGCCCGCAGCGGGACCACGTAATAGTGATCGCCGATCTGCGCAAACTCGTAATTCACTTCAATCGCGACGCCCTGCACGGCGTAAGTGGGCGGAATATCGGTGGCGATGAGCCCCAGTTTTAAAATCGCGCCGGATTCGGAATCGACGCTGATCACGCCGAAAATTCCCGCGGTGATCTGCTGGCCTTTCCCCTTGCTGATGACGAACTGCGAATTTTCCTTCGTCACGCGGAATCCGAGGACGTGCACACGATGGCCGCGCAGCGCGTCCCACTGCGACCAGCTCAGCTCCGCCTTCGCCTTGGGATCGAATATCCAGGAGAGATAGTCGGCAAAATCGGTGGAGTGCATCACCGTGCTGGAACGGTCCGATTTTTTCCCGTTGACCGCCAGCGTCTTATATTCTTCCTTGTGATTGATAAAGCTGAGCTGCTCATTGACCGTTTCGATCGTGCGCCACTGGTTGAGTCCCTTGGGATCCTCATTGCGGCGCGTGACCTGGCGGCAGACGAAATCGGGCAGCTCTTTCGGATAGCTCAACGCTTTGGCGGTCGCGTCGGCGATGATTTTTTTCTGCGCCGCCTCGTCCGGCGGATTGGGCTGCGCGAACGCGGCGGCGGCGGTCAGAAGCAAAATGCCTAGTTTCACGGTTTCTTCTTCACCGGAGGAGGAATCGTTTCCTCCTTCGTCTTCGCATCGGGCACGGGATCGGGCGAATCGAACGTGATGGAGGATTCGGTTCCGAACTTGCGATACAGCGCGTATTCAGCCGAGTTCCACGCCAGATATTTTCCGTCGCGCGAGTGCATCTCCCATTTTAGCGGCAGAATGAACTCGCGATCGGAGATCTTGATGACGTCGTACCACAGATCCGTCTTCACTTCCTGGATGGGGAAGTCCGGCGGGATATCGTCGCACTCGAGCGTAATCCGCATCACGGCGTTGGTGTCGCGATTCGCGTAGACCAGGCCGTGATAGCCCGCGACGATCCGCCGCGACGAAGGCGTGTGCTCAATCGTGTAGCGCGAGTTCGCCTTCTCCACGCGATAGCTGAACACGTTCATGATGCGTCCGTCCAGCTTGCCCAGGTGGTGCCAGTCGAACTGCGCCTGACTCGCGGGCTCGAAAATCTCGCTCATGAAACTGCCGAATTCGCCGCGCGTAACGGCCCCGCCGAGCTTGTCGTGATCCCGGTTCTGCACCATCTGGCCGTTGATCGCGACCACTTTGTAGTTTTCCTGATGCTCGAAATAGGTGAGCTGCTCCTGAATTTTATCGATCGATTGATAATTGTTGCCCGTCCCGGTCTGGTCCATCTGGCGCCGCGTCACCTGGGTGCAGATGAAGTTGGGCAGATTCGAGGTGTAGTTCAGCGCGTACTCGCGGATCTTGTCGATAATCGCGGCCTGGGTCTGGAGGTCGGGTCCCTTGGTGGTCATCGCCAGCCGCGGCTGCGGTGGAGGAGGCGGCGCCGCCGACGGCATCGGGAGGCTTGCCGAGGCGTCGGCCAGCTCGTGCAGCGCGGCCGTGGTCCGGGGACCCAGGCCCGCTGACTGCAACTCGGCGAGCGTTTCAGGCGTGAGCCTCTCGGTCAGCTTGGTTTTCTTCAGGACGTCGGCGACCGACCGGTCGTCGAGCTTCTGCTGCGCCGACGATTTGACGAATCCCGTAAGCTGCGCCACCGTCATCGTCCGCTGGGCGAAGGCCAGTGAGCAGATCAGTAGAATCACGGCGAGTCTCATGGCTGCTTCTTCTTTACTTCCGGTTTCTTGTCTTTCGCGTCCGGAGTTGCGGGCTTCTCTTCGGTCTGATCCGTCGGAATCGGCTCCGGATCCGTATCGAACTTGATGGTGGTATCCGCGCCGAACTTGCGATAGAGATGGAACTCGGCTTCGTTCCACGACATATATTTCCCGTCGCGCGCGCGGATCTCCGTCTTCAGCGGCAGCACGTATCGGCTCCCGGCGATCTGGGTGAAGTCGTAGTTCACGTCGAGCTTCACGTCCTTCACCGGAAAGTCCGCGGGGATGTTGTCGCATTCCATCTTGTAGCGCATCACCATCTTGGTATCGCGATCGGCGTAGATCAGTCCGTGATATCCCGCGGTGATGGTGCGATGCGCGTCGCCCGAATAGATGGTGTAGTGCGACCGCGACTGCGCCACCTTGAACGCAAACACGTACATGCGCTTTCCGCGCAACGTAGCCCAGTGGTCAAAGTCGAAATCGGCCGCGGTTTCGGGCGAGAAAATTTCCGTGTAGATGCTGCCGAACTCGCCCGACGACGTCGACCCGCCCAGTTCCCCGTGTTGGATATTCGCCACGCTGCGCCCGTTGTACATCACCACTTTGTAGGACTCTTTGTGGTCGACGTAGCTGAGCTGTTCCTGAATCGTATCCATCAGCCGCCAGTTTTCGGTTCCCGTATCGTCCATGCGCCGGCGCGTCACCTGCAGGCACATATAATCCGGCAGCGTCTTGGCGTAGTTGCGCGCGTTGTCGATGATCTCGTGAAGCACTTCCGCCTGCTCCACTGAATCGGGCGGAGGAATGGTCGGTCTCGGCACGACCGGCGCGGGCGGCGGAGCTTCGGGCAGGCTCGTCGACGCGGCGCTCAGGTCGCGCAGTGCAGCCAGTGTCCTGGGACCCGCACCCAGGCCTTGCAGTTCCTCCACCTTGCGATCTTCCAGTTTGTCCTTCAGCTTGATCTTCTTGACGTACTCGGCCACTTTGCGATCGTCATGATGAAGCTGGATCGAGCTGCGGATAAACGTCACCACCTGGTCCGACGTCATGGTCAGTTGCGCGAACGCCATTACGGCGCACGCCGCGAGCAAAGCAAGTGACCGCATCCTCATAGACACACCTTCGTCAATTAGACGTCGTCTTCCGCTTCACAGGTTTCGCCGGAGCGACGGCCGCCGGCTTGGGCGGAGCGATTGTCTTGTGGATCGCCTCCAGGGCCACCGGTGCCATGATCCGGTAACCTTTCGGGTTCGGATGCAGCCCGTCGTCGCTCAGGTCGGCCTGCATACGGCCGGCGCTGTCGATCATCGCGCTGTAGTAGTTCAGATACGTGTAGCCGCGCTGCTCGCACAGCCGCGTCAGCCATTCGTTCAACGCGCTGATGAACAGCGGCGGACGATCCTTCGTCATTTCGTAAGCCGGATTCTGATCCTTGTGATAATCGCTGACCGGCAAGACCGACGCGAAGATCACCTTGATCTTGTAGGCCGAAAGCAGATCGGCCATCATCAGATAGTTATTTTCGATCGCCGTCAGCGGAATCTGCCGGGCCAGGTCGTTGGTTCCCGCCAGAATCACGACGGCTTCGGGATGCAGATCGAGCACGTCCTGCTTCATCCGGCCCAGCATCTGGCCGCTGATCTGGGCGCTGATGCCGCGATTCACGAAATCGCGATCGGGAAAATATTCGTTGAGCCGCCAGAAGTCGGTGATGGAGTCGCCCAGAAACACGACGCGCGGATTCTTGGCATTCGGGGCCGCCAGCTTGCGGTTCGCCTCGGCGTAACGCGCCAGATTGTCGCGATCCGCATTGCGGATCTGGCCTTCCTTCGACTCGAGCAGCGCGCGGAAATGCGCGTCCAGCCTGTTCGTATCGTCGCGCACCTCGGCGAACTGCTGGCGCGCGGTTTCCGGAAACGGAAACGGTTTCGGCACGGCGTCGGCCAGCGCCTGATACGCGCGCAGGTTCTGGATCAGCACGTAGGTTGGCTGCGCGAGCCCCGGCCGCGACTGCAACAATCCGCAAGCCTGCTTCACATTTTCGATCACCGGAGCCGCCGCCATTTTCAGGTCAGGCACGGCGACACCGCCCGCTTCCATCAACTGCGTGACGCGCGTGCAGACCTCATTCGCTTCCTTGGTGCTCATCAGCGCGTTGGGAGGATTCTGGCCGAAGAGCGCGACGCCGGATAGCGTCAGGACGAACATCACTCCGCCGGTACGATTCTTCAAAATTTCTCCTCCTTTGCGAGCTGCAGCGTCACCGTTCCGACCGGGAAATTCATCCTCAGCCGGATCTGCACCGGAAGATGCCGCTCATCGTCGGTCAGCCAGATAAACACGCGGCCCTTGCGCGTGTAGACCACACCGTTCATCATGTTCGCCTCGCAGCGAATCGTTTTGAACGACCCCACCGCGGTCTTCACTTCCTCGCGCTCCTGCCCTTCGATGCGGACGCTGGCCGACCGGCGTCCGTCGCTCATCGGAATTTGGACACTTTGGCCCGGGGTGGGATTCAACGACCGGAATTTCAGGAACGCGCCCAGCACTTCATGCACGCACGACGGGATCGACACGGAATCGGAATGCAGCACCGCATCCTTGAGGAGATCTTTTTCGAGATACGTCGCGCGGTCGCGTTCGTAGGTCACCCGGGTATCGTGATGCCGCTTGCCCTCCTGCGAATCCATCCACGCAGCCATCGCGCAGAACCCGTCGTCGTAGGTCACGTTATACGTATCGTGAACTTTAAACAGCGACGAGACCATGCCGCCGGAATCCACCCGTAATGTCGAGGTCGACTTCTGCGATTCCACCACCGCGGTTCCGGCATGGATCAGCCGCCATTCCACGTCGTAAGTCAGTCTTTCGCCAGGAATTTTCGGCGGAGGCTCGGGCGCTTTCGGCGGATCCGGCGGCGGCTCGGGAGCCGTCTTTTTTTCCGCGGCATGCGTGGTCGCAGCGGCACGCTTCTTTGCAGAAGATTGCGCCGGGAGCAAGCAGGCGGTGAGGAGGAGGACCACGCCAGCGGAAAACCGCACGTTTTGAGTTTACAACAGCGATACTGTTAAAACGATGCGCAACTTTCTGATCGCCCTGCTCTCCGGCATCGCCCTGGCACAGACGCCGGCCCCCGCTCCCACGCCGATCGCCCAGTTCATCCGCGAAAATTACTCGAAATTCGAATACCGCGTCCCGGCGCGCGACGGAGTGAAGCTCTTCACTTCGGTCTATATCCCCAAGGACGTCTTCAGCGAAGGCAAGACTTACCCGATCCTGATGCAGCGGACGCCTTATACGGTCCGTCCATACGGCGCCGATCAGTATCGCGACAATCTGGGCCCGTCCGAGCTGTTTGCGCGCGAAAAATTCATCTTCGTGTATCAGGACGTCCGTGGACGCTACATGAGCGAAGGCCAGTTCGTGAACATCCGCCCGCACAATCCGCACAAGGGTCCCAAAGATACCGACGAGAGCACCGACACTTACGACACCATCGACTGGCTGGTGAAGAATCTGCCGGGCAATACCGGCAAGGTCGGCATGTGGGGCATCTCGCAGCCCGGGTTTTATGTCAGCGCCGGAATGATCGACGCGCACCCTGCGCTGGTCGCGGCGTCGCCGCAGGCTCCGGTGACCGATTACTACCTGGGCGACGACAATTTTCACAACGGCGCATTCATGCTCGCCGCAAATTTCCGTTTCTACCTCGGATTCTTTCCGCGCGACGGCGGACCGTTCCTGCCGGGACCGAACGCTCCGTTCGATTTCGGCACTCCGGACGGCTACGAATTTTTCCTGAACATGGGATCGTTGGCGAACGCCGATGAAAAATACTTCAAGCACAAAAATCCCATGTGGATCCAGAATCTGGAGCACACCACGTACGATTCCGAATGGGAGCCGCGCTCGATCTGGAAGCATTTGAAGGGGATCAAGCCGGCCGTGATGACTGTGGGCGGATGGTTCGACGCCGAGGATCTGCAGGGTCCGCTGCGCACGCACGAGTTCATGGAGAAAAATTCGCCGCCGCCGGTCGACATGCTGGTGATGGGTCCGTGGACCCATGGCGGCTTTTCACGCGGCGACGGCGATGCGGTCGGAAACATCAAATTTGGGTCTAAAACAGGCCTTTACTACCGCGAAAAGATCGAATTTCCGTTCTTTCTGTATCAACTGAAAGGCAAGGGCGACGGAAAGTTTCCGCGAGCCTGGGTTTTCGAAACGGGCACCAATCAATGGCGGCATTTCGACGCCTGGCCCCCGACGCAGGCGAAATCGACGACGCTGTATCTCGACGCGAAAGGCAAGCTTTCGTGGTCCTCGCCCACGGCGGCTGCGCTCGACGAATATGTTTCCGACCCGAACAAGCCCGTGCCGTACCTGGCGCACATCGTCATGGGCATGCGCGCCTATTACATGACCTAGGACCAGCGCTTCGCCGCCGTCCGTCCCGATGTGCTGGTCTATAAAACCGAGCCGCTCGATCACGACGTCAGCGTCTTCGGACCGATTGCCGCCGATTTGAAAGTCTCGACCAGCGGCACCGATTCCGATTTCGTCGTCAAGCTGATCGACGTTTATCCCGGCGATTATCCGGACACGCATCCGCCGCAGGAGCCCGCGTATACGATCAAACTCGGCGGCTATCAACAATTGGTCCGTGGCGAGCCTTTTCGTGGGAAATTCCGCAAGGGATTTGAGAAGGCCGCGCCGTTTGAACCCGGGAAGCCGGACCGCATCACGTTCCGCCTGCCCGATGTCGCGCACACATTTCGCGAAGGGCATCGCATCATGGTGCAGATCCAGAGTTCGTGGTTTCCGCTGACGGATCGGAATCCGCAAAAATTCATGGATATCCCCAAGGCGCTCTCGACCGATTTCGTCAAAGCAACCGAGCGCGTCTACACCGGGGGTTCGGACGGGTCGAAGATCGAACTGAAAATCATGCAGTAGCCGCCGTCATCCGATTCGCAAGGCACGCGACGGATCGATCGCGGTCGCGCGCCTTGCCGGGATGAATCCCGCGAACAGCACCACCGCGCTCAGCAAGACGGCCGCGATCACGAAGGCGCGCGCATCCCAGGGGCTCACGCCGAACAGCAGCGCCGAAAAACTTCGCGTCGCCGCCAGCGCGACCGGTAAACCAGCCGCGATCCCGAGTCCTCCGACCATCGCCACGTCGCGCAGCACCAGCATCAATGTGTCGCCGCGATTTGCGCCGAGCGCCATGCGGATCCCCAGTTCGCGCGTCCGCTGGCCGACGCCGTAGGAAATCACGCCGTACAATCCCACCGCGGTGAGGATCAGCCCGAGCACGCCCAGCGCTCCCACTGTCTCCGCCGTGATTTGAAAGCGCTGAGCGGAATAGCGAATCAGTTCGCCTTGGGTCGTGATTGTATTCGGATTGAGTCGCGCGTCCACCGATTTCAGCGCGCGCCGCGCGGCCTGCGACAACGCCGCCGCGTCGCCCGAGGTTTCGATCAGGAAGGTCACTTCGTTCGAGAAATTCGCCCAGTAGGAAACGTAGAGATACGGTTCGGGCGCCTCGCCCACTTCGTTGATCGGCGCGTTTTTCACGACGCCGATCACGGTGTGCAGCTTCCCTCCCAGGGTGATCGTCCTGCCGACGGCATCTTGGGCGGGCCAGAATCGCTGGGCCATCTTTTCATTGATCAACACGGCGTTCTGATCGGAGGGATCGAATGCGCGCCCGCGCAAAATGGGCGTCCCCATGGTCGACAGAAAATTCTCCGTGACGGCGTTGTACTTGATTTCGAATGGCGGCATGTTCGCGAACTCGGGCCGCCCGGGCAGCGTCACGCGCTGGAACATCAAGTTCGACGAAAGGCTCAGCGGAGCGCGAACCGCGGCGGCAACGCTGCGCACTCCGGGCAGCGCTTCGAGCGCCGCGATCACCTGGCGATACTCCGGCGCCTTCGCATCTGAGTTCAGCCAGACCAGCAACAGCGGGTTGCGGGCGAATCCGATGTCGGCCGTTCGCGTCTGCAGAAAGCTTTCGGCCAGCACGCCCGCACACGCGAGCAGTGTCATCGAAATCGCCACCTGCGCCGCCGCGAGCCAGTTGCGGAGAGGCCATCGCCTGCCGGATGCGCTCGCTTCGCCTTTGAGCGCCGGAACCACGTCGGGACGCGTCGATTGCCACGCGGGTGCGAGTCCGAAAAACAGAATGGTCGCGAGCGACACCGCGATGCTGAACATCACCAGGCGCTGATCGAAATTGAAATCGAGCGGGATGTGCAGCCCCGGCGGCTGCACGATCAGCGAGGGCAGAATCGAAATGAGCGCCGCGCCGATCGCGAGTCCGAGCGCGAGTCCCGCGGCGCCGAGCACCACGTTTTCGGCCATCAATTGCCGGACGAGTCTTGCGCGCGACGCTCCCAGGGCGATGCGCACGGCCATTTCCTTGCCGCGGAACCCGGCGCGCGACAGCAGCAGATTCGCGACATTCACGGAGGAAATCATCACCACCAGCAGCACGATCGCCACGAGCGCGATGCCGTTGGTTCCCGCCTGATCCATGCGATGGCGCAGATCGGGGACCGCGCGCAGGCGACGGCCTTGGTTGGTCGCGGACCACGCTTCGGCCATCCGCCGCGCGATGGCGTCGAGTTCCGCATTCGCCGCGTCGACATTCGCCGTCCGGCCGGCGACGTAGAACCACCGGTTGCCGCGCGTTTCCAGTTCGCGCAAATCGCCGATCTGCGACCAGCTCGCGAGAGGAAACCACAGGTCGCGATCGCCGCCGGTTTCGATCGCGCGAAATGTCCTGGGCAACACACCGATGACCGTCGCCTCCACCTCATGAATACGGAGAATGCGAATGCGGCGGCCGACGATCGAAGGATCGGCGCCATAGTGGCTGCGCCAGAAATCGTCGCCAAGGACGACCACCATTCCCGGATCGTCCACGGTGAACACGCGCCCGAGTGCCGCGCGCACGCCGAGCGCGGTGAAGAAATTCGGAGAGACCAGATTGATGGGAACCAGCCGGCGGTCGTCGCCTTCGATCAGCGTCGCGCCGCGTCCGCCGACCGCCACCAGGTCGGTGAGTGTCGAGGCGTGGGTCAAATCGAGATACTCGGGATAGCTCAGCGACGCGGCGCGGTCCTGGTCGGTGGAGCCGAATACGCGAACGATCCGGCCCGCGTCGGGCACCGCCATCGGACGGAACCAGAGCGCATCGACCAGGCTGAAGATCGCTGAATTGGCCCCGATTCCGAGCGCCAGCGACAGTGCGGCGACGAAAGTGAATCCGGGCCGCGAGGCCAGGAGGCGGATTGCCAGGCGGAAATCGCGAAGCATGATCGTTTGACGAAGATACTTCGCGACGGTTCCTCAGTTACTTCCCGGCGATTTTCGAGAGCGAACGGGCCGGCTCACTCGCGTTCGCGGTTCAGCGCTCGGCGATGGAGTGGCAGTGCAGACCACAGAACCACGAGCGCCAGCGAGTGGGTAGCTGCTTTCAAAACCACCGGGACATCTTTCTAGTGTCGGTCGCGATCGTGGCGGTCGTGATCGTGCCAGTCGCGGTCGCGATGTTTGTCCCAATGATGGTCATGGTCCCAGCGGCCGCGGTCGCCGTCCCAGTAGCCGGCATAAAATCGCTGGCCGTCATG
Organism: Terriglobia bacterium; assembly: GCA_020073325.1. Taxonomy (GTDB): domain Bacteria; phylum Acidobacteriota; class Terriglobia; order Bryobacterales; family Bryobacteraceae; genus Palsa-187. Next base: position 6,153 of record JAIQFJ010000049.1, on the reverse strand, counting down.
CCGCGGACCGATCCAGCGCGCGCCTCCGTAAGGCGGACGGGTCCAATAGCCGCCGTGCCACCGGTAACGTCCTCCGACCGGATACCAGTAACCCTCGATCCACACAAAATCCGGACCCGGGCGGGCCGGAACCACCATGACGCGCGGTGGCGGCGGAGCGCCAATCTGGATTCCGATCGAGACCTGGCCAAACGCTGCACCGCCGGCCAGAAGCGTGAGTACCATCAGTGTTTTTTTCATGCTGTAAGGTAACGTTGCAACTCCCGTTCCAGATCTAAGTGGCTAAAACGAAAGGGTTCTCCACTAGGAACTCCGTGAGATATTTTCCGGATGACGCGATAAATACCGTTCGCGGCTGGCATGAATTGCGTCATAGGCGTCCTGGAGCCAGCGCCAGCCCTGCGTCTCGACCGTCTTGCCTTCCAGTTCTTTGTAAATGCTGAAAAAGTGCTCGATCTCGCGGCGGACATGCGCAGGGACGTCGCCGATGTCGCGAATGTGCTCATAACGTGGATTGCGGACGGGCACGGCGAGAATCTTGCGATCCGTCTGCGCGGCGTCGATCATTTCGAGGATCCCCAGGGGCCGCACTTCGACCATGCAACCCATCGCGCTCGGCTCGTCGGCCATGGCGAGGATGTCCATGGGGTCGCCGTCTTCGGCCATGGTGCCGGGCACGAATCCGTAATCGGCGGGATAGTGCATGGGCGAATAGAGCGTCCGGTCCAGGCGGAAGACGCCGAGCTTGGTGTCGTATTCGTACTTATTGACCGAGTTTTTCGGGATCTCGACGATCATGCGGACGGACTTGGGACAATCCGGTCCGGGATCGATATCGGAGAGCAGCATGTTCTTACGATACTGTGGACACAGGGACAAATGATATGCTGTCCGAAAGCCGTGAGGCCCCGATGATCTTCGCGCAAATCGAAAGGAATTTTGTGAAGAAACTCAGTATCGCGATCCTGGCGTCTGCTCTCGCTCTGTTTGGCCAAAATAAGGTCACTCCTGAAAAAGAAGCCGGCATGAAGGCCGACCTGGCCGGTCAGATCGACGGCATGAAGAAGCAGGCGCAGGTCATGGTGGACACCGTCTTTAGCTACGGCGAACTCGGGTTCCAGGAGTTTGAGACGTCGAAGTATCTTTCGGGCATTCTCGAAAAAGAAGGTTTCAAAGTCCAGCGCGGCGTCGCCGGAATTCCCACCGCGTTTCTGGCGACGTGGGGCGAAGGCAAGCCGGTGATCTCGCTGGGATCGGATATCGACGATATTCCGCAGGCCTCGCAGAAACCGGGGGTCGCCTGGCATGAGCCGATCATCGCGGGCGCTCCGGGGCATGGCGAAGGACACAATTCCGGGCTGCCCTTGCAGATCATGGCCGCGCTGGCAGTGAAGAAAGTGATGGAGCGCGAGCACCTCAAAGGGACGCTGCAGGTCTGGCCGGGCGTCGCCGAAGAACTGCTCGGGACGAAGGCCTACTATGTTCGCGCGGGGATGTTCAAGGGCGTCGATGTCTGCCTGTTCGCGCACGTTGGGAACAATCTCGGCGTCAATTCGGGACCCGGCGGCGGCAACGGGATGGTTTCGGTGGAGTACCTGTTTAAAGGCGAAAGCGCGCATGCGGCGGGGGCTCCGTGGCGCGGCAAGAGCGCGCTGGATGCGGTCGAGCTGATGGACGTCGGCTACAATTTCCGGCGCGAACATCTGAGATTAGCCACGCGTGTTCACAACGTGATCACGAACGGCGGCGATCAGCCCAATGTGGTTCCGCCGAACGCGGCGGTCTGGTATTACTTCCGCGAGGCCGACTACGAACACATCATGAATCTGTGGCGCATCGGCGACAACATGGCGAAGGCCGCGTCGCTGATGACGGATACGGAATTTACGTCGCGCCTGCTGGGCAGCGCATGGGAGGGATACTTCAGCCGTCCGATTGCGGAAGCGATGTACAAGAACATCGAGAAAGTCGGGTTGCCGCAGTGGTCCGATGACGACCAGAAGCTCGCCAAGGCATATCAGGCGGAATTGAAGCAGCCGGTGCGCGGGCTCGCGACGAAGATTCGTCCGCTGGCCCCGCTGCGTCAGCGGCAGAATCAGGACGGCACGGGCGACGAGGGATTCGGCCAGCAGCCGATGGGCGGCGGGTCGGACGATATCGGCGATGTTTCCTGGACCGTGCCGACGGTGACCCTAAGTTATCCGTCGAATATTCCGGGCGGTCCGGGACACAACTGGGCCAACGCGATTTCGATGGCGACGCCGATCGCGCATAAAGGCGTCGTGGCGGGCGCGAAGGTACAGGCGATGACGATTCTCGATATCGTGCTGCATCCGGAACTGGTTCAGGCGGCGTGGGACTATTACAACAACGTCCAGACCAAGGACATGAAGTACAAGAGCTTCCTGCGGCCGGATGACAAGCCGGCGATCTGGCTGAACGAGAAAACCATGGCGCAGTATCGCGAGCAGATGAAGAAGTTCTACTACGATGCGTCGAAGTACGACAACTATCTGGATCAGTTGGGAATCAAGTATCCGACGGTGCGTGCGGGGTCGGGAGCGAACCAGTAACGTACTGCTGAGTCCCGCCGTTACGAGTCTGTGTGAAAACTGAACGTTCGCCGCTTCCTGCGGTCGCGGTTCATTGCCGGCATCCCGCTGAATCAGCCGTTTAAGGAACCGCGACCGCAGGAAGCGGGGCTGGTCAAGTTAGCGCAGTTTCTTCAGAAACGCCGCGAGGTCCTCGTACTGATCGGTCGCGATGAGGTTCACGCCTGCGTGGTAGGCGGCTTGCCAACGTTTTTCCGCTGCTTCGCGCGAACCGAAATTGTAGCCCTGATCCCAGCCGCGATTTTCCTGCTCGGTGAAACCGTCGAGCGTGTAGAAACGGATCCAATACCCGAGCGAATGCGCGCGATCGACTAATGCGCGGAGGCGGCGGTCGTCGTCCGCAGTCCAGTCGCCGGCTTTGGTCTGGCCGCCTTCCTCGACCTCGGCCCAGGAATTATTCCACCAGCGTCGATAATTTGTCGGCGGTTCAGCCAGCAGCTTTTCGGCAGGCATGGTCGCGGCGATGTGTGCGCGCTCCTCGCGCGTTTTCGCTTCGATCTTTGCGGTGTGAGCGGAGCCGAAGATGCGCAGGCGCTGACCGGGTTTCAGATCGTGAAAGAAGATCTGCTCCTGTTCGTCGGCATCTTCAGTCAAAACGAGCAGCGGCTTAGGATCGAACGGGGCAAGGGTATGCGGATCGGCGGTCTGCGGAGCCGTCGTGATCCAGGACTCGTATTCGCCGAGGATGTCCCACACGGCTCGAATGGTCTGCGCGTCGAGGGTTTTGAAATCGAAATGCAGCACGACGATCGGCCACGTCTCGCGCCGGTTTTCCTTCAGCGCTTTTTCGACGATCGGGCGGACGCGCTCGAAAAAATGATCGCGCAGCGACGGCTCGCCGCCTTTGGTTTTCGAAGTGTGCGACACGACGGGATGTCCGTCGGCCCACGCGATGTCCTGCTCGATTGCGACCGGAAAACCGGTGGAGAGCGCGCGATCGATGCGGTCCGTCCACTTGCCTTCGTAGGGATAACAGTTGTGCGAATCGAGCAGCGGGCGGTTGTGATTGAGGAATTCGGACTGCGCGCCGGCAGTCATCGAAATGAAAAGAAAGCACGAAATGCGGATCGGCACCAGACGAGTATAGATCAGGGATATGGAGTGACGCGCACGCCGTGGCCGTCGTCTTCGAGCAGCCAGAAATGGCGGCCGGGGAAGGACTGCATCAGTTCGCGATTTTCCGCGCCGCGGTCGTGCGCCCAGATGATGCGCGACTGATCCATGTGCGCTCCGTTGGCGACCCATGGGCCCGGCATCGGCTTTGCGGGTGACCAGCGCACGAACACCACGTGGCTGCCGGGATGCGAAAGAATGTCGCGGGTCACGCGGGCACGCTCGATTCCGAAGCCGGTTCCGTGATAGAGCGGGCTCTTCTGGCCCGCGGCGGCGCGCGCGACACGCAGCGCGGGTCCGAACAGCACGGCGACACACAGGATCGCGACAATCACCGCGCGATCGCGGGTCCTCACCGGACGATAACGCCACAGGCGATCGAGAATCGTGAAGGCGAGCGCGGTGGAGGCGACCAGCATCGGAGCCATGTAGTGCTCGAACGGCATCACTTCGACCAGGAGGCTCGCCAGCAGCAGGAACGTGCAGGCAGCGAGCCGCCGCACCTCCGGATCGCGCCGGACAAAGAAAACGAACAGCAGCGGCGCAAGTCCGCCGATTCCGCCGTCGTAGCCGATGGTCATGAGAATCGTGAGCGCGGCGCGCGAAATTCGTTCGGCGACGGGCAGGTCGCGCACTTCTTTGTACACTGCGAAGTCGTAATATCTATAGGCCGAGGCGACGGCGGGATTGGCGTAGTTCTTCTTCGGAAGCGGAGCGGTGAACCAGAAGGGCTCGTTTTCCGAATATTGCTCCATGTGGAGACGATAGGGCAGCTTCCACGGACTGCCGGTGATCCGGGTGTCGTAGGCCGCGAGCAGAATCGCCGTCGTGACGCAGGCGGCTGCGGCGATCGCTACGACGCGAGCGTCGAGCTGCCGGCGGCGCACCAACATCGAGCCGGCGATAAAGAGAATAAGCACTCCGCCTTCGTAGGGCCGCGAGAAGGCCAGCAGCAGCACACCCGCGCCAATCGCGCCGCCGGCGATCCAGCCGCGGAGCCTCGCGAACCCTCCGATCAGCAGCGCCGCGCCGAGCGCCGCGGCCGCACCGCCCCAGTACGATTCGGTCCAATAGTGACCCGCGCCGAAATAGAGTGCGGTCGCGAGTCCACCGATTAGCGACCATGCCGGACGCACGAAGGCTTGCAGCATCCAGCAGGTGGCGGCGGCGAACAGCGCGACGGAAATCAGCACGCCGTAGAACGGGTCGCCCAATAGTTGGCCGATCGCGAGAAATGCGGATTGCGCCGGCGGATATTTCGGCGCGTAGACCGGGTGCACGAACGCGTGCAGCATTTCGAAGAACTGCCAGTGCGGAAGCTGCGGCATCGCGACATGGCCGGAGGCGAAGATTTGTCCACCCAGGAGATAGGCGAACTCGTCGGGACAGGAAGGCTGCGGATGCGGCAGCACGCGGATGAGCGCGAACCGGAAGACGATCGTCAACAGGCCGGCCGCGATCACACAGGTGGTCGTGTGCCGGCCGGCGCGCGTCAGAAATTTATAAATCCGGAGAATCGGCGGACGCCCCCAAGCTGTGGTTCGGCCGCCTCAGGCGAAAACTTTAGAGAAGGGCTAGGGGGCCGTTGCGGCGATTTTGGTTTGCTACGCAAGAGTCATGTTAATTAATTGCGAAAATGTCAGCGCCTTTTGATATTTTTACAGTCTTTTTACAAGTTTTCAGTCACCGGATGGATCTTACCGTGAGATGAATTTAAACATGATCAAATCTGTGATTCTCTTCAGCGGGATCGCGGGGCTGCTGGCGGCTCAAAGCACTCCGGCGAATAATTTCTTGGTTCACAATCTGGTTTCGGATCTTCCAGGGATCGCCGATCACCAGGATGCGCGTCTGAAAAATCCATGGGGCAACGGGTTCGGCGCGACGCCGTTCTGGGTGGGCGACAACGGCTCCGGCGTGTCGACCCTCTACGACGGAACGGGCACGGCGCTGACTATCGTCGTGACTATCCCGGAGGCGGGCGGGAAGGGGAGCAGCGGTCCGGTGACGGGCGTGATCTTCAATGCGTTCGCGTCGAACACGTCGGCGTTTCAGGTGGCCCCGGGCAAAGCGCCGAGCTTCATTTTCTGCTCCGAAGATGGAGTGATTTCGGGATGGAACACCACGGTCGATGCGTCGAACGCCAAAGTTCTGGTCGACAATTCGAAAAACAACGCGGTCTATAAAGGATGCGCGCTCGGCGGCACCTCGGCGGCGCCGCTGATCTTCGCGGCGAATTTCAATTCCGGCAAGGTGGATGTGATCGACGCCGGGCTCAACGTCAATGCGGGAGCGTTCACCAGCGCGTTCGCGGATCCGGCGATTCCGGCGGGTTTCGCTCCGTTCAACGTCGCCGTGATCGGGGGCAACGTGCTTGTCTCCTATGCGAAGCAGGACGGCCAGAAGGAGGACGACGTCGCGGGCGCGG
>JAIQFJ010000048.1 GCA_020073325.1 Terriglobia bacterium | reverse complement strand
GTGAACTTCGACCCGAACTCGAACGTGTCGATCACCAGCCGCATCGAGGGCGCCGGCGGATAGATGTATTCCTTCTGCGCGATGTATTCCTTCAGAATGTCGTTCTGCAGCGTGCCGCTGACGCGCTTCCAATCGACGCCCTGCTGCTCGGCGACCACCAGATACATCGCCCAGATGATCGAGGCGGGCGAGTTGATGGTCATCGAGACGGTAACGTCGCCGAGCGGGATCCCTTGGAACAGCGTTTCCATATCGGCCAGCGACGAGATCGCGACGCCGCACTTGCCGACCTCGCCGAGGGACGTCGGATGATCGGAATCGAAGCCCATGAGCGTCGGCAGGTCGAAAGCGACGGAGAGCCCGGCTTGACCTTGCGACAAAAGATAGTGATAGCGCGCGTTGGTTTCTTCGGCGGTGGCGAATCCGGCGAACTGGCGCATGGTCCAGAGCTTGCCGCGATACATGGTTTCGTGGATGCCGCGGGTGTACGGATAGTCGCCGGGTTTCGGCATCGTCGCCGGTGCCTGGTCGGGACCGTAGACGGGTTCGAGAGGAAGGCCGCTGAGGGTCCGGTAAGACTTCGCGGCGGTTAGGGTGGCCATCGTTTTCATTGTAGTTGGGCGCTGTGGAAATTTGTTGTGCCGTTTGGCGACCCCCGCCATGACGAGTCTGTGTGAAAATGATCGGCGTCGACCGCAGGAAGCGGCGAACGTTCCGTTTTCACACAGACTCTGACTGGCGGGGCTTTCCACGTAAATCCGTTTGGCCTGGAAGTCCGTAGTACCGGGCAGAGGACCAAAACTCAATGAAAAACATTCTTGGATCGATCTTGATGGCGCTGGCGCTGATGGTGCCGGCCGTGGCGAAAGAGAAGTCGCTGTATCAGCGGCTGGGAGGCAAAAAGGCGATTACCGCCGTCGTCGACGAATTCGTCGGACGCGTGGCCGCGGATGCGCGCATCAACGGATTCTTCAAGGACACGGCGGCCGATCCGGTGCGCCTCGCGTCATTCAAGAAGAAGCTGGTCGACCAGATCTGCGAAGCATCCGGCGGGCCTTGCAAGTACATGGGCAAGGACATGAAATCGGCGCATGCGGGCATGGGCGTCTCCGGCGGTGATTTTTCAGCGCTCGTGGAGGATCTGGTGGGAGCGCTCGACAAGTTCAAAGTCGGAGAGAAAGAGAAGAATGAACTGCTGGGCGCGCTGGGTCCCATGAAGTCGGACATCGTCGAGAAATAGGGCGATTTCCGTCGGAGGGTCGCCTTGTGGATGGCCGCCGATGAACGCCGATCAACGCGGATGAATTCAATTCGCGTCCATCCGCGTTCATTCGCGGCCTATTTTTTTGTCGATGCGCCTTCGAGCTTCCGCGCCCCGCCCAGGATGTCGGGCATCGCGTAGTTTCCTTCATGACACGCGTATTCGTAGATCGGGCCGGCGCTGGCGTTGAAGGGATACTCGAGTGTCCACGGCTTGGAGTAGGCCTGCGGATCTTCCACCGTGGCGCGATACAGAATCGTGTTGGGATCGACGCGCTGGAAGCGTTCGATCACGTGGAGATTTTCGCCGGCTCCGCGAAAACGGTTCTGGCCGTTGAAATTCGTCGTGTCGACCACCAGCGTGTCGCCTTCCCAGTGGCCTACCGAATCGCCAAACCAGCGGCGCACGCTCGACGGCGCGTGCTTCTGATTCATCCGGACCACGCGGACGTCGTGGACCATTTCCACCAGGATCATCACGTAATCCGGCGTCTGCACGATCTGGTAGGTGTTGTTGTACAGCACGGGCAGCATCGGCGGTCCTGAAGTCGAACCGAAGCCGACCAGGCAACGCTCGGCCAGCGGACGATCCTTCACGCTGTCGAAACGGCCGAGCTGATTGGCCGAAGCTCCAGGCGCACGCGGCGCGGGAAGGGGGCGCGTCGCGGGAATGCGTCCGTCCGGCGGATCGATGATCAGCGACGTGCGCTTCACGCCGTCGACGCGGGCGAGCTGCGTGCCGCGGTCGATGAACAGATTGTTGTAGCCGCCCACCGCGGTTTCGCCCGAGCCTGACCCCGCGCGCGCCAGCAGCGGCGCTTCCGGATCGTCGATGTCGTTGGTCTTCAGGTCGCTTTTTTCGTACGCGGTGGCTTCCGCCTCGGAGAGCGTCGGCTTATTGGCGAACTGCGCGGGACGCTCGAGCGGTGTGAGTGTCGCGTTGGTCCAGATGCCCTGCAGATCAGGATGACCGTCGGGCGTGCGAGCGACGCTTTTGGTCTTCGTCTGCGCCTGCGAAATCGCCATGGTCGCGGCGGCAAGGATCGTCAGAAAACGGAGTTGCATCGTGGACCTCCAATCAGTCTGAGGGGAATCTTAGCGTGATTGGTCGAGGGTGTAAAGCGTTCACGCTAGGGCCGGCAGGCTCGGCCCTTGGGACCGAGTTCGGAAGGCAGCAGCGCATACGCCTGTTCGATCCATTCGCACAACAGCGGACGCGTGTCGCGCGGATCGATGATCTCTTCGACGCCGAACGCCTCCGCGGTACGCAGTGGCGACCGGAAACGGCCCAGCGCGTCTTCGATTTCGCGACGCCGGGCCGCGGGATCGGGCGACGCCTCGATATCGCGCTTGTACGCCGCCTGGACGCCGCCTTCGATCGGCAGCGATCCCCAATCGCCCGACGGCCACGCATAGCGAAGATTCAATCCCTGGGCGTTTCCGTGGCCTGCTCCGGCGACGCCGTAGCAGCGGCGGATCAGAATCGAGATCCACGGCATGGTGGCTTGATACACGGCGACCAGCGCGCGCGCTCCGGCCCGAACCGTGCCTGCGCGTTCCGCGGCGCTGCCGATCAGGAAGCCGGGATTGTCGACAAAATTCACCACCGGAATGTGGAACGTATCGCACAGATCGACCAGGCGGATCATCTTGTCGCACGCCGCCGCATTGGGCGCGCCGCCGCCGTGTTTCGGATCGTTCGCGATGATCCCCACCGGGTGCCCGTTCAAGCGCGCCAGACCCGCCACCAGTGGGCGGCCGTAGTAGTAACCGATTTCGAAAAACGAATCGCGATCGGCAATCAAGTTGAGAATTTTCCGGACGTCGTAGCTTCGGCGCCGATCGCGCGGGATGATCGAGATCAGTTCCTCGTCTCGACGCCGCGGATCATCGTCAACCGGCGCTCGCGGCGGGATGTCCCACACGCTCGACGGAAGATAGGAGAGAAATTTCCGGATCTGCGCGAAAGCTTCCGCTTCGGTTTCGACTTCGTTATCCACCGCGCCGCTGCCGCGTGCATGAATCTCATGCCCGCCGAGCTGCTCTTTCGATAATTTTTCTCCGACGCCGCGTTCGACGACGGGAGGCCCGGCGACGAAAAGCTGGCTCGAGCCGCGCACCATCACCGAAAAATGCGAGGTCACGACGCGCACCGCGCCGAGTCCCGCAACCGGGCCCAGGCACGCGCCCACCACCGGCACCTCGCCAAGGATCGCGGTGATCGTATCCCATGCTGGATTCGCGGGAACGTAGGTGCGGCCGATCTGCTCGATCGTCTTGACGCTGCCCCCGCCGCCCGTGCCGTCCACCAGCCGGATCATCGGCATGCGCAGCCCGCGCGCGAGCTTTTCGGCGTGGCCCATTTTATTTCCGATGGCCGCATCGGCCGCGCCGCCGCGGACGGTAAAATCGTCCCCGCCGACCACCACGCGCCGTCGGTCGATCTTTCCGGTCCCCGCGACGAAGTTCGACGGTGTGAAAGAAACCAGATGGCCCTGTTCGTCGTATTGGGCCTGCCCCGCGAGCGCGCCGGTTTCGTGAAACGATCCGGGGTCGAGCAGTTTTTCGATTCTTTCGCGAACCGTCAGGCGTCCAGCGGAGTGCTGCCGCTCGATATTGGCGTGTCCGCCCATCAGCCGCGCGAGTTCTTCGCGCCGCCGGATCTCGTCGAGTTCAGATTGCCAGCTCACGGGTAAGAAGCCATTGTAAGTCCTGGAGGGAGGGCTTCAGCCCGCGTGTGGCTTTAGTTGCGGTGGTCCACTGGATGGAAGCGACGAACGGTCCGTGTCCAGAAGCCCAGCAGCACCGCTCCGATCAGGATCAATCCGAGCGAAAGCCCGATCCACAATCCTGCCGCCCCCATGCCGTAGTGGAAACACAGCCACGCGCCGACCGGCAGACCGATCACCCAATAGCCGGTGAAGTGGCAAATCATCGCCGTGTGGGTATCGCCGGTGCCGCGCAACGCGCCGGTCGCGACCACTTGGAATCCGTCGAAGAGCTGGAAAAACGCGCAGATCCGCAGCAGGACCACAGATGCGCCGATCAGTGCGGCATCGGGCGTGAAAATTCGCGCGATCCAGTGCGGGATCGAGATCAGCGCGAGCGCCGCGCCGGACATCACGACCGCGCCCAGGCCGATGGCACTCCAGCCGGCGTGCGATGCGCCGCGCAGATCGCCACGGCCGATCGCCTGGCCGACGCGCACGGCTGCCGCTGAGCTGATTCCGAGCGGCATCATGAACGTGGTCGAAATCGTGGTCAGCACGATCTGATGCGAGGCGAGAGCAGTGGCGCTCAGTCTTGCGATCAGCACCGTGGCGGCCGCGAACACGGCTGTCTCGACCGCGATCTGTCCCGCGGCGGGGAGCCCTAAAACCAGCAATGCGCGCATCCGCTTGAAGTCGGGACGCCATGTGGTGTGCAACAGGTCGGGATCGTGCTTCACGGCAACGTACGCCAGCGACGCGGCCATGTAGACGCGCGAAATGCACGTTGACCATCCCGATCCGGCTGTGCCGAATCGCGGCATGCCCAGGTGTCCGAAGACGAAGATCCAGTTCCCGGCCAGGTTCACCAGGTTCGCGCTGACCAGCGTCAGCATCACCGGCCGCACGATGTTCACGCTTTGCAGATAGCGGCGAATGCCGAAGTAGAGCAGCAGTGGAGGAATGCTCCAGTCGATCGCGGCGATGTAAGGACGCGTTTCGCGCATCACCGCCGGATCGATGCCGAGCCAGCCGAGCACAGGGATCGTCCCCGCGATCAGCGCCATCACCGGAAGCATGAGGAAAATCGCGAGCCAGACGCCGTTGATCAGCGACCGGCGGCAGTCGGCCCGGTCGCCCGCGCCGTAGGATTGTGCGACGAAGGTGTCGAGGCCCAGCAGCAGGCCGCCCGCGAAAATTCCGATGGTGTTGAGAGCCGTTGTGCCCAGGCTTACCGCGCCGATCGATTCGGCGCTGAGCCGGCCGACCATCATCGTGTCGACCACGCCCATCGCCATCCAGCCGAGTTCGGCCAGGACGAGCGGCGCAGCCAGGTGCACCATGCTCCTCAGCTCGCTTCGGTCAGGGGTGATTTGGATGGAAGGCACCTCTACTTATCGTAGAGGCAGGATGCAACCGAAAATATTCCCGGCATCGAGCCGGCTCGCGACTGATGAGGCGGGGTGTCCAATCCTGCCCGGTTTCCGGTCCGCAAGCCGGCTTGAAGCCGGGTCTCTCTACTGAGAGAGACGCGGCGTCGATGCGAGAATTACTCAAACCAGATGTGGGTGGTGGTTCCGCCCACGCAGATGTCTTTAATCTGGTGTTCCGACCCGTCTTTGTAACCGATGGTGGTGTAGTGATACTTCTCCTTGTTGGTCTCGACTTTGACCGTAACTTCGACGCTGGTCTTGCCCTGTTTGAGGACGGCTTTCCCATCCTGCAGTTCGACTTTCGCTTCGCCGGCTTTCAGCGTGGTGCCGTTAATGACGGTGGGTTGATAGAGATCGACGCGGAACGAACTGGCGGCGCTGGCCACTGCCAGCGAGACCACTGAAATCAATAACATCATTTTTTTCATCATCTTTTAGATTCTCCTTTTATAAGACCTTGACCGCTGCTCTGCAACTTAACGCTGTACTGTTCTTTAACGCTGTTGATGCGGCAAATGTTCCCCGGATGCAGGAAAATTCAAGAAATCTGATTTCTAGGACAAATCTGAGGCAGGTAAAAACAGAAACCGCGCCGGATCGCCTATTACTGCGCGATCCTGGCGCGGTTTTCGAACTCGTGGAAGAAGAAAACTAGCTCTTCGACTTGTCTTCCTTCTTCTTCTTGCCCTTTTTGTCGGACTTCTTGGGGGCCTTGTCCTTCGCGTCATCCGCGAAAGCAAAGGTGGCGGCGCCGAGCACGAGCGACATGCCGATCATCAGGCTCATGATTTTCTTCATTTGATGGTCTATCTCCTTGTGGTGTCGACGACTTCACGCCGTCTTCCATCACATCATGGCAGGCCGACATGAAATCGGGCTTAAGCATGGATTAAAACGGCTTCATCGAAGTTGTAACTTCACGCGAAGCTTTCGCGTACAACATCTGTAGAAACAGCGATTTAGCGCCATTGCCGAATCTCGGGACCAGCGCCTGCTCTTAATCTTGGATCAATGAAAAAGACTGTTCTCACGCGAGCCGTGGCCGAAAAGACCAGGCTCTCGCAGGCGGCGGCAAAGGATCAGGTGGAGGAGGTCGTACACGCCATCCTGAAGAATTTAAGGATGGGGCGCCCTGTGAAACTGGCGGGCCTGGGGAATCTCGTGAGCAAGCCCCGATGAAACTCGATCTGGTATCGGGGGTCTTGAGGCGCGCGCTCGATGAAGGCGCCCCGATCGTCGTCGAGGGGCTCGGGACGTTCCTGCGGACCGCGGAAGGGTACGAGTTTCAGGCAGAACCGCGGCCGCGGGTCTTTGTGGCGTATGTCCATGAAGACTTGGCGATGGTCAGGCGGTTCTGCGAGGCGCTGGCGGCGCGGGGGTGCCTGCCATGGATCGATAAGGACCAGCTTCTGCCGGGGCAGAATTGGCCCAGAGCGATCGAAAGGGCGATTGAGACCTGCGACGCGTTTGTCGCTTGCCTTTCGCCGCGGTCCATTGTGAAGCGCGGGCAGTTTCAGAGCGAGCTGCGTTACGCGCTCGATTGCGCGCGCCAGATGCCGCTCGATCAGGATTATCTGATTCCGGTGCGGCTCGAAAAATGTACGGTCCCGAGACAGATCGCCGCCCGGGTGCAGTATATCGACCTGTTTCCCGACTGGGATCGCGGAGTGAAGAGAATCGCACGCGCGGTGCGGCGATGTGCGCAGGCCCGGCCGCTGATCGAGCTGGTCTAGTCGAGCTTGAGGATCTGAAAGATGTTGCTGTAATCGTCGGTCCAGGTCCGGAATTTCGTGGACGATTTGCCGGGAGTGATGTCGGCATCCTTGAACATTTCGCCGTGGAACAATTCCGGCTGAGCGGCGAGCAGAACCCAGGTGGAGCTGGAAAGATAGTCGGCCTCGTCGCCTTCGTCGGACACGACCATGGCGACCTTGTCGAACTCCTGCGCGCCGCGGGCGCAGACGGGAATCAGGTCCAGGTATCGATTCGAGACGTGCAGCGCGAGAATGCCATCGGGCTTGAGGTGGCGGAAATAGAGGGCCAGGGCTTCGCGCGTCAGCAGGTGGATGGGAATCGCGTCGCTCGAAAACGCATCGACGGCGAGGATGTCGAAATTCTGCGCTTCCTGCCGTTCGAGCGTGAGGCGCGCGTCGCCGAGCAGGATTTTTTTATCGGCGGCGGAATGCGGGTAGAAGGAAAATTCGGTCTGTGCGATGCGCTCGACCAGGGGATTGATTTCGTAGATGCGGAAATAATCGCCCTGGCGGCCGTAGGTGGACAGGACGCCGGCGCCGAGCCCGATCACGCCGACGCGCGCGGGTCCCAGGGCTTGCTTCGCCCGAACCGCCCGGCCCACGCCGCTGTGGATTCCGTAGTAGGAAGTCGGGGTGTAGCGAAGTTCGTCATTGAGGACCTGCTCGCCGTGATTGATGGTGCCGTGCAGCAGGACGCGCTCGTTGTACTTGTCGAGCTTATCGTCGCGGACGTGAAGGACGCCGTAAAAATTGCGTTCCATCAGCCGGAATCCCTTGACCTCGTTGTACTGCGACATCCCCATGTAGCTGATCAGCACGCCGGTCGCGACCGCTGCCGCAATGCCGAGCGGCCATGGGCCGAGCTTCGGAATCCGGACTCCCCACAACACGACCATCGCGAGCACAGCGCACATTCCGAGGCCGACCTGCAGTTCGAGATAAGAATTGAACACGTGCGGCGCGACGAACGCGACGAACATTCCTCCGATCGCGCCGCCGAGCGAAACCATGAGATAGAACAGCGTCAGGTGCGAAGGCGCGGGTCGCCTGCGAGCGAGTTCGCCGTGGCACACCATGCAGCAGACGAAGAGTCCGGCGCAGAATCCGGGGATGAGTTTCTTGATGTGAAGATTGCCGGAGTCCGCCCAGATCAAGTAGGCCATCCCGCCGAGCGCCGGAATGAGCAGGGGAAGAAAAAGCCAGCGCTGATAGATACGATCGCTTTCGAAGGCGAAGATGAACGTCAACAGGTAGAGTGCCAGCGGCACGACCCACAGAAACGGAATCGGCGCGACGTTCTGGCTGAGGTGATTGGTGATGGAGACCAACAGGATCGACGCACAGGCGGCGAGGGCGACCCATAAGGTCAGTTGCGCGAGACTCGGCCGGCCGGCCGATTCGGATTCGGCCGTAATCTGGACTTTGCCGTGGCGGCTGGCCCAGGCGGCGAAGGCGCAGAGGGCGGCGAACAGAATGTAGGCTCCACTCCAGGAAAACGCCTGTTCACGTGAGGTGAGTTGCGGCTCCACCAGAAACGGAAAACTGATCAACGCGAGCATCGACCCGAAATTCGACAGCGCGAAGAGCCGATACGGCATGCCGCTCCCGGATTTGCGGACGTACCAGGCTTGCAGCAGCGGGCTGGTCGACGACAGAAGAAAATAAGGCAGCCCGATCGTCGCGGCGAGCAGGCCGAGGATGCGCAGAGTCGGGTCGCCGGAACCGGTGGGTTTCCACGCCGGGTTCGGAAGAATCGGCAGCAGCGCGCAACTGACCAGCAGCAACGCCCCGTGCACCATCGCCTGCGACTTCGGACGCAGATAGCGGATGGCGGCGTGCGAGTACGCGTATCCGGCCAGCAGCACGAGTTGGAAGAACAGCATGGCCGCGGCCCACACGGCTGCCGATCCGCCGAACCAAGGCAGGATGATTTTGGCGATCAGCGGCTGAACCTGAAACAGAAGGAACGCGCTGAGGAAGATCGTGATCGCGTAAAGAGTCATGGCAGGAAGACAGTCATTTGAGGATCTGAATAATATTGCTGTAGTCGTCGGTCCAGGCGCGAAAGCCTTGGCGCGGTTTGAGCTGCTCCATGTCGGCGGCCTGGAAAGTTTCGTGATGAAAAATCTTAGGATCGCGTGAAATCAGGACCCAGGTAGACCCGTAATAGTATTCTTCCTCTTCGCCGTCATCGAACACGATAACTCCACTCCATCCGAGGTCGGCTGCGGCCTGCGCGACGACCGGCGCCAGGTCAAGATAGCGATTCGAAATATTGATCGCGAGAACGCCTGTGGGTTTCAGATGCCGCGCATAGGTCGCATAGGCTTCCTTGGTGAGCAGGTGGACGGGCACGGCGTCGCTGGAGAACGCGTCCATGGCGAGGAAGTCGAGATTTTCGCCCGGCATTTTTTCGAGCACCAGACGTCCGTCGCCCATGTAGAGCTGCTTTTCGGCGGGACACGCCCGAAAGAAACTGAAGTCGCGATTCGCGATTTCGACGACCAGCGGATTGATCTCGTAATAGTGCAGGGTGTCGCCGTCCTGTGCCAGCGCCGCGGTCACGCCCGCGCCGAGCCCGAGGATCCCCATGTGAATCGGACCCGAGCTATGAAGCGCGCCGAGGACGAGAGAAATTCCGGAGCCCTTTCCGAAATAGGAAGTCGGAATGCGATCGGCGCCGGGGATGCGAAGCTCGGTGCCGTGATTGATGGTCCCGTGAATCAGGACGCGCTTGGCGGGAACGCTGCCTTCGGCGGCATCGTCGCGGACTCGAAGCACGCCGTAGAAATTTCGCGCGGAGAGAACGTATTTGCGATTCTCCGACACCTCGGCGTAGATGAGATACGCCGCGAAGGCGCCGACTCCCAGGGCCGCGGCGATGCGCAGCGGCGCGCGCGCCTGGGTCCAGAGAGCGCACAGGACCAGAATCGGGCAGGCGATCATTGCGACCGGGAGTTCGAAATACGTCGTGAAAACGCGCGGCGCGGCGAGGGCGACGAAGAGTCCGCCGACAGCGCCTCCCACCGAGACCATCAGATAGAACTGGGTGAGGTATTGCGGATGCGGGCGGCGTCGCGCGAGTTCGCCGTGGCACACCATGCAGCAGACGAACAGTGCGGCGCACAGCGCGGGGATCAGCCGCTTCACTTCGCCATTGTTCTGATATTTGTAGTCGCCCCAGGCCAGCAGCGCGAGCGAGCCGATCAGCAGAGGGAGAAAGACGTATCGATTATAGATGCGGTCGCTTTCAAAGCACAGAATGAAGCTCAGGAGATAGAGGCTGAGCGGCGCGATCCACAGCAGCGGGATCGGGGCGACGTTCTGGGTCAGGTGACTGGTGACCGCGAGCAGCAGCGTGGAGGCGCAGGCAGCGAGGCCGATCCACAGGAACATCGTGGCCAGACCCGGCGATTTTTCCGGGGATTCTTGCGCGGCCTGAATCGCATCGACGCCCTCGCGGCTCCGATATCCCGCGAGTGCGCAGAGCAGGGCGAATCCCCCATAGGCGACGGACCAGGTAACGGCTTGCGTCCCGAGCGCCATTTTCGGCTCGACCAGAACGGGGTAGCTGAGAAGCGCGAGCATCGAGCCGAGATTCGAGAGCGCGAAAAGGCGATAAGGAATCGCGCCGGCATGCGTCCGCACATACCAGGCTTGCAGCAGCGGGCTGGTCGCCGAAAGAAGCATGTAGGGCAGGCCGACGGTGGCGCCCAGCAGAAGAATGATGCGCAGCGTGGGATCGTCGCCTCCGGTGGGCTTCCAGTGCGAAGCCGGGACGATCGGCAGGGTTGCGAGACTGACGGCGAGCAGCGTCGCGTGCAGCACGAGCTGCTGCTTCGGTTTGAGGTATCGGATCAGCAGGTGCGCATAGAAATATCCGGCCAGCAGGACCAGTTGAAAGAACAGCAGAGCCGCGCTCCACACGGCTGCGGATCCGCCGAACCACGGCAGAATGAATTTCGCGATCAGCGGCTGGACCTGAAAAAGAAGGAACGCGCTGAGAAAAATGGTGGCCGCGTAGACCGGCATGAACCGCCTAGGATATCTCAATCCTGAGAAGCGGCGAATGAAATTAACTTAACTTGCGTGACGGTTCCTTCGATCGTGGCTGGCCGCGGCAATCAGCGTGCGGCTGCGGTGCGGGCCTGAACGAACGGCTCCGGGTGAAAGCGCTTCACGGCGAGGATGGTGAGCGCTACGAACAGGATCAGCACGGTTCCTTGCGCGATGGCGAACGGCGGTTCGGACTGGGTTGGGGCCAGGGCATGCAGCGAAGGCACCTTCAGGAAGGACTGGACGATCAGCACGAATACGTTGAAATAAAGAGCGATCGAAGCGGTGACGACGTACGCGGTCCGCCAGCCGCCGGCGAGATGAAACGAATAGCGTGCCGCGATCGCGACGGCCAGAACGACGATCGACAGAATCCCGATGGCGTGCGACGGCAGAAAATGCGGCGCGGGCAGCAGGAATCCGGTGAGGCTGGTGAGAACGGTGGTCGAGAGAAACGTTGCGGTCCAGCTATCGAGACGTTGTGCATTCAGCATTCCAGCCAGAACGACCAGGCCGGAGCCGATCCCGATCAGGCTGATCACCACGTGAATGAATGTGAGGGGCGGCATTCCGAGAACCATTTTGTCCTCCTTGTGCGGACTCCGTTTGGATGTCTGCGCCGGAGAAAAGATACGCGTCTATTGGCGGATTTCGCGCGCGTCGACGGTGTAGCCGAGGAAATTTTCACGGCGGTAGGCTTCGCGCGAACGTGCGGCTGACGCTTCCAGGCGCTTCGCCTCGCCCTTACGGCCCGTCTCGCGCAGCAGATGGGCGTAGCTGGTCATATAGGCGGTCAGATTCGGGTGATTCATCGGCAGCACGGCAGCCGCGATATCGAGGGCTTTCGAGAGACGCTTCTCGGCCTCCTGGGTGCGGCCGAGTTGCATGAAGAGTACGCCGAGGTTGTGAAAGCCGGCGGCCACCCACGGATGCATCTCGCCGAGCGCGGCCTGCCAGATCGACAGAGCGCGTTCGAGCAGGGGCTCGGCTTCGGCGGGCCGTTTGCGGGACTGCAGGAGCACGCCGAGGTCGTTCAGGACGACGGCGACGTCGCGATTGGCGGGGCCGAGCTCACGCTCGCGCACGTCGAGGGCTTTGCGAAGCATTTCCTCAGCCTCGGGCCAGCGGTGTTCGGCTTGGTCGACCATGGCGAGGTTGATCCAGACGCGGGCGGCGTGGAGGTCGTCTTTTTCGAATGCGGCGGCGCGTTCAAGCGTTTCGCGAGCCTTCGCATATAAGCCGAGTTTGAGATAAACCGCGCCGAGGTTGTCCAGGGTGCTGGCGGACTCCTGCGACTCGGACTCGGCGAGATCGCGGCGCAGGGCGAGGGAGCGCTGGAACATCGATTCGGCATCGCGCAGGCGGCCGAGCTGATCGTAGACGGAGCCGAGGTTGTTGAGCACGGCCGCGACTTCGCGATCCTGGCGTCCTGCCGCGGTGGCGGCGTCGCGGGCAGCCTCGAGCGCGGGAAGCGCTTCGGAGAATTGTCCGCGCGCGATCAGTTCCGCGACACGATCGCCGGCGAGGACCAGCGAAGAGTAGAAGAATACGGCGGCGCCGCAAGCAGCGATCGGGCGCATTTGGGAGATCGTACACCGGAAGCGGGGAAATTGCAAAAACAAAATGCGCTCCGGAGTCCGAAGACCGCGGAGCGCATTTTGGGAAAACGGAGAGTGCTTAGAAGGTGAAGCGGGCGCCGACCTGCAACGCTCTGGGACCGGCCGAGCCGAACGTCTGGTTGACGCGGCTGGTGGCCTGACCGAAGCTGCAGGTCTGATACTGCGACCCGGACGCTCCCTGCTGGCATCCGCCCGTCGCGGCGGCCTGCTTATTGTCCAGGGTGAACGAGTACCCGCTCAGGTTCGAGATATTAAACGCGTTGAACATTTCCGCGAGCACCGAGAACTGATAGCGCTCTTTCACCTTGAACACTTTGGTGAGACGGAAGTCCTGGGTGATGGTCGGATCGCCGAACTGGTAGTCGTTCGGCAGAACGAGCTGCGTGCCGACGGTTCCACCCTGGGAGTTCTTGATCTGGCCCGCGACGACGGCAGCGTTGTACGCGCTGACAGCGGCGCTCAGGTCGCTCTTTCCGCAGCCGACCGCAAGACAGTTGTACGTCAGGCCCGGAAGCGGCTCGCTGCTGCCGGAATTGACCGTACCCGGCAGAACCAGGCCGTTCACGTTTGGCGTGATCGGCGAGCGGCTGATGAAGGACGAGTTCATGCTCAGCGTGAAGCCCCAGGGCAGGTTCGCCGTACCGGAAAGCGTCAGGTTGTGATGCGGCAGGTACTGACCGTAGCCCGCCATCCAGTGTGCTTCATCCCAGACGCCGCCGACGTCGGTCGACGCATGCTGGAACGAATACGCGGCGACAAACTGGTAGCGATGCGAGAAGCGCTTGTTCAACTTCATCAGAAGCGCGTTCTGCACGGAGCGGCCCTGGTCGGTCCAAATGGTGACGCCGCCGGTGGAACAGTTATGCGTCGGATCGAGGTCCGGGGCGCCGTTTGAAGTTGGAGGGCAGACCGGAATCACAGGCTGGCGCACATTGGTTCCCAGGAAGCGGTTGAACAGGTTCTGGTCGCGCTCGCCGAGGCTGACGTTCTCGCCCTGACGGCGAGCGTAGTCGGCCGTGAGCACCATCCCGCCGCCGAGATCGCGCTGAATGCCGACCGAGGTCTGATAGCTGCGGGCCAGAGGGTTGTTCTGCGGATAGATTTCAACACCCTGCTTGGCGTAGTTGATGTTCGGATACGGGAAGGGCCCGCTGCGCGGCGCGTTGGACGGCGCCAGAACGGCGGCGATCGACGGCAGTTCCTGGCTCACCAGGTTCTGGAACTGGCCGACGGTCATGGTTGTCAGCGCCGAAAGCGGAATCGGTGCGCCAACCGGGAGCGGAGTGCAGGGGAGACCCGGAATCGGGCAAGGGGCCGCCGGGTTGTTGACGCCGATCACGAGCACGCCGGAGCCGCTGTACGGACCGGTGATGTTATTCGTGAACGCGCTGGCTGCGAGCGTGCTGCGAACCGTTCCCGGAGGTCCGATCGCCGACATTTCACGCAGCTTATAGTAGCCCGGCGTGCTGTCCCAGTAGACGCCGGCGCCGCCGCGGATAACGGTCTTATTATTGATGCTCCAGGCAAAGCCGATCGCGGGCTGGAATTCCTTGGTGTTGTTTTCCGTCGGTCCCAGGTTGCCGCTGCCGAGAATCGGAGCGAGGAACTGCGGACGCGGCAGGTCGGAGTTATAGAACCCGGTCTGGGCATTCCACGCCAAGCCGTAGTTGACCGTGAAGTTCGGGCGGATCTTCCAGACGTCCTGGAAGTACGCTCTGTACTGATTGAAGTGGCGGTTCTGATCGTAGTCGTAGCCGCCCGGGGTCGAATTGAGGCCAACGCCGACTCCGCTGAAAATGCTGGCCGCGCCGTTGTACACGGGAAGCTTCAAGGCGTCAGCATCGGTCTTGAAGCCACTGAACGCGCCCGGGAAAAGGAGCGGCGCGATCGATGCGCCAAAGGTGTTGGCCAGATAGTCGGGCGAGAACGCGCCGACGCACATCGGGGTGCAGAATCCCCACAGACCGGCGGAATTGGTGGGGTTCGTGTCCACGCCGAACTTCAGCCGGTGGTTGCCCTTTTGCCAGCTCAGCGAGTCGATCAACTCGAAGCGGCGGGTATTGCGCGCCTGCGGCGCGTTGAAGTTCGGTCCGACGGCCGGGAAGTTCGAACCGACAAAGGTGTAGATCGTCGGAAGACCACCCACGACGCAAGGTGCGCTGCAATCCGACGAGAGGGCCTGGAAATTGTGGTTGTTCCAGTAGTTGTACTGGAAGCGGAAGTCGTTCACCAGGGTTGGCGTGAGCGAGCTGGTGATGCCCATGATCGCCTGGTCTGCCCAGTTCGTATTGTGCGCGAACGCCGAAGGATCGCCGTTGATCAGCGACTGGCCGAAGCCGGCGTTTCCGTCATGCGAATAGCGGAAGAACAGGCTGTGCTTGTCGCTGATGCGATGATCGAGGCGGAAGCTGATCTGCTTGCTCGCATAGGGGCTCCCGTAAGTGCCCTGAAGATTCGACAAAAACGGCGACGTGGTCTGAATACTGATCGCCTGGACCTGGTTTAGATATTCGTAGTTGAAAAAGAAGAAGGTCCGGTTCTTCTTGATCGGTCCGCCGAGCGATACGCCGGGGTTACGGCGGACAAAGAACGGATCGGTGATACCGGGCAGGCGCTTCAGGTTCGGATATGCCGCCATGTTATGGTCGCGGAAAAAGAAATACCCGCTGCCATGCCAGTCATTGGTACCAGAGCGGGTGACCACGTTGATCGCGCCACCGGCGGCGATCGGGGTCGCCAGGTCGAAGTTGACTTCGGAGAGCTGGAATTCCTGAACGTTTTCCTGCGAGAAGTTCATGGACGCCATACCGCCGCCCACGTCGATATTGTCGGATACGTTGCCGCCGTCCACCGTGACGACAGTGCGGTTGCCCGCGCCGAGCACGCTGACCGTAAACAGCGAATTGAACTGCGCCACCGATCCGGACCCGATCGTGACGCCCGGTTCGAGCGCGGCCAACTGCAGGTAGCTGCGGCCATTCAAGGGCAGATCCTGAATGTTCGATCGCGCGATGACGCCCTGGATGTTGTGGCTCTCATAGTTGATCTGCGCTGTCGCAGCCTCGACCGTGACCACTTCCTGGGTTTGGCCCAGAGTCATCGGCATATTGACCTGCGTGCTTTCGCCGGCCTGAACTGTGGCTGCGCGAACCAGTGTGCGGAAGCCTTTCACCTCGGCGCGAACTTCGTAATCCCCGGCCGGAAGTGCAGGGGCCGTGAAAAAGCCCTCAGCATTCGTGGTTGCCGGTCGGGAAACGCCGGTCGCTTTATTGGTGATGGTGACCGCCGCGTTCGGAATCACCGCGCCCGTATCATCGGTCACGACTCCCGATATGGTCCCCGTTGGTGCCTGCGCCATAAGCGAGACGCTCAAGATGGCGACAAGCAATATCGACAGAGAAATCACTCTAAACATGGACACCCCTTTCATCAGCCTGAAGCAAAGATATGATACTCCCAGAGGCTCCAGAACTCAAATAGGAATCTGAAGACGCTCAGGAAATCTTAACGCTCTTCACAAATTCTTAAACAACAGAAAAGCACCACTTTGTAGTGCTGCACTCCCTAGGCAACAGGGGCTAGGGCGGACGAAGCGTACTCCCGGATGACCGGCCTATGCCGAGCCATTGGGCATACTATAAACGAATGTCGCTCCGTTGGGAAGGTCTAAATGTAGATACAGCCGCCCGCGCGCCCGAGCGGAAACCGTGAGCTTCCTGGTTGGAGTGCTCCCTGCCGTGGGACATTAAAGGTATGAAGAGATTCGGACTCGGATTCCTCATCGGCGTGTTGTTCTGCATCCTGGCGGGTTTCATTCTGGTCTACGCCGCGATGCATTTCGGGGAGCGGAAAATCTCGGTTCCCTCCGCGGCCACACTCGTTGTTCATCTGGAAGGCGATTTACCGGAACAGGCGCCGGTCGAATTGCCGCTACCGTTCCTTGAGCAGCGCCAGCCGATGACCATGCTCGAGACCTGGCAGCTGCTGCGTAAAGCCGCCGTCGATTCGCGCGTCAAAGCGATCGTACTCGAGCCGCGCGGGCTCGGCGTCGGGTGGGCGAAACTCCAGGAGCTGCACGACGACGTGGTGGCGTTCAAGAAATCCGGCAAGCCGGTCTACGCGTTCCTGCGCGGAGCGGGGGCGCGCGAATACTACGTCGCCACGGCCGCCGACCGGATCTACATGACCGAGGAAGACGAGCTCGACATGAAGGGTCTGGCCGCGCAACTCCTGTTTGTCAAAGGAACGCTGGACAAGCTGGGCGTCGATATGGAATTCGAGCACGTCGGCAAGTACAAAGACGCGCCGGACATGTTTACCCGCACGACGCCGACGCCAGAAACCATCGAGGTGACCAACGGGATTCTCGATCAATACTACGGCAACCTTGTGGACACGATCGCACAGGCCCGCAAGAAGCCGGCGCAGGACATTCGCGCGCTGATCGACAACGGACCGTTTCTGGGTAACGAAGCGCAGGCGGGCGGGCTCGTCGACGGGCTGCTCTACGAAGACGAGGTGTTCGGAAAGCTGAAGGAACAGATCAAAGTCGACATCAACAAGATCGGCGAGCAGGATTACACGCATGCACCGGTGGCGGGGACGGAAGGGTCGACGAAGATCGCCTATCTGGTCGGCGAAGGCGACATCACACGGGGCGGCACCTACGACGACGGCTCCGAGAGCGGCATCACGGCGATCAGCATGGTCAAGCTGATGCGGCAGGTGGAAAACGATGCGTCGATCAAAGGCGTGATCTTCCGCATCGATTCGCCCGGGGGCGACGGCATCGCGTCGGACGACATTCTGCACGAAGCCAAGATCCTGGCGCAGAAGAAGCCGCTGGTGATTTCGATGTCGGACCTGGCTGCCTCGGGCGGATATTTCATCGCCATGAGCGGCGACCCGATCGTGGCGTACCCCAACACGCTGACCGGATCGATCGGTGTCTTCTTCGGCAAACCGGATGTGAAGGCGCTGGCGGCGAAGATCGGCGTGACCGAAACGACACTCAAACGGGGCCAGTTCGCCGATATCGACACGATTCTGCGCCCGCTGACCGACTCGGAGCGCGCGAAGCTGCGGCGCGAGATCGAGACGTTCTATCGCGACTTCGTGACGCGCGTTTCGGCGGCCCGCAAGAAGCCTTACGATCAGGTCGAGCCGCTGGCGCAGGGGCGCGTATGGCTTGGGGTGCAGGCTAAGCAGAATGGCCTGGTCGACGATCTCGGCGGAATCGATCGCGCCGTGGAGATGATCAAGGACCGGGCCAGGATCCCGGCGTCGGAAAAGGTCGCGCTGGTGACTTATCCTCCGCGGCGGACGATTTGGGATCTCCTGCTGAACCGGTCGGACGAATCGGTGGAGGCGGCGATTCAGAGGAAGCTGAGCGCGCTGGCGGGTCCCATGCCGATTCGCGCGTTGATGCATGGCGGGATGCTGACGCTGATGCCGTACGCAATCAATGTTCGGTAGCGGTGCCGCTGACCAGCCGGTACACTTCGCGCTTCGATAATCCGCGTTGTCTGGCGACCTGTTTGATCGCGTCCATTCGCGGCATGCCTTTTTGTTCCAGCGCGCGAACCGCGTCCTCGATGGGGGTGTCGTCGGCTACGGGCTCTCCCTTGCCGATCAGCAGCACGATCTCTCCGCGCGGAACGATCTTTTCACGAATCTCCGCCGCCGTGCCGCGCAGGAATTCCTCGTGGAGCTTGGTCAATTCGCGCGCCACCACCACGGGACGCGCGCCCATCACGGCAGCGACATCTTCTAAAGCGTCCTGCACGCGATGCGGAGCCTCGTAAAACACCAGCGTGCTTTCTTCGTTGCTGAACTGCTCCAGGATTTTGCGGCGCTGCGACGATTTCGCGGGAAGGAATCCGCAGAAGCGGAACGAATCGGTCGGCAGGCCCGACGCCGCCAGGGCGGCCAACACCGCGGATGCTCCCGGGATGGGCACGACCGTGATTCCGGCATCGATGGCGGCGCGCACCACGCGATAGCCGGGGTCGGATACCAACGGCGTCCCGGCGTCGGACACCAGCGCGATGTTTTCGCCGCCTTCCAGCCGCCCGACGAGCTCTGCCGCTCGGGCCGCCTCGTTGTGCTCGTGATAGCTCACGGCGGGTTTCGCGATGCCGAAATGGTCGAGCAATTTTCGAGTGTGCCGCGTGTCCTCGCAGGCGATCAGGTCTGCTTCGCGCAGTACGCGCAGCGCACGCAGTGTGATGTCTTCCAGATTGCCGATCGGCGTCGCGACGATGTAAAGAACGCCAGCCATCCTATAGTACGATTGAAACGTTAGCTCGAATGCCTGGCACGACACAAGCCGGATACTATGTGTGGGAAGTTCCCGGCAAGCCGGTGACAGTGCATCTGCACCTGGACGTGGTCGACCGGATGCTGGCCGAAGTGATGCGCGGTTTCGGAGCCGTTCCCAAGCGCGGCGCCGAAGTGGGCGGCGTGCTGATCGGGTCGATTGAACACGGCGATCATTCCATTGTCCGCATCGAGGATTTCGAGCCGGTCGAGTGCGACTACAAGCGCGGCCCGTCTTATTTATTCACCGACACCGAAGCCGCCGCGTTCCAGCAGGCGGTGCGGCGCTGGCAGCCCGATGCGACGCGCCCCGATTACGCCGTGGGATTCTATCGCAGCCACACGCGCGATGGTTTAGCGCTGGCGCCTGAAGACATCCAGCTGATGGACGAATATTTTCCCTCGCCCTCGCATGTCGCCCTGGTGATCAAGCCGTATGGAACCAAGGTGAGCCTCGCCGGCTTTTTCATTCGCGAGGACCGCGGCTTTCCGGACACGACGCCGCTGGAATTTCCGTTTCGACGCCGCGAACTGGCGGGCGATGAGCCTCCGCCGCGGCGATCGATGCTCGAACGCCGTCCGCGCGAGCGCAACATCACCGAAATGCCGCGTTCCGAATTTCAGCGCGAGATGGAATATACGCCGCCTGGATATACACCGATGGAGTCCATGCCGTCGGCAGGTCCGGCTTACGCGGTCACACTGCCCTCGAAATCGCGGCTGCGCAGTGCGATCTGGATCCCGCTCTCCTTTGTATTTCTGTTGTTCGGCATCGCGCTGGGCATGATGGTTTCGCTCACGCGTGTCCCCGGAGGATCGCGCGCCGGTGCGGAAGATTTTTCATTGGGACTCTCGATTTCGAAAAATGACGACAATCTGAGCGTCCGCTGGGACCGTCAATCTCCGGCGATCCACACCGCGCAGCGCGGCGTGCTGGAAATCGAAGACGGAAGCTACACCAAATCGGTGGACCTGGATACGGCACAGCTTCAAAATGGCAGCATAATTTATCGAAATTCCTCCGGTACCGTCCGTTTTCGCCTGATCGTTTACCCGCGCGCGCGGGTAAGTGTGACCGAAACGATGGACTGGAAGCAATAGCTGCTGCACGCCCGCCTCGCCGGCTGCGTCAACGCTACCGGAGGGTCTGCCATGCGAACGATTTTCGCCGCTCTGGTCGCTCTGACCGCGGCTGCCCAAACGAATCCTGAAGCCAAGACAGCCGATCGCGTATTCCGGTTTCAAAACACGAACACCGTTCAGAGTTTCCACGAAGTGACCACTCTGATTCGCACCATCACGGAAGCTCCGCGCGTGACGATGGATGAATCGGAAAAATCCCTGGAATTGCGCGGACCGGCGGAGGAAATCGCGCTGGCACAGTGGATTTTCGACGAACTCGACCGGCCGCTTTCGACCGATCCTAAGTCGATCGCTGCGGTCCATGAATACACTCTGAGCGGAGGCAACGAAAACGTCGTACGGCTTTTCTATCTGCCGAACACCAAAACGGTGCAGATGTTTCAGGAAGTGGCGACGCTGATCCGCACGACCGCCGATATCCGCCGCGTGTTCACGTACAACGCGCCGCGAGCGATGATCATCCGCGGAAACGGCGATCAGGTCGCCTTGGCGGCCTGGCTGGTGGAGGCGATCGATCAATCGTCGAAGACCGGTAGTCCTGCCGAATATCACATGCCGGCCGATAGCGATCCTCGCGGCGACACGGTGGTTCACCTGTTCCATATCGCGCATGCCGCCTCGATTCAGGATTTTCAGGAAATCGCGACCGCCATCCGCATGATCGCCGATATCCGCCGCGTTTTCACATACAATGAGCCGCGCCTTTTCGTGGCGCGCGGAAGCGCCGAGCAAAACGTGCTGGCGCAATGGCTGGTCCAGCAGCTCGACGTACCGGGCGGCGCCGGCGCTGCGAGCTATGAATATCAGGCGCCGAACATCACCGACAACATGGTGCGTGTTTTCTATCTCCACAGCCCGACGGTCGAGCAATTTCAGCGCACCGCGACCGACGTGCGAACCAAGACCGGAATCCGCCGTCTCTTCACCTGCAGTGCTTCGCGCGCGATGACGCTCCGCGGTACGGTGGACCAGGTGGCCGCCGCGGATCGGATGGTCAAGGAACTCGACGGATCCGATAGCTCGAAGCAATAGCTACTTCTTCGCCATCCGGGAGAGCACCGCGAGCTGTTTCAGATATTCGCGCAGCGGGCGAGCCGGAGTGCCCCACATCACCTCGCCCGCGCGCACAATTTTCGACGTCAGCACGCCGCTGCCCGAGCCGAGCACGGCACGCGATTCGATCCGCACTTTGTCGCCGACTCCGACTTGCCCGCCGATGACCGCGTAATCGCCGATCGTCACGCCGCCCGAAAATCCGGTCTGCGCGGCGACGACGACGTGTTTGCCGATCTTGCAGTTGTGCCCGACGTGGACCATATTATCGAGCTTGGTTCCGTCGCCGATGCTGGTCACGCCGAGCGCGGCGCGATCGACGCACGCATTCGCGCCGATCTCGACACGGCTGCCGATTTCGACGCGCCCCACCTGCGGAAATTTTTCATACGCGCCGCCCGCCATCACGAAGCCAAATCCGTCGGCGCCGATGACGCAGCCCGAATGCAGAATGGTTTCATCGCCGATCGACACGTCGCGATAAACCGTGACGCGCGGATGGATGGTGCAGCCGGCGCCGATTTCGACATTCGCGCCGATCGTCGAACCCGCGCCCACCGACGTTCGTTCACCGATGCGAGCACCCGCCCCGATGGTCACCAGCGGACCGATCGACGCGCTCTTCGCGACCACCGCGCCGGTCGCGACCACGGCCGTCGGATGGATGCCCGGTTCAGGCACGGCCGCGGGATGCAGTTTCGCGATGACGCGGGCCGCGGCGGCTCGCGGATCGGCTGCGCGAAGGATGGTCCGCTTCGCATCGTTTGCGAAATCCGGCGGAACGATGATGCATCCTGCGCGCGATTCGCCGGCCTGCTTCAGCGCCCGGCCTTGCGCGAACGAAATGTCTTCCGGCCCGGCTTCGTCCAGGGGCGCAACGCGTTTCATGTCGATTTCGCCGTTGCCTTCGAAGGAAACGTTCAGAAACGCGGCCAGGTCCTTGACGGTCATCCATTCCAAGGTACTTCAGCGCCGCGAGGTTCTGAAAGATCGCGGGATGAGCCGCATCTTATTTTGTATGAAGAACCTTCTTCTGCTCGCGAGCACGCTCCTGGTGGTTTCTTCCTGCGAACGGCAGACGCCGTCCGAATCTGTAACGCAAACCAACCCGCCGCGCGTCTCGGCAATGGCGCCTCAGTCCTACGCGAATGTGGTCGATCGTGTTGCGCCGGCGGTGATTACGATTCACGCCGAACTGCGCCAGCGCGCGCCGCAGCAGTTCCCGTTTCAAAACGATCCGTTCTTCAAATGGTTCTTCGGCAATCGAGTACCGGAGGGCGGTGGCGGCTCGCAGGTGGAGCACGCGCTGGGGTCCGGCGTGATCGTGCGCTCCGACGGACACATCCTGACGAATCATCACGTAGTCGATGGCGCCGACGATATTCGCGTCGATTTAAACGATAACCGGACGTTCAAAGCCAAACTGGTCGGCTCGGATCCGTTGAGCGATCTTGCGGTCCTCAAGATCGACGCCAGCAACCTTCCCGTGCTTGCGCTGGGGGATTCGGATCAGACCCGCGTCGGCGATGTTTGCCTGGCAGTCGGTAATCCGCTGGGCGTCGGTGAGACGGTGACGAACGGAATCATCAGCGCCAAGGGCCGCCAGACCGGACTCAGCAACGGCGCGTTCGAGGATTTTCTGCAAACCGACGCTCCCATCAACCAGGGCAATTCCGGTGGAGCCCTGGTGAACACGACAGCGGAATTGATCGGCATCAATTCCCAGATCATGTCGACCACGGGAGGCAGCATCGGCATCGGCTTCGCAATTCCGTCGAACATGGCGAAGAACGTGATGGATCAGTTGATTAAGAGCGGACATGTGAGCCGGGGGCAACTCGGCATCGGCATCCAGCGCGTGACCTCCGATCTGGCGTCGAGCCTCGGGTTGAAAGAGCCCCAGGGCGTGCTGGTGAACTCGGTGGCTCCGGGCGGTCCCGCGGATCACGCCGGTGTCAAATCCGGCGATGTGATTGTCGCTTTCAACGGGCAAAAGGTGACCGATCCGAATTCGTTTCGCAATAACGTCGCCCGCAGTGCGCCGGGAACCGAGGTGACGCTGACGATCTCACGCGACGGGCATGAGCAGCAGGTCCACGCCAAGCTGGACGAACTGAAGCCGCAACAGGAAGCCGCGGATCAGCAGGCCCAGCCGTCAGCGGCGCCAGGACGGCTGGGCATGACGCTGCAGCCGCTGACTCCGAGTGTTGCGGTGCAGCTCAATCTGCCGCAAAATACGAAGGGTCTGGTGGTCACCATGGTGGATCCCGGCGGTCCCGCGGCGAATTCGGGAATCCAGGCCGGCGACGTCATTCAGGAGGTGAATCGCCAGCCGGTGACGACACCGGATCAGGTGAGGAGCGCCTTGCAGCAATCCGGCTCCCGGCCGCCGCTCTTGCTGGTCAGCCGCGGAGGACAGACGTTTTTCGTGACGATCGCGCCGCAAGGCTAATCCTCTCTGCTTCGTGCTATGTCATCATTAGGTCCGACGAGGAGGCGGCGATGTCGCTCAAAGTCCGGACCGTGGAATATTTCTATACGCGGGTGGAGGATGAACCCGCCAAGGCTTACGAACTACTGGCGAAACTGGCTTCGGAGGAGATTAACCTGCTGGCCTTCAGTGCGGTGCCGTTTGGCCCGAATCGCTTCGAACTGACCATTTTCCCCGACCGCAGCGACCAGCTTCTCGCGCTGGCGAAGAAGCTGGGATGGACGCTGACCGGTCCCTACCACGCATGTCTGATCCAGGGCGACGATCAGCTTGGCGCGCTCGCGGAGATTCAGAAATCGCTGCTCGACGCGGGTGTCGCGATCTACGCGTCCAGTGGCGTTACGGACGGCGCGGGCCATTTCGGGTACGTCATTTACTTAAAAGAAGGCGACCACATCGCCGCGGCACGGGTTCTGGGCGCCTAATTTGGGTAACGATATACTTGACACAACCAAATAATCCGGGTAAACTGGATTCATGAATGGTAGTCCCGTCGATGTTTACGTGCCGGAAACGCTTGTAGAAGCGATCCGTTACTACTCCGACTTAGACACCGCAACCAAA
>JAIQFJ010000486.1 GCA_020073325.1 Terriglobia bacterium | reverse complement strand
TCGCCGCGGCTGATCCGGATCCTCAAGCGACGACACCCAGTCCTCGCCGAGCAGCGGAAGGTGATTCGTCGCCGCGGCCGCCTCCACGCCGGGAATCTGCGCGAGCTGCGCCACAGTCTCTTCCACGAAGGCTCGCCGATGGCCTTGGGCGTATTTCGGATTGACGAACGAAACATCCTGCGTGATTACGTTCTCCGCACGAATTCCCGTTTCGACGCGCAGCACGTGAAAGAAGCTCAGCATCAGCAGCCCGCTGACGATCAGGAGCACCGTGCTCAGCGCGACCTCGACACCCACCAGCCATTCGCGCACCCGAAGCTTGCCCCTCGTCTCCGTCGATGCCGCCGAAGCCGACTTCAGCGAATCGATCGGCTCGGTACGCGACAATCTCCACGCCGGAATCGTCCCGCTGATCAGCGTTGCGGCGATCACAGCGGCGGCGGAAAACAACAGCACGCGCCAGTCGATCGCGACTTCGTCGATGCGTGGAAGATTCGCGGGAGCGGCGGCGAGAAATGCGCGCAAACTCCACTCCGCCAGCGCGACGCCCAGCGCGCCGCCGATCGCCACCAGCAGGATCGCCTCCTCCAGCACCAGCGCGAACAGGCGGCCGCGGCCGGAGCCGAGCGCCAACCGGACTCCCGCCTCGCGCTGACGGCCCGAAGTCCGCACCAGGATCAGATTGCCGACGTTCACGCACACGATCATCAGCACCACCGAAACGGCGCCGAGCAGCAGCCACAATCCCGATCGAGCACCGCGCGTGATCTGCTGCTGGAGCGGAATCAGCGTGATGCGCGTATCGAGATCGTATTGGCGATAGATATCCGCCAGCAGCCCGTTCACCTCGGCGATCCCCTGCTCCCGCGAAACTCCGGGACGCAGGCGGATCAATGCGCTGAAATTCAAATTCCCCACCGGCCGCGCTCGATACGCGGCGGGATCGAGTTGGCGAAAAATCAGCGGCTGTTCCGCCGGCCCGACGTATTCTCCCCATTCATCCGTCTTGGGAAGATGCAGATCCGCGGGCAATACGCCGATCACGATGTGCGGTTCCCCGTTCAACTGAATCGCGCGGCCCAGAATCGACGGATCCGCCGCGAACCGGCTGCGCCACAGCGCATCGGCCAGCAGCACCTTGGCTTCGTGTCCGTCGCCGAAACCGCCGTCGCTCGGAAGAAAATCGCGCCCAAGCGCCGGTTGAACGCCGAGTGTACGAAAGAACTCTTCGGAGACGCTCAGCCCTGACACACGCTCGGGTTGGCCCGCGCCAGTCAAGGTCAATTCCAGGAAACGAAACGCCGCCGTCTGTTCACAACCGCGGCAGAATTTCCGCCAATGATCGAACTGGGCGGCGTTCACCGTGAAAGTTTGCTTCACAGGCAAGTTCACGGGCGGCTGCGTGCGAGCGAGAAACAGCCGCGCCGGCTCGTGATATTTCAACGGCTCGAGCAGCACGCCGTTGACGATCGAGAAGATCGCAGTCGTCGCCCCAAGGCCAAGCGCCAGAGTCAGAATCGCGATCAGCGTGAACCCGGGACTGCGGCGCATCTGCCGCAGCGCATATCGAAAATCCTGTGCGCACCACTCCAGCCACGCCCATCCCCACGCCTCTCGCACGTCTTCCTTGATTCGCGCGACGTTCCCCAGCGCGCGGCGCGCCGCATCGCGATCGTTCGACTCTTCCGCTTCCAGATCGAGATGCGCGCGCAACTCGCGATCCAGATCGTCTTCACGCTTGCGAGACCACATCGCGCTACGCCTCCTCGGGCCACATCACGCGCCCGATCGCCGCCGCCAGCCGTTTCCATTTGGACTCTTCCGCCGCCAGCCGCTTCTTTCCCGCCGCGGTCAGCCGATAAAATTTGAATTCGCGATTGCGATCCTTGGCCAGCTCCCATTTCCCGGCGATCCAGCCTTTCTTCTCCAGCCGGTGCAGCGCCGGATAAAGCGATCCGTGCTCCACCTGAAGAACGTCCTCGGTCGAGCGCTGGATGTGCCTGGCGATCTGGTGCCCGTGCGCCGCCCCCGGTACCAGCGTCCGCAGGATCAGCATGTCGAGCGTGCCCTGCATCAGGTCGAGACGATCTTTCTCCGCCATGGTAGAAAGTCTACCATGCTGAAGGTAGAACGTCGACTATGACTCAATTCACGGTGGTATTCACGCTGATCCAGACGGCGCCGTACGCGATTCCGACGTCCAGGCCGGTGGCGGCGAACGTCGTATACGCGGTGTTGTTCGACACGGTCGTGCTTCCCGGACCCGGCGGCAGCATCGCCAGAATATACGGGGGCACGGTGAAGGTCCGCGCTTCCACCGGAGCCGTGCAAGTATAGAGCGCGCCCGCGGTGCCGTTCGCCGAGTTGCCTTTGACGAAAACGAACGTCCCGGCGGCGCCACCGGTCCAGTTCACGGTGAGTCCCTGCGAGCGCGTGACGTTCGCCGCGACGCCTGAATTGGTCCAGCTCAACAGCGGATTCGGAAAATCGACCACTGCGGAAAAAGCTCCCACCTGCGTGCCGCCGCTTCCCTTGAAAGCCACCGCTCCGCCCGTGGAGGGAAGCGAGCCGGCGGGGAGGCTGGCGAAATAGGAACCCGGGCTGCCGGCGCCCTGCGGAATCGTCACCGGAGTTCCGCCGGGCGGGGTGACGGTCAGCGTGCCGGGATCGATCGGCGAGGGCGGCGTGCCGGGCACGCTGCTGTCATACTGCGCGACCGTGCAGGCCCGGAGCGCTGGAATAGCACTCCCGGCGTAGCTCGAGCAGGTTCGCTTGCGAAAGTCCGCTGTAGACCGCGGTGGGAACGACGCCATAGGAGTAAAACGTCGCGTTGCCTTCGACAACGATGGTCGATCCGTTCCAGGCGAGATCGCCACCCGAAGCGAGCACACTACCGGCGTCGAGAGTGAGTGTGCTGCCGGCCGGAACGGTGATGGTCTGATTGCTGATATCGGCCAGGGCGATCGAGGCGAGGGCGGCGAAGAGCAAAAAGCGTCCCATTTGCCTGGGATAGCGTATTTTTCGGTGCACTCACCTCATTTGCGGCCAGATTAACGCCATTGTTCTAAAAGAGGCGCCTCCCCATGACACAAACACGTCGCCGGCGTTTTCCTAGGACCACCGGGTCGGTGGGACCGGCCCTTTCATGGAAAGCGCACGATCTCCTCTGATGGAAGGATAGGGCGGGACCGGTTCGATCGAGGTGCATCGAATCGGCAAGTTGTGGGACAGGCGACCTTTTCAGGCCGCCTGTCGATTGCAGAGGAGTTTATTTGAACGAGCTGTCGACGGAGAACGACACGGAACCGATGGCGAATCCGAAGTCGAGTCCGGAAGCTGTGAACGTCGTGTAATTGGTGGAATTGGTGAGCATCGAGTCGCCGGTGCCGGCGGGCAGGCCGAGCAGAATGTAGGACGGCACCGTGAACGAGCCCGCTTCCACCCGGGCGATGCAGGTGTAGCTGCCGTTAATCCCGTTCCCCGATGCAGACCCGCTCATGGTCACATAGGTTCCCGGCGCGCCGCCGGTCCAGGTGTAGGTCTGGCCGGCGCTGCGCGTGACCGAAGCCGATGCGCTCTGGTTGGTCCAACTGATGATCGGGTTGGGGAAGTTCACGTTCGCGGTGAACGAACCCACCGCGTTTGACCCGGCGCCGCCGGTTCCCGCAAAGGCGAACGTTCCGCCGGAGGACGGGATCGA
Source organism: Terriglobia bacterium (assembly GCA_020073325.1). Taxonomy (GTDB): domain Bacteria; phylum Acidobacteriota; class Terriglobia; order Bryobacterales; family Bryobacteraceae; genus Palsa-187. Next base: position 831 of record JAIQFJ010000486.1, on the reverse strand, counting down.
GGAGAGCTGTCCGAAATAAGTTCCCGGTGACTGCGGGAAGGCCTGCAAACTGATCGCGCCGCCGCCCGGAGGCGTCACGGTAACGCTGCCTGCATCGAGGCCGGTGACCGTACCCGTCGCGCCACCGGTCGCCGCTTCCTCGACGGTGCAGGCGCCGATCGAAACGGTGCCGCTGGTGTAGAAGCTCGTGCCGGTGTAATGCGAGAAGGAAGCGATCGCGGCCGTGTTTGTTCCACTGGGGGATGTGCTTTGACCGACGATCACGGCACCGGTCTTGTAGTCCGTCAGCGTCTGGAGCTGCGAAATCTGGCTGCCCGAGAGCCCGTAAGAGGGTTCGTTGCAGACTCCGCCGTTATTATCGATCGCCATCGTCGGGGTATTGCTCAGTGTCGTCCCGCCCGTGACCACCGCAATCGGAACGAAGCAGCCGTTCGGGACTCCCTGGGGGACTTGGAAGACGATGATGTGTACACCGGGATAGGGCGAGGCACCCGAAAACGTAACGTTCGACGCTTGGACGCCACCTACGAATACCTGGATCGCGGTGCTGATCGCGTGCGGCGAACTGGTGAACGTTGTATCGCTGTCGGCGGAGTTGGCTCCGAGGCCGCTGCCCCAGAGCGTGACATACGATCCAGGCTTGGCGGAATTGGTCGGCGTGTAGAGGGCTCCGGACGAGCTCGTGGAATCCTGTGTAACCGCCGTGTTGCCGTTGTAGACATCTATGCCATACGCAGTCGGAACGACGGTAAACGAAACAGGCGAGCTGTTCTGGCCGTTATAGGTCGCTGTGATCGTCGCCTGCCCGACCGGGACCGCGGCCGGCAGGAC
>JAIQFJ010000485.1 GCA_020073325.1 Terriglobia bacterium | reverse complement strand
GAGCGCGGCATCACCATCCTGGCCAAGGCGACCGGCGTGCGTTATCACGACATCAAGATCAACATCGTCGATACGCCGGGGCACAGCGATTTCGGCGGCGAAGTCGAACGCGCGCTGAAGCTGGTGGACGGCGTGATGCTGCTGGTCGATGCCAGCGAAGGACCGCTGCCGCAGACGCGTTACGTGTTGATGAAGGCGCTGGAGGCGCGGCTGCCTCCGATCGTCGTGATCAATAAGATCGATCGTCCCGACGCGCGCATTCCGGAAGTGCTGAACGAGATTTACGACCTGTTCATCGATCTTGGCGCGACCGAAGATCAGCTCAGTTTTCCGGTGATTTATACCAACGCGAAAGAGGGGATCGCCAAGAGCGATCCCGAGGGCGACGGAAAAGATCTGCGCATCCTGTTCGAGGCGATTCTCGAACACATCCCGCCGCCGGTGGGCGATCCGGACGGAATTTTGCAGTTGCTGGTGGCGAATCTGGATTATTCGGATTATCTGGGACGGCTCGCCATCGGGCGCGTCTTCAACGGCACGCTGCATTTCGGCGATGAAGTGTCGATCGCCAAGCTTGACGGCACGTTTCATAAGACGAAAATCACGAAACTGTATTCCTTCGAGGGACTGAAGCGCGTGGATGAGACGATCGGGCTGCCGGGCACGGTGCTGGCGATCGCGGGCGTCGAAGGAATCACCATCGGCGAAACGGTGACGCATGCCGAAACACCGGAGCCGCTACCGCCGATCCAGATCGACGAACCGACCATCGCGATGACCTTCACCATCAACACGTCGCCGTTTTCGGGCCGCGAAGGAACCTACGTCACGTCGCGAAATTTGCGCGACCGGCTCGATAAGGAATTGCTGACGAACGTCTCCATCCGCGTCGCCGAGGCCGGCGGACCGGATTCGTTCAAAGTGATGGGCCGCGGCGAATTGCAGCTCGCGATCCTGATCGAGATGATGCGCCGCGAAGGCTACGAGCTGGCCGTTGGCAAACCGGAAATTCTCACCAAGACGATCGACGGAAAGCTGAGCGAGCCCGTTGAGCTGCTGGTCATCGACTGTCCCGAAGCTTACATCGGAGTCGTGATCGAAAAGCTCGGCAGCCGCAAAGGCAAGATGGCGAAGATGATCAACAACGGCTCCGGCCGCGTGCGGCTGGAGTTTCATGTCCCATCGCGCGGGCTGATCGGCCTGCGTAGCGAAATGCTTACCGACACGCGCGGCACCGCGATCATGAATTCGCTGTTTCATGGCTACATCGAATGGCAGGGCGATATCGCGACGCGCCCCACCGGGTCGCTGGTGGCCGATCGCGCCGGCAAGACGACGGGCCACGCCATTTTCAATCTTCAGGAGCGCGGCGAAATGTTTGTCGAGCCGGGCATGGAAGTTTACGAAGGCATGATCGTCGGAGAAAACGCCCGCGATTCGGACCTCAACGTGAACATCGTCAAGGAAAAAAAGCTGACCAACATGCGAGCCTCCAGTGCCGACGATGCCATTCGCCTGGTGCCTCCCCGCTTGCTCAATCTGGAGCAGGCGATCGAATTTATCCGCGACGACGAACTGGTGGAAGTGACGCCGAAGTCGATTCGGCTGCGGAAAAAGGTCCTCAAGGCGAATCAGCGCTAGCGGGGTGGGGCGGCTCGCCGGCGTGGGCGCCTGCCCCACAAGCGAGGTCGCTGAGATAACGTCCTCGCCGGACACGCGCCGTGCTTGCTAGCGCGTCATGTCGACGACGATGCGGCCGTTGTTGCGATGTTCGGCGGCGCGGCGCAGGGCCTGTCGCATCGGCTGCAGCGCGAAGGGCACGGTGGAATCGATCGGTGGAAGAATGCCGGTCGCGGCGGCTTCGGCGACTTTTCGCAAGTCGCGGCCGGCGCCCGCGCCGGGTCCGGTGAGCACGTAGCGCGGTCCTCGAAATCGCGACTTTACGATGCGCCATCCGACGGTCGCCAGCACACGAACGATTCCGGTCCAGCCGAGAGGACGGTCGCCGATGAAGCGTTCGGGTCCGACGACGGTGACGAAGATTCCATCGCGATCGAGCACGCTGCGGCCGGCGTGTTCGACGTCGCCGCCGCCGACCAGATCGAGGACGCCGTCGATGTGCGTCGAAATCTCGCGCTCCCACGGCTGCGTCTTGTAGTCGAGCACCAGGGAGCAGCCGAGCTGATAGGCGCGGTCGACGTGAGCAGGGCCGCAGACGCCGATCACTTCGGCTCCGGCGCGCGTCGCGAACTGCACGGCCATTCCGCCGATGCCGCCGGTGGCGCCGACGACGACGATACGCGAGCCGCGCCGTAATTTCAACGCGCGAATCGCGGAAAGCGCGACGAGTCCGGAGATTCCGCAGGCGGCGGCGCAAGGGAACGGAACATTATCGGGCTTTGGGGTGAGCCAGCGCTCGTCAATGGCGCAGATTTCGGCCCACGCGCCTTTCGATCGGAACGGAATCTGGACGCCGAAGACTGCGTCGCCGGCGTGCAGCGAACGAACCCCTTTGCCCGCGCCAATCACGACGCCGGAGAGATCGCTGCCCGGCGTGACGGGCCTCCCGGGGCGAGGGCGCGGTCCAATCGGAATGCCTCCGTAGAACGTGCCTTCGGCGACGTGGATGTCGTCGATATTGATGGTCGACGCGAGCACGCGGACCAGCACGTCGCGAAATCCGGGGCGTGGTTCGGCGATTTCCGACATCCCGATGGAGTCGGCCAGCGTGCCGGGCGCGGGCCGTCGAGTGAGGGCAAGGGCTCGCATCAGATCATCCATTGGATGGGACGCGCGGGCGACCGGTGTTTGAACGTTTTTTTGATTTGATGATTTTCCGGCTTTGCCGACGGTTTTACGAGGTCTTGCATCCAGCAAAATAACCCTTTTTGTTACTGTGACTTAGAGCTGGTCGAGCGAGAGGTTTTCTTTTCAAATCGGGACTCATCATGCGATACTGAAATCTAATTCGCATGACTCAGGTCAGCGAGGCAATTGCCCGCTATCACAAATTAATCGAGAGTGAACCGTACATTGACCTGGAGTGGGCCAAGACGCTCCAGGAGCGTTTGCGCGCCCAGAAGCTGACGAATCGTCCGATCTCGCCGGTGTTGCGGCCACATTTTATCACCAATCGGCAGTATGTGGCGCTGGTCAAGGCGGCGGAGGCTTTGCTCTCGGCGATCTCGCGGGTGCAGCACATGGCGCTGGCGAATCCTGCGCTGCTGGCTCGCATGCAACTGCTGCCGGCCGAGCGGATGCTGGCGCAGGTGGATCCGGGCTATTCGTTCTTCAGCGTCACCGGGCTGCTTGACACCAATTTGAATAACGGGTCGTTGCGATTTGTGTCGCATCATTCGGAAGCTCCCGTGGGCGTGGTCTACGGCGACGCGCTGGCGGACTTGTTTTACGAATCGGCTCCGGTGAAAGAGTTTCGCAAGAAATATAAGTTGAGCAAGATCGGCGGCACGAAGTATCTGCTGAACGCGCTGCTCCGGGCCTACAAGGATTTCGGCGGCAAGCAGAAGAAGCCGCAGATCGCGATCATCGAGTTTCGCGCGCCGTTCCAGCCCGCCGATACCAGCGAGAACGCCCTGCTCGCCGAAAATTTCGCGCGCGAAGGATGCCCCACTCAGATCGTTTCGCCGGATCAGCTCGAATATCGCAACGGCGTGCTGCGATCGGGCGAGTTTACCATCGACATGGTCTATCGCCGCATCCGCCTGCAGGAATTCCTGGTGCGGTTCGACCTGAATCATCCGCTGGTTCGCGCGTATAAAGACCGGACCATCTGCATGGTGAACAGCTTCCGCTCGGAGTTGGGGACCAAGAAAGCCGTCTTCGATCTGCTGACCGACGACGCTGTGACCGCGAAATTTCCGGCGGCCGAAAAGCGCGCGATCAAGGAATTCATTCCGTGGACCCGCATGGTGCAGGCCGCCAAGACCACGCACAACGGCAAGACCGTGGATCTTCCGGAGTTCGTCATGAAGCATCGCGCGAAGCTCGCGCTGAAGCCGAATGACGATACGGCCGAGCTGAATTCGTTCCGCGGCGCGGAGATGGACGATCTGAGCTGGGAAAAAGCGCTGCGCCAGGCGATGCGTATTCCTTACGTGGTCCAGGAAGTGGCCGAACCTGTGCGCGCCGTGTTTCCGCTGATACAGTACGGCAGCCTGATGATGAAGGAAATGCAGATCGACGTGCATCCGCACTCGTTCCTCGGCAAGGTGCATGGCTGCTCGACGTGGCTGAGCGTCGGCGGGTCCAGCGGGTTTTCGTCGTTGACGGGCTTGGCCCCCACTTTCCTGCTCGAAGGCAAGTAGACCTTCGCGCTGTCCGCGCAACATTTCAGGCTCCCGAGCATCAAACTGTAAAGGAGTCTTCCGTGCCTGCTACCGTGACCAGCGAACGACAAATCCTTCACGACAAAGCCACTCAGCTCAAGATCGATTCCATCCGGGCGACCACCGCCGCAGGAAGCGGCCACCCGACGAGTTCGACCTCGGCGGCAGAAATAATTTCCACGCTGTTTTTTTCGGTG
>JAIQFJ010000047.1 GCA_020073325.1 Terriglobia bacterium | reverse complement strand
AGAGTCTGTGTGAAAATGATCGGCGTCGGCCGCTTCCTGCGGTCGCGGTTCCTTAAACGGCTGATTCAGCGGGATGCCGGCAATGAACCGCGACCGCAGGAAGCGGCGGACGTTCAGTTTTCACACAGACTCAGTACTGCGCGGTTCGTGGAAAAAACCCAGCGCCGCTGAGCCACTCCACCCGACCGTTCCGGGGCAAAAAACCCACCTTCGCCAGAAAACCCGACCGATCCGGTCGCATATGTTGTATATTGAAAGCGAGTTCGGCGGCGATCTTCTTTGGACTCCCAGATGCAACTGGCTGTCACGCGCAGGGAGGCGCCAATGCTTGACTTGGAAGGCGAACTACTGGACACTGGGAATCGAGCTGCAAATGAGTTTCAAAAAGAGGGCTGCCCGAATTTCGGATAAAACCAAGCGCGTCGCGCGAAATCTGACCGAGCTCAAGCGCGGAGAATCCGGAATCCTCGATCGCCTGGACCTGCCCGAAGACGACGCCCGCCGCCTGATGGAGCTGGGCTTCATTCCCGGCCACGCCGTCATCCCTGCGCATTCCGCACCGGGCGGCGATCCGCGCGTGTTTCGCGTCGACGGTTCCGAAGTCGCGTTACGCCGCGAGACCGCCATGCGGCTTCTGCTTCGCTAAGGAACAAGAATGGGCGATTGTCACGGCTGTCCCGCGGCGACGATCACGATTCCGCCGCCTCCGTTTCAGACACGGCGTCAGATCGTCGCGATTGTTGGACCACCCAACTCCGGAAAATCGACGCTGTTCAATCGCCTGACCGGGCTGCGCCAAAAGGTCGCAAATTTCCCCGGCGTCACGGTCGAACACCGCATGGGACGCGTCAAGCTCGAAGGCGATCGCGAAGTGTTCGTGGTCGATCTTCCCGGCGTCTACAGTCTCAACCCGCGATCGGAAGACGAGCGCGTCACCCACGACGTCCTCACCGGTCAGATGAAAGAGCTGCCCAAGCCCGACGCGGTGCTTCTGATTCTCGATTCGACCAATCTGAGCCGCCACCTGGTGCTGGCCGCTCCGGTGCTCAGCCTGGGTCTGCCGACGCTCGTGATCCTCAACATGGCGGACGACCTTGCCGGCCGCGGCGGCGAGATCGATTCGGCCGAACTCGCCATGCAGCTCGGCGCGCCGGTCGCGCTGGTCAGCGCCGCCAAAGGCGAAGGCGTCGATAAGGTTTTTCAGTTCCTGGCCGGAACCACGCAGGGCGCTCCGAAACAGAAGGCGATGATGGAGCTGCCGGTCATTCAGGATATTCCCAAGTGCCGCGCGTGGGCGTCGAGCGCCGGCAGCAAAGCGGGGTATCACGCGCCCGCTCCGCCCCTGTGGACCCGGCGGCTCGACCGAATCTTCCTTCATCCGCTTTTCGGCCCGCTGATTTTCGTTCTGGTGGTCATCGGCGTTTTCGAGACGATTTTTTCCGGCGCCAAACCGATCATGGACGCCATGCAGGACGCGATCCAGACGCTGGGCGATCAGTACGTCGCGAAAATGATCGGGAACGACGCGCTGCGCTCGCTGATCGTCGGCGGCGTGATGAAAGGCGTCGGGTCCGTGGTCGTCTTTCTTCCACAGATCCTGCTGCTGTTCCTGTTTATCGGAATCCTGGAAGACTCCGGCTATCTGGCGCGCGCCGCGCTGATCGCCGACCGCACCATGGCGAAGTTCGGACTCCAAGGCAAGAGCTTCATCCCGCTGCTCTCCGCTTATGCCTGCGCCGTTCCCGCCATCATGGCGACGCGCACCATCGAAAACAAACGCGACCGTATCGCGACCATTCTGATCGCGCCGTTCATGACCTGCTCCGCACGCCTGCCGGTCTATACGTTGCTGATCGCCGCATTTTTCCCCGAGCATCCCGTGGCCGCGCTGCTCGGCCTCTACATCATCGGATTTCTCGCCGCCATCAGCACTGCGCGTCTTCTCAAATCGACCGTTCTCAAAAGCAGCCGCTCGTCGTTCATGCTCGAAATGCCGCCCTATCGCTGGCCTACTTTCCGATCGCTCGGCCTGCGCCTGGTCGACCGCTCCAAAGTTTTTCTGCGCCGCGCCGGGACCGTCATTCTGGGCGTCGCCGTCGTGATCTGGGTGTTGGGCAGTCTGCCGCTGGAACACGGCAAGCCGCTGCCGCCTGAAAAAATTCAGGAAAGCGTGATGGGCAAAGTCGGCCACGTGGCCGAGCCCGCGATCCGCCCGCTCGGTTTCAACTGGAAGATCGGCATCGGCCTGATGACGTCGCTTGCCGCGCGCGAAGTGATCGTCGGAACGCTCGGCACCATCTACGGAATGGAAGGCACGTCGCAATCGGCGGGGTTACAGCAGGCGCTGCGCCAGGACCTGACGCCGGGAGGCGCCGCGGCGCTGCTGGTTTTCTTCGCTTTCGCGATGCAATGCATGTCGACCATAGCGGTGGTGCGCCGCGAAACCGGAGGATGGAAATGGCCGGCGCTGCAATTCGCCTACATGACCGTCTTCGCCTACGTGGCAGCCTTCGCGACGAATCACATCGTGTCGCAATTTGTGCACTAATTCAGTTGCTGTGTGGGGCCGGTCGCACGACCGGCTGATTTGCTCGGTTAAACGCCCGCTATCCCCGCCCCCGTTGGAAGAACGTCCACGCATCCTCGACGATCTGCCGCAGCTCGCTCCGCCGAGGCTCCCACCCCAGCGTCCGCCGCAGCTTCGTCGAATCGGCCACCAACTCCGCCGCATCCCCGTCGCGCCGCGGAGCGATCGTGAAAGGAACCTTCTTGCCCGTGACCTCTTCCACCACGCGCAACACTTCCATTACCGTCTCCCCGCGCCCCGTGCCGACGTTGAACTGCGCCGACGCACCGCCTTTCATCAGGTGATTCAGCGCCGCCACGTGCGCATCGGCCAGATCGCTGACGTGAATGTAGTCGCGAACGCACGTGCCATCCGAGGTCGGATAATCCGTGCCGAAAATCTGCACCGGCTGTCCGCTTTCGATCGCGCGGAGCAGCAGCGGAATCAGATGCGTCTCGGGCTCATGCTCTTCGCCGAGCCCGTTTTCCGGCTCCGCCCCGCACGCATTGAAATACCGCAGCGCGACCGATCGCAGCCCGCGAAACTGATCGAGCTGCCCCAGGATCCGCTCTACGGTCGTCTTCGACTCGCCGTAGGGACTCACTGGACCAAAAGGCGCGTCCTCCGGAATCGGCACTTTTTCGGGATTCCCGTAAACCGCCGCCGTCGACGAAAAGACCAGCCGCTTCACACCCATTCGGGCCATGGCCGCAAACAACGATAAGGATCCACCAATATTGTTTGAAAAATACAACTCCGGTTCGCGCGTCGATTCGCCGACGGCGATATACGCCGCAAAATGCACCACCGCGTCGACGCCCTCGAGATGCGGCTCCACCTGAGCTGTGTCCTGCAAATGAACGATCCGCAGCAGTTCCGGCGGAGTGGTGTGCCGGTGTCCGCGCGAAAGATCGTCCAGCACCACCACCTGGTGCCCCTGGGCCAGCAGATGACGAGTCGTAATCGAGCCGATGTATCCAGCCCCCCCGGTAACCAGAATTTTCGACATGACATCTACTGTTCTAGCGTCTTCCTCTGGACGGCGTCTAGTCTGCGGCTGGCTATAATCAGATTGGACCGATTCAAAAAATCAAAACACAAGCTACAATATCAAGAACCCGACTATGGACCTCCTCAAAATGATTGCTGAGCTTCGCGCCGAAAAAGCTGCCATCGACGATGCAGTGATCGTGCTCGAACGCCTGGCCCAAACCCACGGTAGAAGACGCGGCCGCCCGCCTGTTTGGCTGTCCGTTGTCCGCAATTCCGGAAACGATGTGAAGCCCTCGCGCGTGTTCAGCAACGAAACGCGCAAGCGCATGGCCGAGGCGCAGAAAAAGCGCTGGGCCGCTTATCGCAAGGCGCAGCAGGCTGCTGCGGGGAAATAATTTCCGAATAAAAGTATAGTGGGAGCATGTACCGCTATCTCCTTTCCTCCCAGGAAGGCGCAATCGGCGTCGTCACGCTGAACCGTCCTGAGCGGCGAAACGCCCTTTCGCTCGACCTGATGCTGGAGTTGATCGACTATCTCTCCACCGTCGAGTCCAATCGCGAGATCCGCGCCGTCATTCTGGCCGCCGCGGGTAAAGTATTTTCCTCAGGTCACGACCTGAATGAACTGGTGGGCGGCACCATCGCCGATTATCGCCGCCTGTTCGACGTCTGCACGCAGTTGATGGCGAAAATTCAGTCGATTCCGCAACCCGTCATCGCCCAGGTGCAAGGCATCGCGACCGCCGCCGGATGCCAGCTTGTCGCCACCTGCGATCTCGCCGTCGCCAGCTCCGAAGCGAAGTTTGCCACGCCCGGGGTGACGAACGGCCTGTTCTGCTCCACTCCCATGGTCGCCCTGACGCGCGCCGTCGGCAGAAAACGCGCCATGGAAATGCTGCTCACGGCACGCATGGTCGACGCGGAAAACGCCGCCGATTGGGGCTTGGTGAATCGCGTGGTTCCGCCCGCCGGTCTTGAATCGGAAACGCGAAAGCTGGCCTGCAAGATCGCCGAAGCCAGTCCGTTCACGATTTCCGTGGGCAAACAGGCCTACTACGCGCAGATCGAACTCGATCAGCCGCGCGCCTACGCTTACGCCAAAGAAGTCATGTCGATGAACGCCGCCGCCTACGACGCCCAGGAAGGCATCACGGCGTTTTTTGAAAAGCGCGCCGCCTGCTGGCAAGGGAGATAATAGACAGGATGAAAAAACTCCTGCTGTGCCTCGCCCTTTCCGCCTGCGCCGTGTTCGCTCAGAACAACATGACCACCGCCGCGCGGCAGCGATACTTCAATCCGGTCCGCCGCAGCCTCGAAGCGAGCTCCGACGTCATGCCCGCCGATAAATACAGCTTCAAGCTGACGCCCGATCAAATGAGCTTCGCCGAGTGGCTGATCCACTCCGCCGATCGCAACTATGCCGATTGCGCGACTCTCAAAGGCGAAAGCGCTCCCGACGCGAAAGCGAAACTCCCCACCCTCAAATCGAAGGACGAAGTGAGCAAAGCGCTGAAAGATTCCTTCGCCTACTGCGCCGCCGCGCTCGATTCGATGGACGACCAGAAGGCCGGATCCACTCCCGCCATGGCCACTGCGTTCCTGCACGTCATCGTGCACAACAACGAAATCTACGGCAACATCGTCGGCTACATGCGCGCCAGCGGAATCGTCCCGCCGTCGACCGCGGCGCGCTCGAATCAGAAAAAATAAGGTCCGCGGGCGATCCCCTGACCGGCCCTGGCCCCGGCCTCACGACCGCCGCCGTTCTAACAGCCGCGCCGTGAGGGCGGGGTTTCGCGTGGACAGAGATTTAGCGCAGTACCCGCAGATCAGGTTCCGCCCCCATGCTAAAATTCACTCAATGCGGCGTGTTTACGCCTTGTTCGGGATTGTCGCGGCGATGGGGGCGGCCGCCGACGATAACCGCCCGCTCGGCGAACGTACCAGGCAATATCTCACCGACTTGGTGCGTCTGGACACCTCCAATCCTCCCGGCAACGAATCGCGCGTCGCCGACTATCTCAAACAGGTGGCCGATTCCCACGGAATCGCCTGCAAACTGCTCGGCGGCGACCCGCGCCGGCAGAACTTCGTCGCCCGCCTGAAAGGCAACGGCAAAGGACGTCCGCTGCTGCTCATGGCCCACAGCGACGTCGTGCCCGCCGACCGCAGCCTGTGGAGCGTCGACCCGTTCAGCGCCGAAACCCGCAACGGCTCCATCTACGGCCGCGGCACCGTGGACGACAAATCGCTGCTCGCCTCCGAACTCGCCGTGATGATCGAGATCAAGCGGCGCAATATCAAGCTGAACCGCGACATTATTCTGCTCTCCGAATCCGACGAAGAAGCCGGCTCCACCGGCATCGAGTGGATGATCCAGCATCAGTTCTCCGAAATCGACGCCGAGTTCGCGTTGAACAAAGGCGGATACATCCTCGAAACCAAGGACGGCCCCAAGCTGTTTCAGATCGCGGCCTCGGAAAAGATTCCGACGCGCATGATCCTGACCAGCAAGGGCACGGCCTCCACCGCCGCGATCGCCCGCGCCGATAATCCCGTGGTCCATCTGACGCGCGCGCTCACCAGGCTCACCGATACCGAACAGCCGGTGCGCCTGACGCAGACGACGCGCCGCTATCTGCGCGATCTTTCGCGCATTCCCGAATATTCCTGGCTGGAACCGCTCCGCCGCAAGCTGGAAGATCCCGCCACGGCGCAGCCCGCCGCCAGCCAGCTTCACGCGCGCGACGTCGAACTGGACGCGATGCTCCACACCACCATCGTCCCTACCATGCTGCGCGCCGGCGTCAAGATCAACATGGTGCCCAATTCGGCCGAAGCGCAGCTTGACGTCGAGCGGGTCCCTGGCGAAACGCGCGAAGAAGTGCTCACGCGCTTCCGTCAGATCGTGAACGACCCCGCTGTCGACATCGCCTTCGCACCCGGCCCGCAGATGCCCGCCACCGAGCCCAGCCCGATCGCCACCCCGCTGTATCTGGCCATGCAGCACGCCATCACCCGGATCTACCCGCGCGATCTGGTGGTCCCCTACATGTCGCGCGTTGGGACCGACGGCAGTTTCCTGCGCTCCCGCGGCATGCCCGTCTACGGCGTCCCGATTTTCGTGCGCGAGCCCGAATCGCGCTCGCACAGCAACGACGAACATATCGCCACGCGAAACCTCGAAGACGGCGTCGAACTGTTATGGCAAATCGTCCTCGAAACCGCCGGCGGAAACTAGGATTCCAGGCGGACGCAAATGCCTAACCTTCGCTTCGGCGCCCGGCTGCTCGCAAGAAGTCCGATTTTCGCCGCGACGTCGATTCTCCTGCTCGCCATCGGTATCGGCGCCAACACGCTGATCTTCAGCATCGTCAACGCGCTCCTGCTGCGTCCCCTGCCCGTCGATCATCCGGAAAATCTGGTTCGGCTGGTCGAAATCCACTCCACCGATTTCGTCACCTGGGACCTTCCTTACGGCCTGTGCAACGCGGTCGCCGCCCATGACGCCGATTTTTCCGAAGTGCTCTGCCAAGGTGAATATGACGTCGCCTTCACGGACGGATCTTCCACCGGGCGCGTCCGCACCCATCTCGTCTCGCCGAATTTTTTCAGCTCTCTCGCCGTGCACGCCTATCTCGGCCGCGTGCTCAATGAAGAGGACGAGCGAACCGCCGCGACGAACGCCGTACTCGGCTACGGATTCTGGCAGCGCCGTTTCAACGCGGATCCCGCGATTCTGGGCCGCGGCATTGTCCTCGCCGGCCACGCGTTCACCATCGTCGGCGTGACGCCTGAAAATTTTAACGGACTCAATGCCGACACCAGCCCCGATGTGCGCGTCCCCGCGTCCGCCGATCGCCTGCTGATCCAACCCGACCCCGCCTTGACCGCCGCCGCGCGTCCGCTGTTCGGCCAGATCTTCGCGCGGCTCCGCCCCGGCGTTCCCTTCGAACGCGCCGACGCCCGCGTGGACGCCGCGCTGGAGCAGGCCTACCAGGACGAAACGGCGCGCATTTTTCCCGGCTCGAAGCAAGTCCCCAGCAGTTCGCGCCTGCGCCTGCAATCGATCGCCAACGGCGTCTCCAATCTCCGCACGCAATTCGCCCCGAGCCTGCAAGTGCTGATGGGCGGCGTCGCGCTGCTTCTGCTGATGGCCTGCGTGAACGTCGCCGGCCTGCTGCTGGCGCGATCGGCTGTGCGCGCGCAGGAATTTACGGTCCGCCGCGCACTGGGCGCCAGTTCCTGGCGAATCGTGCGGCAGCTTCTCACCGAGGGCCTGCTGCTCGCGATCCCCGGAGGAATCGGCGGAACGCTGCTCGCCGCCGGATGCCTGCCGCTGCTGATGCGCGCCATGCCTCCCCAGCGCGACCGCGCCGCCGTGCTGCAGCCTCTCGCCGTTCACGTCACGCTCGATGGGCGCGTGCTGGCGTTCACCGCACTGGTCGCCCTTGCGACCGCGATCCTGTTCGCGCTGTCTCCCGCTCTGCGCGCCGCGGGAGGCGCGACGCGGACCACCAGCGCACGATCGCTCGGCCGCAACCTGATCGTCTCCGCTCAAGTCGCCCTGTGCACGGTGATCCTCATCGGAGCGGCGCTGCTGATCGCGACGCTCGAACATATGCGGACCATGAACATCGGCTTCGACCGCGACCACGTCGTGACGTTCACCATCGACCCGGGGATCCGCAATTACAAGCCGGAGGCTGCGCGCGCTCTGAGCAAAACGCTGCTCGAAAAGGTCCGGGCTCTTCCCGGCGTGGACGGCGCGGCGATCGCTTCGCGCGCGGTGATGCGCGGGACCGGCGTGAAAGCGACGCTGCAAGCCGCCGGCGCGCGCGTCACTCCCGCCGATTTTCTCAACGCCAGCCTGAACGAGGTCACGCCCGCCTACTTCGAGACGATGGACATGCACATCCTGGCCGGCCGCGATTTCAACGCCTTCGACCGGAACAAAACCGCGCCGCGCCAGGTGATCGTGAATCAGTCTTTCGCCCGCCGGTTTTTCCCCGGCCGCGATCCCATCGGCCAGCGCTTCGGCTACGCCGGCCCGGGCGGCCTGGCGAAACCCGACGACGAGATTGTCGGCGTCGTCACCGACGCGAAATATCGCTCCGTCCGCGAGCCTGTTCCCCCGACCGTCTACACCTCGGCCGACGGTTTCGATTCCAGCTTCATTCTGCATGTCCGCACCCATGAACATCCTGAAGCGATGATCGCCCCGGTGGGCGAATCGCTGCGCGCGCTGGATGCGGAAATGCCTGTAATTGAAGCCCGAACGCTGCGCGAGGAGGTGGAAACCTCGCTTTGGCAGGAGCGTCTTCTCGCCTGGCTTTCCACCGTTTTCGGCGCGATCGCCGCATTGCTCGCGAGCATCGGACTCTACGGCGCGCTCGATTACGCCGTCAAATCGCGGACGCGCGAAATCGGCATTCGCGTTGCGATCGGCGCGCCGCCGTCGCGGATCATGGCGATGCTGGCCCGCGAAACCGGAGCGTTCATCGCCGCCGGCGCGCTTCTCGGCGTGCTCGCCTACGCCGCGGCCGCGGTTTGGATCCGCCGCGTGTTGTACGAGGTCGGCGCTTGGGAACCCGCCGCCGTGGTCAGTGTGCTTGGTTTGATCGCGATCATCGCCGCCATCGCGCTGGCCCCGCCCATCCTGCGCGCGATGCGCATCAATCCAGGCTCGGCGTTGCGGGCGGAATGATTAGTCGACGACGCCCTTCCAGGTGTTGCCCTTTTCGTCCCGCAGCGTGACCGCGACGTTGTCGGAAACTCCCGTCAGCGTGCGGCCCTGGCCGTCGCGGAAACGATACGCCACTGAATTATCCGGATTCCGCGTCGCCGACCCGCGCCATATATTTCCGTACTCGTCCTTCAGCTTGATATGATCGCCATGGCCGTAGCCGGAAACGCGCGTCTTGGAGCGCTCTTCCTGCAGGTGGAAGTAGCCGCCGGGCAGTTGTGTGCGCTTACGCTGGCGCGTGTAGATCATGGGTCCACAGCTATTATGCTGCCCCCAAGCCGGCGTTTCCGATCAGGCAAGAACCTTAGAAACCCGCTTCGGGAGACTGGAGACAGGAGTACAACAATGCGGGCAGTCGTGCAGCGCGTCGCCGAGGCGCGCGTCGAGGTCGACGGAGCCATCACCGGGCAAATCGGCGCCGGATTGCTGATTCTTTTAGGGGTCACCAAGACCGATTCCGCGGCCACGGCCGCCGCGCTGGTCGACAAAATTCTCAATTTGCGGATCTTTTCCGACGAGGCCGGCAAAATGAACCTCAGCCTGCTGGACACCGGCGGAGCATTGCTGGTGGTCTCGCAGTTCACGTTATACGGCGATTGCCGCAAAGGCCGCCGTCCCAGCTTCGACCAGGCGGCCCCGGCCGACCAGGCTCGCACGTTGTATGAAGAATTCGTAGCGGTGGCGCGCCGCAGCGTCCAGGTGGGAACCGGCGTGTTTCAGGCGCATATGCGGGTTTCCCTGGTGAATGACGGACCGGTAACATTGATCGTCGAGCTGTAGCATAGCGATATACTGGACCCGTGAAAGGCATTGTTCTCGCAGGCGGTACGGGAAGCCGTCTTTTTCCCCTAACCAAGATCACCAACAAGCATCTGCTGCCGATTTACGACAAGCCGATGGTCTATTACCCGATCCAGACGCTGGTGGATGCGGGGATCACCGACATCATGCTGGTGACCGGCGGCCGCAACTCAGGCGATTTTCTGCGCCTGCTGGGGAACGGTAAAGAGTTCGGCCTGAAGCACTTAAACTATACCTACCAGGAAGGCGAGGGCGGCATTGCGGAGGCGCTGGCGCTCGCCGAACATTTCGCCGACGGCCAACCGATCTGCGTCATCCTGGGCGACAACCTGATCGAGGGCAATATCCGCGAATCGGTGGAGCAATTCCGCAAACAAGGGCGCGGCGCCCGGATTTTTCTCAAGGAAGTCCACGACGCGCAGCGTTTCGGAGTCGCGGAACTCGCAGGCGACCGGATCGTCGGGATCGAGGAAAAACCCGCGCATCCCAAGAGCAACTACGCGGTGACCGGCATCTATCTTTACGACGCGACGGTGTTCGACAAATGCCGCGTGCTCAAGCCGTCGCATCGCGGAGAGCTGGAAATTACCGACGTCAACAATGCCTATGTTCGCGAAGGCAGCATGAGTTTTTCAGTCCTCGACGGCTGGTGGACCGATGCGGGCACTTTCGATTCCCTGCTCCGTGCGGCGAATCTGGTGGCGCGGAAGCGCACGTCGTCCGCCGCGACGGATTAGTAGAGACAACGTTACGGTAGCCCGGCACCGTACGACGTGGATCGGGCTTGAAGAGGTTGCGGAAAAACTCCCCGGCCTCACGGCCAGGGCTGGCGTGCGGTCAACTATTTGGAAGCCAGCCGCGGCCGTCAGGGCGGGTTCAGAAGAGGTTTTCCGCAAACTCTTGAAGCCGGCAATGCCCGCTCCACGGCTTTTCTTTGCGACATCCCTCTCGCAGACCGCGATTCAATGCTTACGTTCCGCCACCACCGTCACCTGGCGGTCCGTGGCGAGCCGCACCACTTCCATCGCCAGCGGGCGTTTCCCGATCACTCGAAACGGGCGGCGCGGCGGCTTGGCAAGGAAAATCTGCGTCACTCCATTGCGGCGCGCAAACTCGACCAGAGCCTCGGCCGGCTTGTCGCTTTCCAAAATCCTGGTCTCGATGTGCAGTTTCCGCGCGAAGTCGAGATGCCGCTCGAGCTGCTCCGCATTCGGCGACGGCAGAACAGCGACAGCGAAGCAATCCGCCTTGAGATAATCCGCGACGCGTTTTCCGCGGCGGATCAGCGCGGCCGCGGCCGGCGATTCGGTCACGTGAATCATGATCCGCTCGGGAGCCTCCCCCGCCCGCTCCTCCTGGCGCGTCTCCACTTCATGCGCGGTCTGGCGAAGGGCCATTTCGCGAAGCGCGGCGAGGGTCGGCTCCTTGAAAAAATGCTGCAGCGCGCGCTCGGCTTTGTCGGCGCCGTAAACCACGCCGCGCTGAAGACGGTTCAACAGCGCCCGCGGCGGCAGATCGACCAGGATCACTTCATCGGCCTGCTTCACCACCCAGTCCGGAATCGTCTCACGAACCGCGACCCCGCTGATCTCGCGCACCTGGTCGTTGAGGCTTTCCAGGTGCTGGATATTCATGGTGGTGATGACGTTGATGCCGGCCTCGATCAGCACCATCACGTCTTCCCAGCGCTTGGCGCGCGCAGAGCCGGGAATATTGGTGTGCGGAAATTCGTCGACCGCGCAAATTTCGGGATGACGCGCCAGGATCGCGCCGGTATCCATTTCCTCGAACACGCGCCCACGATATTCGACTTTGCCGCGCGGGATCAATTCCAATCCCTCGAGCTTTGCGATCGTATCCTGGCGTCCATGCGGCTCGAAATATCCGACGACCACGTCGCGGCCCTGCCGCTTCAATTCCTGCGCCTCTTCGAGCATCCGGTACGTCTTGCCGACACCCGCGGCGTAGCCGAGCAGGATGCGCAGTCTTCCCGGTTTGCGCGGGCTACTCATGTGGAAACACGCGCACGTCGATGCCGTCGGCATCGAGGATCAGACGCTCGACAGGATTGGAAAGCCAGCGGCTGAACACCCCGCGCCTCTGGCTGTGCCCCACGAAAATCTGCGTGATGCCGTGCTGGTTAGCGAAATCGAGAATCGCGCCGATGGTGTCTTCGGCATGAAGGACCTCCACCTGGGCGTTGGCCTCGCGCGCGGCGGCGAGATTCTCATCCAGAATCGCCTGGTCCCGGGGGCTCAGTTCGCTCTGCTGAACGTAAACGGCGAACAGTTCGCCATGAAAGCGGTCCGCCTGACGCCGCCCCCGCCGGATCATCATCGTGGCGTTCGAGCGCGGCGTAATGCACACCAGAATCCGCTCATGCGCGCCGTAATGCTGATGGATTCCCTCCGCCTGAATATATTCTTCGAGCTGGTGATCCACGACGTCGGCGGCCAATACCAGCGCGATTTCGCGAAGCTCGGAAAGCTGGCGCTGCAGTTCGCCCGCGTCGCGAGTGCCTCCGGTATTTTCGAGCGACCGCTTTACGCAATATTCCGGATCGGCGTCCACCAGCTCGATTTCGTCCGCCGTGCGGATGAACGCCTCCGGCACCGAGTCGTTCACCGCTTTGCCGCGAATCGCTTCCACTTGTTTCTGTTTCTCGCGGATGTATTGCAGATTGATCGAAGTGATGACGGAGATCCCCGCCGCGAGCAGTTCCTCGACGTCCTGCCAGCGCTCCGCGTTTTTGCTGCCCGGCGGATTATGATGCGCCAGCCCGTCCACCAGACAGACCTGCGGATGGCGTCGCAGCACGGCCTCGACGTCGATGGCCGGCCCGGCTGGATCGGTCCGCGGCGCAATCGTTTCCAAGGTCTCGAGCAGCCGCTGTTCTTCGGGCGAACTCGACGATTGCGTCGCGACGGCCACCACGTCCTGCCCACGCATCTTGCGCCGCCGGCCTTCGTCCAGCATACGGACGGATTTTCCGACACCGGATGCATAACCAAGAAAGATTTTTAGTTGTCCGCGACGTGCGCCGCGCTGTTCGGCCTCGGCCTGCTTGAGCAGTTGCTCGGGGGTCGGGCGTCGATACGCGGTTTGCGGCATGTTGTCTTCTAACATTATCCGGCAAGATTCAGCAATGAAAGGTTAAGTCGATGTTTCGCGAATCGATGCACGATTTGCATCCGGGAGGTAACAATTTCGGCGGAACCGCTACGTTACCGCTTTAAACCAAGCCACTTCCCCATGGCAAGGAATTTGCAGGAACCCAGGCGAGATGACACCGGCAGCCAACGAACCCGATCTTCGACGCATCGACCTCGAAAACAGGCGGGCAACACGCCGGGTGCGCTCGCTTATCCAAAACTGGATGGTAATCGAACAGCGAGAGAGGGAGATTATCGCCCAATGCAAACCGAAAGAGACAAAATTATCGCCGAGTACCACTCGGCAGTAGGGGCGTACAAAGCGGCAGTGAGCAAGTTGAACGGAGTCAGCGGAGCAGCGTTCGAAACGGAGCGAAGCGAGGCGGAAACGTGCCGCGCCAAATGCGAAGAGCTTCGCGCCAGGCTGGAGAGCCTTGGTCCTTCGAGCGATGGGTCGTCGCCCGAGGACTTCAAGGCTGCTTTTGCGGCGCGGGACGGCGGCCCACCCCGGGTCGAGAGATAATCCGGAAGCTCATGCCGCAGCCAGAACCGGGAGCGTGACGCAGAACGAGGATCCCTGTGAGGGCTCGCCCTGGATGACGATGTCGCCGCCGTGGGCGCGCGTGATTTCCCGTGCGATATACAGGCCGAGCCCCGTGCCGGGGACCAGGCGGCGCGCTTCGCTGCGGCGATAAAATTTGTCGAAAATCCGCGCGCGCTCGCCGGCCGGAATTCCAGGGCCCTGATCGTGAACACAGATGGTGATTTGACGATCCGCGGCGGTGGCGGAAATGTCGATGGGCGTCTCCGGCGGCGAATACTTCAACGCGTTGTCTAGCAGTTGCCGCAGCGCGAGCGCCATCAGGTCCCGATCGACCGAAACCTGCGGAAGCTCCGGCGCGATCCGCACGCTTACGGAGCGTCCCTCGATTTGCGCCGCGAAATGCGTCAGCACCTGGTCGAGCAGTTGCGCGACGGAAACCGGAGCGCGATCCAGGCGAACCGTTCCCGCGTCGATCTGCGACATGCGGACCGCTTCGGTGACCAGCAGGCTGAGCCGGTCGGTTTCCTCATCGATGATCGAGGCGAGTTCACGGCCCTCCGGCGAAAGCTGCCCCAATCCGGAAAGCAGCGCGGTGGACGCGGCTTTGAGCGACGTCAGCGGCGTTTTGAACTCATGCGCGATGGCGTCGAGCAGCGTCGATTTGAACTCCTCGCTTTGACGCGCGGCTTCGGCTCGATTCGCTGCCTCCTCGGTGCGGATCCGTTCGAGGGCGATCGCCACCAGGTTCAGCAGCGCCTGGAGAGCGCCGTCGGGAAGGGACGCCCCCTTCATCGCGAGGGCTCCGATGGGGCGTCCGCCAAGCACGACGGGAGCGATCGAGACTCCGGGAGTATTTTCGGCTGAGCCCTTCAGAACCATTTCCCGAAGTCTGACGGCGATGTCGGGAAGATCCTCGGGACCGCCGCTAAAAATTTCTCCGGTATGCGCGTCGTAGAGCGCCAGCGCGCGGCATTCGAACACTTCGGCGATGTGCTGCGCAACCTGGCGGCCCACCGATCCCGAGGGATTGGTCAACAGGATGAAGCGGCTGACCGCGTAAAGCTGCTCTGTCTCGCGCTGCCGCGCCCGGGCGCCGGCGGCCTGGCGTTTTTCACGATCGGAAATGTGGCTGGTCACCAGCGCGGTGACCAGAAAAGCGAACAGAGCGACCCAGTTTTGCGGATCGGCAATGGTGAACTGTCCCAGCGGCGGAAGAAAAAAGAAATTGAAGCACAGCATCGCGGCGATGGAGGCCATCACAGACTCGATCAATCCCCAGTGTGTGGCGATCGCGAGTACGCTCAGCAGATAAGCGAACCCCGCGGTGGTGGCGTTGACGGGAAACACGCGCAGGCAGAGAACCGTCGCCGCCGCGATCAGCGCGAGGCTAAGGGCGATATTCCGCAAAACGCGGGGAGCATTCGGGGGCAAGCAACCATACTAGTAGACGGAGGGCTGGAGTAGACTGAGGCGTAGTAGAGTGAGGTGAGAACAGGGAGCTACTCATGACTCGTCGAGACGTTCTCAAAACATCGATCGCGGCCGGAGCGGCGCTCAAGCTGCGGGCCGCCAAGATCGCGCAGACTCGCGGATTCAAATTAGGAATCATCACCGATGAGCTGACCACGCAGCTCGACGAGGCTGCCGATTTTCTGGCGAGCTACGGCCTGCACTGGGCGGAGTTGCGCGAGATCTGGTCGCACAATCTGATGAATGCTCCGCAGGAGGACCTGGATCGCGCGAAAAAAGTGCTGGAGGCGCACAAAATTCAGGTCAGCGACATCGCGTCGCCGATTTTCAAATGGAATCTGCCGCAAATGCCGGCGCACCGGAATGAGAAGCGCGACGAATTCAAGGCAAGCTTCGTCGAATCCGACGCGGACACGGTGCTGGAGAAATCGTTCCGGCTCGCGCGATTTTTCGGGACGCACAAGGTCCGCATCTTCAGCTACTGGCGCGTGCAGGATCCGGAAAAAGCGTACCCCATGGTTCGCGATCGCCTGGCGAAAGCGGCGCAGGTCGCGGCGAAGAACGATATTGTGCTGGTGCTGGAGAACGAACATTCGTGCAACATCGGCACCGGCAAGGAACTCTCGCGGCTTTTGAAAGACGTCAATTCACCCGCGCTGCGCGGCGTGTGGGATCCGGGCAATGCGACGATGCTCGGCGAGACACCGTTCCCCGACGGCTACAACGCCGTGCGCGGACTTTTTTCGCACATGCATATTAAGGACACGCGCAAGAATCCAGCGACAGGGAAACTCGATTGGGCGCCGGTGGGCGGCGGGATCATCGATTTCAAAGGACAGTTCGAGGCGCTGCATCGCGATAAATACGAAGGCACGATGTCGCTGGAGACGCATTACCGGCGGCCGGACGGAAACAAGATCGAGAGCACGCGGGAATCGCTCGAAGGTTTGCTGAAGGTGCTGTAGGAGGCGCTATGGACCGGCGGAATTTCATCAAGACAGGCGTCGCGGCGGGCGTGGCGCTGCAATCGCGAAACATTCTCGGCGCGAACGAGCGGGTGCGCGTCGCCGTGATCGGGCTGCGCGGGCGCGGGCACGATCATCTGAAAACCTTCGCCAAAATGCCGGATGTCGAAGTGGCGGCGGTTTGCGACATCGATGAAAATGTCACAGCGATGCGGCTGGGCGATATGGAAAAGCTCGGGATGCCGCGTCCCAAGACGTACGTCGATATCCGCAAAGCGCTCGAAGATAAATCGATCGACGCAGTTACCATCGCCGCTCCGAATCACTGGCATTCTCTGATGGGCATCTGGGCCGTGCAGGCGGGCAAGGATGCGTATATCGAGAAGCCGTGCTCGCATAGCTGGTGGGAAGGCAAGCAACTGGTCGCCGCGGTGAATCGATACGACCGGATCGTGCAGCACGGCACGCAAAGCCGGTCGAGCATCGGGGCGCGCGAGGCGATCGATCATCTGCGCAACGGCCTGATCGGCGACGTGTATCTGTCGCGCGGCCTGTGTTTCAAATGGCGCGACACGATCGGCCGCAAGCCGAAGGAGCCGGTCCCCGCCGGCGTGCACTACGATCTGTGGCTCGGCCCCGCGCCCGATCGCGGCTTCACGCGCAATCGTTTTCACTACAACTGGCACTGGTTCTGGGACACCGGCAACGGCGACCTGGGCAACCAGGGGATTCACGAAGTGGACACGGCGCGCTGGGGGCTCGGCGTGAAATTCCCGACCAAAGTTTCGGCGATCGGCGGGAAATTCATGTTCGACGACGATCAGGAAACGCCCAACGTGCTGAACTGCTCCTTCGTGTTTCCCGGCGGCAAGATGATGGAGTTCGAAGTCCGCCACTGGATTTCGAACAACGAAGCGGAGATCGGGAAATTCGGCAAGAGCGAGCTTCCTCCGGCCGGCCTGAATGTCGACGCGAAGACCGCGGCCTCGAATCTTGGACCGGTGTCGGGCAAGCCCAACACGATCGGCAATACGTTCTACGGTCCCAAGGGCTATCTGGCGATTCAGGAATACACGACGTATAAATCGTGGCTCGGCGAGCGGCAGGAGCCCGGTCCGCACGGTGAGGGCAAGGAGACGAATTTCCAGAACTTCATCGACTGCGTGAAGAGCAGAAAGAAATCGAATCTGAACGCGCCGATCGAAGAGGGCCACATTTCGTGCACGCTGGTTCACCTGGCGAATGTTTCGTATCGCCTGGGGCGCACGCTGAATTTCGACCCCGAAACCGAGCGCGTGATCGGCGACGAAGAGGCGAACCGCCTGCTGCGCGAAGACGATCGCGGCTATCGCGCCGGATTCCGCATTCCCGATCACGTGTGACGCGGCGGTCCCTACTGCTGTCGGCAGGTGCGCTCGCTGCGTTGGGCAAAACGCGCGGCGTCGAGTTCGGCGTGTGCGGGTCCGCCGCGGATTTTTCGAAGGCCGAACAATGGGGATTCGATTATTACGAACCCGGCGCGGCGTCCATCGCGGCGATGAGCGAATCCGACTTCGCGCAATTTCGCGACCGCGTGCTCGCGTCGCGCCTGCGCTGCCGCAGCTTCAACAGCCTGATCCGGACTTTGAAGGTCGTCGGACTAGGCGTGAATCTCGATCCGGTTTCGGTGTATCTCGATACGGCGCTCGACCGCTGTCGCCAGCTCGGCGCGCGTGTCGCGGTGTGGGGAAGCGCCAGCTCGCGCGAAGTGCCGCCCGGCTTTTCACGCGACGAAGCTTGGGAGCAAATCAAGACGTTCCTCCGCCGCGCCGGCGAAATCGCCCGCGCAAAGCAGATCACCATCGGCATCGAGCCGCTACGCAAACAGGAAAGCAATATCATCAACACCGGCGCCGAGGCGCTGCGCCTGGTGGACGCAGTGAATCATCCGCACGTCAAGATGATCATCGACTATTACCACCTGCGCGTCGAAAAAGAAGATCCCGAAATTGTGCGGCACGCGCGGAATCAGATCGTGCATCTGCACTTCGCAAATCCGCAGGGACGCCGCTGGCCGAGAGAGTCGGCTGAAGACCCTGAATATGGCCGCTTTTTCAGCATCCTGAAAGAGATCGATTATCAGGGCGGCCTCTCGATCGAAGGCTCGGGCAGGTTCGAAAACGACGCCGAAGCCAGTCTCGCGTTCTTTCGCGACCAACTGAAATGAAGATCGACGCGCATCAGCATTTCTGGCGCTACGATCCGCGCCGAGACCGCTGGATCACCGATGAGATGCAGGTTCTGAAGCGCGATTTCCTGCCCGAAGATCTGCGTGCGGAGCGAACAGCGGCCGGCGTCGGCTGGACGGTCGCGGTGCAGGCGGATTCATCTGAAAACGAAACTCATTTCCTGCTCGGGCTGGCCGAATCGGACCCGGAGATCGCGGGAGTGGTGGGTTGGGTGGACCTGTGCGCGGAAAACGTCGCCGAACGGCTCGACTATTTTTCACAGTTCGAAAAGCTGAGCGGATTCCGGCATATCGCGCAATCGGAGCCGGACGATTTTCTGATCCGCGAAGATTTCCTGGGAGGCATCGCGCAGCTCGAAATCTTCGAATTCACCTACGACATTTTGATCTACCCCCAGCAGCTTCGCGCGGCGGCGGAACTCGTCGAGCGGTTTCCGCGCCAGCGATTCGTGATCGATCACATGGCCAAGCCGCGGATCAAGGCCGGCGAGAGGGAGCCGTGGACTACGCTGATGCGGCGGATCGCGCGCTGCGAAAACGTTTATTGCAAACTCAGCGGCTTGATCACCGAAGCGGACTGGCATAGCTGGCGCGCCTCGGATTTCACGCCGTATCTGGACGTCGTGTTCGAAGCTTTCGGCGCGGACCGCCTGATGTTCGGATCGGATTGGCCGGTCTGCCTGCTTGCGGGAAGCTATTCGCAAACGGTGAAGCTGATCGAGGACTACGCGGCGTCCGGTCACGACAGGATTTTCCGCGGCAACGCATCGAACTTCTATGAACTTGGAATTGAGTAAGAAGGTCATCGTCGTCACGGGCGGGGCGCAGGGGATCGGCGCGGCGATCGTCCGTGCCGCGGCAGCCGAAGGTGCGATCGCCGTCGTGGTCGACCGCTGTGAGGAGCCCGCCCGCGCGCTCGCCGGCGAAACCGGATGTCATGCGGTGATCGCGGATCTGCTGCGTCCAGAAAATTGCCGGGCCGCGGTTGAAGAGACGCTCGAAAGATTTGGATCGATCGACGCGCTGGTGAACAACGCCGGCGTGAACGATCGTGTGGGTCTGGAGCACGGCAGTCCGCGGGATTATGTCGCTTCGCTCGAACGCAATCTGCTCCACTACTTCAACATGGCGCATTTCGCGCTGGATGCTTTGAAGAGATCGCGCGGCGCGATCCTCAATATCGCCTCGAAAACCGCGGTGACCGGCCAGGGCGGCACTTCGGGATACGCGTCGGCCAAAGGAGCGATCCTGGCGCTGACGCGCGAATGGGCCGTCGAGCTGCTGCCTTACGGCATCCGCGTCAACGCGATCGTTCCCGCGGAAGTGATGACGCCGATGTATCGCGATTGGCTCCAGACCTTTCCGGGTCCGGGATCGAAGCTCGCCGAAATTGTTTCGAAGATCCCGCTCGAAAAACGGATGACGACGCCGGGGGAGATCGCGGCGATGGCCGTATTTCTTCTCTCTTCCAAAGCCGGCCACATCACCGGCCAGCACCTGTTCGTCGACGGCGGCTATGTTCACCTGGACCGCGCGCTCGGCTGACGCGGCGGCGAAGTTGTGAGATGCTCGGATGAAGCGAGGAGCACCCATGTCGCATCGACTCTTGTTAGCGTCCCTGTTTGCTTTGGCGTTGATCGCGCCGCTGCCCGGTCAAAATACGGGCGCGTCGGCAAAGATCCCGCGCACCTCCGACGGTCATCCCGATCTGCAAGGCGTCTGGACCAACGCGACGCTGACGCCGCTCGAGCGGCCCGCGGTGTTCAAAGGCAGTCTGACGGCGAGCGAGGCTGACGCCGCTGCGTTCGAAAAAGCGCAACAGGACGAAGTCGCCGCGGGCGACGGAAAATCGGACAGCGATTTTCATCGCCGCGCCGGTTCGGGCGAAACGGGCGGATACAACGCGCTGTTCATCGATCGCGGATCGCAGCTCGCGCGCGTCGATGGAGTGAAGCGCACTTCGCTGGTGATCGATCCCGCGGACGGCCGCGTTCCCGCACTCACTGCCGAAGCGCGCGAAAGACTTAGATCCATGCGCCGCGGCGGCGTCAATTCGGCCCAGGACCGTCCGCTTTCCGAGCGCTGCCTTCTGAGCTTCGGGTCGAGTTCCGGACCGCCGATGCTTCCCGTGCTGTACAACAACAACTATCAGATCGTACAGACGCCGGATGCGGTGATGATTCTGGTGGAAATGATTCACGACGCGCGCATCGTCCGCATGAACGCGCAGCACGATCCCGCGAATATCAAGAAGTGGCTGGGCGATTCGGTGGGCCGCTGGGAAGGCGACACCTTGGTGATCGACACGATCAATTTCAACGACCAGGTCGCGTTCCGCGGATCGTCGAAGAATCTGCACGTGATCGAGCGCTTCAAGCGCGTCGACGCGAACACGCTGCTGTATCGTGCCACGATCGACGATTCCACCACGTTCTCCAAGAGCTGGACGATCGAATATCCGTTCACGGCCGCCCAAGGCTCGATCTATGAATACGCCTGTCATGAAGGCAACTATTCGATCGTCGACATTCTCGGCGGCGCTCGAAAAGAAGAAAGCATGAAGAAGTAAGGCGTCGCCGAAATTGCCGGTGATCGAACAGAAAACGTCAGCGCGGTTCCGTGCCGAGGCCGCCTTCCAGGTCAGCACCGCGCCGCGACCGTGAGAGAGCGGGGTTTTGTTGAACAGACCGGAACCCGCTTGCTGACGCGCGCGGCTCGGTGCTAAGGTCCGCGTCAACGCGCAGCGACCACGAGGGGTCTTGGGGAACGCGCGGTTCGATGGTCCCCGATGACTACCGGGCGCCCGGTCCCGGCAGCGTCCGCGTGTGCTGGAAAGTATATGCGCCGAGCAAGCGCTCGCCGCCCGCATCGTCGATCGTCAACAGGCGCGCGACCAGGGTTTCCGAAGGCGCGGCTTTTGCGTATGTGATGGATTGCTGAAAAGCGACACTGCCCGCTCCCGCACGAAACGGAATATCGGCAAGCCTCATCTGCTCCGCGCCGACGGCGTTACAGAGCGAAAGGTCCACGCGTTTGGCGCCGCTCAAATCGGCCGCCAGCCGCCCGATCAGAAAATCGTCTTCCGCGGTGACCGTGCAGGCGATGCTGCCGCCGCGGGGAGGCGCGTATTCACGGACATGCAAGCCCTCTTGCGCCAGCCGTTTGACGAATGCATCGCTCACCACCATCAACAGCGAGCCTTCGCGAGCCAGGGAGCGGACGGCTTCCGCCAGCGCGATCACCTCACGAAGACGGTCGCCGCAGAAATCGCAGCTCAGCAGATGCTCCTCGACTTTTTCTTCTTCCGACGGCATCAGCGCGGCAGACCAGTAGTCGGTGAGGACGCCGATATCGAACGGAGTGGCGCAGTTCATGCGGCAACCCCCATGCAGTGGCGCAGTTGATGAATGGCGCGATGGCGGATCACACGCACGTTGGCTTCGGAAACACCCAGGAACCCGGCGACATCCGCGCCGGTCTGCTCGTCGTAATACGTCATCACGACCACCGCGCGTTCGCGTTCTTTCAACGCCTGCACGCAGCGGGCGAGCTGTTGCCGGTCGAGGCACGGCATTGACGGCGGAACCGGCGCGAGAAGATCCGCCCCGAATTGTTCCAGCAGGCGCTCTTTCCTCTGAGCGTTGCGCCGCAAATCGAGCACGGTCATGCGGCAGGTCCCCAGCACGAAGGAGGCAAGCTTGTCCACTTCCCGCAAGCGGCCGGCACGAAGCGATTCGAGAGTGGTGATCAGAACCTGCTGCATCAGATCCTCGGCCGCGTGCTCGTTTCTCAGATGGCGCAGACCGTAAAGCCGGATCCGCGGGGCCATCCGTCGAACCAGCTCGGCTTCCGCTTCAGCATCGCTTCCCGAGCCGATTCGACTCACCAGCACGGCGTCGCTCGCTTCAATCTGCATCCATCCACATTTTATGTGTAACGGGAGCGCCGGTTTGTTACACGTCCGGGTTGCAAGCCGGCAAAAGGAGAATACAAATGACCGCAACAGGGCTGCAGCCTTACTTGAACACCCGGGAAGAATCGACCTTCAACTTTCTGGGCGTACCGACCGTCATGAGGTCCACGCGCGAAACGACCAACGGAGCCTACGGGCTGATGGAGCATTGGGTGATGCCTCCCGGTTTCGCGTCGCCCTACCACACGCACCATCTTGAGGACGAAGCGTTCTATGTCCTCGAGGGCGAGATTGCCTTTGTCTGCGGCGGCAGATGGGTGAGAGGCGGGCCGGGCGCCTATGTGTTCGGACCGCGCGAAATTCCTCACGGCTTCAAGGTGGTGGGCGACGCTCCCGCGAGAATGCTGCTGATGTGCGCGCCCGCCGGATTCGAACATTTCGTGCTCGAACTTGCCGAGCCGCTCACGAATCCCCCGTCGCCGCCCGATATGGCCAGGCTGGCCGCGGTGGCGGCGAAATACAGGATCGATCTTCATGGCCCGCTTCCGGAACAGCCCGAAGAATCCGGCAGCCCGCTGGCTCCGGCCGTCATGTTGCCGAGCGATCTCAAGACCCTTAACCTTCGCTGGATCCAGGCCTTCAACGAACGCGACTGGGAAACCGAAGCCGCCGTGCGCGGTTCGAACTTTCAGGCATACCTTTCCGGCGCTGCGGAGCCGCTCCATGCCGGGGCATGGTCCGCGTTCATGATCGATTTCACCAACGCGTTTCCGGATGCGTGTATCACGGTGAACGCCTGCATCGCTGAAGGCGATACGGTAGTCTCCCGCTGGACCCTGACCGGCACTCATCGCGGATCATTCAACGGAATCCCGTCCACCGGCCGGGCCGTGCAGTTCACGGGAATCGAATTCAACCGGGTCGCCGGCGGGAGAATTGCGGAACACTGGTCGCAATTCGATTTTGCAGGTCTGCTGCGGCAGATCGGCGCGATGTAGCGGGGGCTGGGATATACTGGCCCCGAAAGCGAGGTCCCATGTCAGCTTCTCGCCTCTCGCGCCGGAGCTTCCTCAATGCCGCGAGCGCACTGACGGGCGCTGCACTGGTTTCTCAGACGAATGGCTGCAAGCAGCCTGCGACGTCCGCGTCGAAGGAAGACGCCGGCGGCCCTGCCGACTACACGCTGACCATCGCTGTGACACCAGTGGAGCTGGCGCCGAATCGCATCGTCTCCACCACCACCTACAACGGTCAATTTCCCGGGCCGCTGCTGCGTTTCAAGGAAGGCCGGCAGGTCACGATCGACATTCACAACCAGACGGACACGCCCGAGCAACTGCACTGGCACGGGCAGTTTCTTTCCACCGATGTCGATGGCGCCGCCGAAGAGGGAACGCCGTTTATTCCTGCCCGTGGAACCCGCCGAATCCGATTCGTTCCCAAGCCGTCGGGGTATCGTTTCTATCACACCCACGTCCGCGCCGGAGCAAACCTGAACTCGGGACAGTACACGGGCCTGGTCGGTCCCGTTTACATCGAGCCGAAGAACAATCCGGGAAACTATGATCGTGAGGTTTTCCTCACGCTGAAGGAATTCGAACCGACCTTAAGCCGCGGAGGAGATATGGCGATGGACTTTTTATCGCCCGCCGCCACGGTGGCCGAGCTGAAGGATCCCGGCGAGAGCGCCATGAAAGCGTCGCTCGCCAAGGGCATGCCGCATGGATTCGAGGTCGGCTACGGGTCCTTCACCATCAACGGAAAAATGCTGGGCAGCGGTGAACCGATTCGCGTGAAGCAGGGCGAACGCGTGCTCTTTCACGTTCTGAACGGAAGCGCGACCGAAATCCGCAGCCTCGCATTGCCGGGACACACCTTCACGGTGGTTGCGATGGATGGCAACCCGATTCCGAGTCCAGTGACCGTGCCGGGACTTTGGCTGGGAACAGCCGAACGGGTGTCTGCGATTGTCGAGATGAATCACCCGGGCGTTTGGATCCTGGGCGACACGGCCAATGACGACCGCGAGCACGGCATGGGGATCGTGGTCGAATACGCGGACCGGAAGGGAAAGCCGCAGTGGGTCGCCCCAACGCCGTTCCACTGGAACTACGCGCAATTGGGAAATTCACAG
>JAIQFJ010000046.1 GCA_020073325.1 Terriglobia bacterium | reverse complement strand
AGCTGTACCACGCGCCGGATTTTTCGACCAGGTTCTGCGCAACTCCGAGATCGATCAGATCGCCTTCCTTCGAAATTCCCTCGCCGTAAACGATATCGAACTCGGCTTCGCGGAACGGCGGAGCCATCTTGTTCTTGACGATCTTGATCTTGGTCCGATTGCCGACCACCGTCTCGCCGTCTTTGATGGCCGCGATGCGCCGAATGTCCGTGCGGACGCTGGCGTAAAATTTCAGCGCGCGGCCGCCGGTGGTGGTTTCGGGATTCCCGAACATCACGCCGATCTTTTCGCGAATCTGGTTGATGAAAATCAGGCACGTATTCGACTTCGACACGATACCCGTCAGCTTGCGCATCGCCTGCGACATCAGCCGCGCATGCACGCCCATGAAGCTGTCGCCCATTTCGCCGTCAAGTTCGGCCTTGGGGACCAGCGCCGCCACAGAATCGACCACCAGCACGTCGATCGATCCCGAAGTGATCAGCGCATTGGTGATCTCGAGCGCCTGTTCGCCATAATCCGGCTGCGAGACCAGCAGATTATCGACATCCACGCCAAGCTTTTTCGCATAGACAGGATCGAGCGCGTGCTCGACGTCGATATAAGCAGCCATGCCCCCGACCTTCTGCGCCTCGGCCACCACTTGCAGCGCGATGGTCGTCTTGCCCGACGATTCCGGCCCGAAAATTTCGGAAATACGCCCGCGCGGGAATCCGCCTATGCCGAGCGCGGCGTCCACCGAAATCGACCCGGTCGAAATGGCCGGAACCGCCTGCACCGCCTGGGCGCCCAGCCGGATGATCGATCCTTTACCGAACTGCTTTTCGATTTGCCCTAGAGTTGCGCCAAGGGCCCGGCTGCGTTCTTTTTCGTCCATGGGTTTTCCTTTTTCTTCTCCCTAGTATAAACGATATAAAACATTACTGCTTGTGCTTGTTTCCGTAGTGATCCGCCACCTGGTCGCCATACAGCGCGTGCGAAAACGCCTTGGGATCCTCGGGCAGCATCGTGGCGTTCCACTTCTCGTATTCCTCCACCAGCCGTCGATAAACTTCCGGCTCCCGATCCTTCATATTCGCACGCTCCAGCGGATCTTTGACGACGTCGAACAGGAAAGTATTGTCGAGAATTTTCAGCCACTTCAGATCGCCGTCCCGCACCGCGCGTTGCGCGTTGAAGCGATAGCGCCAGAACAATTTTCGCGGCACACTCCGATCGAGCACCGGCAGCAGATTGATCCCGTCGGACGGATATTTCGGATCCGGCGCGCCGCCCGCCGCAGCGAGCAGCGTCGGCAGCCAGTCCATCGAAATCGCGACCTGATCCGTCGTGCCCGGCTTAATATGCCCGGGCCACCGCAGGATGGCGGGAATTCTCAGCCCGCCTTCGAGCAGATCCGCCTTCTTTCCAGTGAACGGCCACGTATCGGAAAATCGCTCGCCGCCGTTGTCGCTGGTGAAGACGACGATCGTATTCGTGTCGCCGATCGCCTTCATCACGCGCCCCACCTGCGCGTCCATCGCCTGCACCATCTTCGCGTAGGCTGCCAGAGACCCGCCGTCGAAATCGATCAGCGCTTTTACGCGCCGCGACTCGGCTTCGTCCTCAGGCCCTTCCCACGGCCAGTGCGGAGCGTTGAAATGAAGACTGATGAAGTACGGCCGCTTCGATTCCTGAATGACGGCGACCGCGCGGTCCCCCAGCAGGTTCGTCAAGTAACCTGCCTGATGAATCGGCGTGTCCCCGTCCCACAGATCGGAAGTGTCGGTGTTGGCGGCGCCCGATTTATGCGTGAAGTAGTCGAGCGCGCCGCCTCGAAATCCCCAGAAGTGGTCATACCCGCTTTTCAGCGGTCCGAAATCGGGCAGATATCCCAGATGCCATTTGCCGATCAGCGTGGTCTCATATCCCGCCTTCCTGAGCAGCGACGGCAGGGTCGGGTGATCGGGCGGCAGGCCGACGTGCCGCGCCGGACTCGCCAAGGGCTCCTCCAGTCCGATCGGCAGACGGTATTGATAACGACCCGTGATGATCGCCGTGCGCGTCGCCGAACAGACCGACGAGTTCGCGTAAGCCTGCGTAAATCGCAAGCCCTGCGACGCGATCGCATCGATATTCGGAGTGGTGTAGTCGCGGCGGCCGTAGCAGGATAGATCCGCGTAGCCCAGATCGTCGGCCAGGATGAAGACGATATTCGGAAGCGGCGGGTCGGCCGCGCGAAGGAGGCCGGCGGCGGTGGCGGCAATCGCCTCACGGCGGGTCAGCGATTTCATGTGCTCCTAAAATACTAAAGCCGGGCCCTTTTCGGGACCCGGCTCCAAAAAAATTCGACTTCGCGCACCCGACAGCTAGGCGACTTGCTGGGCTCTCGATCGCGCCAGGATTTCATTCATCTGGTCTTTGAGCCGCAGCTTCTGTTTCTTGATGCGAACTTCGTCCATCTGTTCCGTGTCGGTCAGATGTTGCTTGGCTTCGAGCGCTTCCAGTTGTTGATGCAACTGGGCATGCTGCGTTGCCAGGCCGCGAAATTCTTCGCTGGTCGCCATCAGATGCGCTTTGATTTCATCTTGCGTGTTCGTCTCCATCAAACGCTCTCCTATTTGATTTGTGAGATCCACGCCGAGTCTGATTGTTGGGATTGTTCGGGCTCGGTGGGTCGTAGGCATTGTTCATGGCAGCCGGTCACCGATGGCCGACTGCACCATGACAATATCATGAAAAAAAACTCATGACAATAGCCGCTTCCGGGGGATGCTCGTAATAATTTTGTCGTGTTCCTACAGGACGAAACCCTAAAGATTCATACAGCGCAATCGCGGCGCGGTTCGATTCGCGGACCTCCAGGAACCAGCGTCCAGGACTGGTTCTAAGGGCGTTTTGAGCCAGTCTCTTAGCGATTCCCCGGCGGCGGAAAGAGGGGTCTACCGCAAGGTTCAGGATCTCGGCTTCGTCCGGCGCTGTGCGGCGCGTGACGAGGAAGCCACGAATGATGCCG
Source organism: Terriglobia bacterium (assembly GCA_020073325.1). Taxonomy (GTDB): domain Bacteria; phylum Acidobacteriota; class Terriglobia; order Bryobacterales; family Bryobacteraceae; genus Palsa-187. The sequence continues at coordinate 21,605 of JAIQFJ010000046.1, read as the reverse complement.
TCCTCGACAGCGACGTAACAATCGTAATCGAGCGGTTCCCACGAAGAAGCCTGTGGAGAAGCGCTCTGGATCGCCGCGATGGCGGGAAGATCGTCGCGACTTGCGGGCCGGATCTGGAGGGCCGGGTTCACTCTGCGCGGCGCTTCAGCACCGCTCTTCGACATTGCGAGGATAAAGCCTCGCGCGGGCTCAAGCCCGTCCCCCTTTTTCTCTCGTGCTGATGGAAAGGATGGCGACTCCAACGAGTGGAATCGCGGACATCCCTAAACAGACTGTATTGAATCCGACGCGATCCACGACCTTGCCGATCACGGGAGAAAACATCGCCTGCATCGCGCCGTAGGCGAACGTCAGCGCCGCGACGCCGAAGCCTGCGCGCGCCGGGCCGAACAGGTCGATCGGCATGGCGTAAAGATTCGTCGAAATGCAGATCCCCCAGAACGCGCTCAGCGTCACGGCGACCGCGGCCAGCGGCACATTCGGCGTATACGGGACCGCGGCCGTCGTGACCAGCGCGGCCACGGCGCAGATCCACGAAATCCGCATGCGCGCCGCGCGAACCGGCATTCCCTTGCGAATCCAGCGGAACGCGACCCATCCGCTCAAGAATCCGCCGACGGTCGCGGCGACTTGCGGGATCCACGCGAACCGCGCATTCGCCTCGGCCTGCGTCAGGTGCCACTGTTCGACGAAATAGATCGTGGTCCAGTTGGTCCACAGGGTGTAGAGCGCCATGATGAAGATGGTCGACACGACCAGTCCCCACAGCCTGCGGTCGCGCAGCAGGTCGGAAAATCGCTCCGTCGAGCGCGCCGACTTCTCCGGACGCGCCGGAATTTTTTTCGCCGTCAGCCACCAGATCGGCGTCCAGATGAAGCCGAGGGCTCCACAGAAAATGAATGCCGCGCGCCAGCCGTAATGCGGAGCAATCAGCGCCATCGTAATCGGCGCGAGCGTCAGGCCGAGGCTCACGCCGACCTGATTGAACGCGCTTCCCAACGCGAGTTCGCCCGGCTCGAGATACACGCCGTTCGCTTTCCCGAAGCACGGAATCCCAGCCGCTTCGGCGACGCCGAGCAGAGTTCGGGATGCCAGCAGTTCGCGAAAACTATGCGTCCATCCGGTCATCGCGCCGGCCAGCGACCAGGTCAGCACCGCGATGCTCACGCCGGCGTTCAATCCGACGCGATCGATGAACGCTCCCGCGAAGGGAGCCGTCACGGCGTAGACGATCGAAAAGACGGAGAGAAGCTTCCCGTACTCGGTGTTGGAGAGATGAAACTCCATCTTGAGCGCGGGCGCCGACGCGGCGAGCAACTGGCGATCGAGGTAATTGAGGGTCGAAGAGAGCATCGCGATGATGATCGCGACCCAGCGGAGACGATTGGCCGGCGTCATCGACACCCGCTCGTTACCACTCGCGGCTCTGTGGTCGGGTATGCGCTGAAACAGAGCCGCGACTGGCAAGGAGCGGGTTCAACAGACCTCATCGAATGCATCAGGGAAAGTCTACCATCGCGACGTCGCCGACCGTATCCATCTTCGCGTCGGCCTTCACGTTGTAGATGACGCGAATCTTGCGCAGCGGCTTCTGCACGCCGCAGCCGAATTTCGCTTCGCCCGTGCCCTTCACCGCCAGATGATTCGGATCGCGAATCAGCAGACGAATCGTCCCGCCGCCATCGATGTTGACGGTGAGGCGAATCGGACCACCTGGTAGACAATCGACGCGCGCGAGCGATCCCGCGATTTTTTCTCCCGGCGGCTCTTCCCACCATGCCTCCGGCTTTTCGCCCGGCTTCATGCCGCCGAGCTTCTGATTCATCGCCGCCTCCGCCGCATGCACTTCGGCCGCGGCTTCTTTTTTCAGACGCTCCAGTTCGGCGGCTTTTTCGTCGGCGGTGCGCTTCTCGAAGGCGACGCGCTTCGAATCGATCTGCAGACGCGCCTGATGAATCTTCTCGCGCTCCGTCTGATCCGGCGCAGCCTTGAGCGCCGCAGCCCACGATTTGTCGGCATCGTCGAACTGATCGGCCGCCGTCTGCGCCTGCGCGAGTTCCTGCCAGTAAACCCAATTCCGCGGTTCGAGCTTCACCGCAGTCTTCAGATCCGCCACCTCAGCCTTGGGGTCGCCTTCGAGCGTCGACATCTGAAAATACGGCTCGCCCCATTTCGGATTCGCCTTGGCGGCCAGTTCCAGCGCGGCTCGATTGTGCTTGGCCAGCAGACCGCGCGGGCTCTCCGGCGGAAATGTTTTCCCGTCTCCCGAGAGTTCGGCGAGCATCCCATCGAGCGTCTCCTTGTCGACCGGCTTCTCGACGAAATCTCTGGACGGATTGATCGCCTCGCCCGAAACCGGAGCCGCCTCGAATTTTCCGGCCTTGACGTAAGCATCCACCAGTTCGTCGAGCTTGGCCACCGTCAATCCGAAGGCGTTGCGCGCCGCGAGCGTCTCATCGCCGACGCCCTGCATGTTGTTCAGATAGACGCGCAGTTTCCCGGTGTAATCGGGACTCGTCGCCAGCATCTGCAACTTCGCCCACGCGCGCAGGCGATCCGGCGGCAGTTCGCCCGCGGGCAGCGGGGCGCCGATCATCACTTTGGTCCCGGTCGCTTTCAGGGTCGAGAGAAGATCGCAGAGCGCGGTCTCCATCGCGTCCGGCATGCGGCCCGCGTTCTGATCGATCAGCATCCGCGTCAACAGGCGCAAGAGGTCGCGAGGCAGCGGCGCGTCGGCCGACCGTGCGCCCAGCAGCGCCGATCCGCCCTCGATCAGCGGCTGCTTGAGCGCGTGCGGTCCGTATTCTTTCGCATTGGCGAACAGAAAAATCTGGATCGGCCACACGGTATCGAGCTTGCTGGTGGAGGGTCCGCCGACGCTGAGGCTATCCTTGCCGATCATCACGCCGAGCACGTGCCGCAACTGTTCCAGTTCATTGAGCCGTTCGCGCGCGGCTTTATCGCCGGCGTCGCTCACGATGTGGAACGGCCCCACCCGATATTCCACCCAGTTGGCGCCGGAAGCGAAAACAGCCAGAAACGCGGCGAGGACCAGTCGATACATCTTGCTCTTATAATGACACCGGTTCGGCGCTGCGGCTCGATGCTATATTCGGTCCATGAAACCGGAGCGGCTGCGGCGATACGAGACCGAATTTGCAGAGATCGAAGGCTACTGCCAGCCCGAATCCGCCGCGCTCTGGGATTTTTTCTTCACCACGCAGGAAAAGCTGGACGTACGCGGCGATCTGCTCGAAATCGGCGTATGGCATGGCAAGACAGCGGTTCTGAATGCGCTCTATGCGCGGCCGGAAGATCAGCTTTATCTGATCGATCACGATATGAAAGAAGGCGCCGAGCTTGCCGTGCGCAGGATCCGTTCGTCGAACAATATTTTTCTGAAAATTCGCTCCGCCGATGCGCTGCGGGATCCGAAACTGCGCGATGCGCCGGGCTCCTGCCGCTGGATCCATGTCGACGGCGATCATACCGGCTATTCGGCGACGCAGGATCTGCACACGGCGGCGCACCTGGTGAGCGAGCGGGGAATCATCTGCGTCGACGATTTTTTTAATTTCCGTTATCCGCAGGTGACCGCCGCGGTTTATCGCTTCCTGTTCGATCATCCGCTGGAATTCCGCATGCTGTTCTGCGGAGCGACCAAATGCTACATCGTCCGCGCGGGCGCGTATGCGGCGTACGAAAAGGAAGTTCGCCAAAGTCTGCCGGCGCATCTTGAACTCTGCGGGTGGAAGAAGCAGATCTACAAGACCACCTATTCGAGCGACATGGGTTGCTTTGCGATGTGGCTCGGCGAGCACACCAAACCGATTTACGGGATGGACGAGAATCCCGACTTTATTCCGTACTAATCAAAATGTGATTAGCGTGTAGCGACTCGCGCGGCCTCGGCGTTCATCTTCTTCACGACACGCCAGGCGAGCACCGGGAAGATGGTCGCGACCATCATGACGAAGCCGATCACGAAAATCGCGTACTCGTAAGTTCCCGTGCGGTCGTGCACATAGGCGATCAGCAGAGGCGACGGAATCGCGGCGAAACCCCATCCGAGCAGGATCCAGCCGTAAATTCCGCCCATGTAGCGCGAGCCGAAAAAGTCCGCCGTGAACGACGGCATTACGCCGAATCCGCCGCCGTAGCAGAGCGCGATGGCGCACACGACGATGGTGAAGATCGCGGCTTCGTGCAGGTTCGGAAGCGTGAAGAACAGAAAAATCTGGATCGCGAACAGGAGAAAGTAAACCTGCGCGCGGCCGATGAAGTCGGAGACCCAGGCCCAGAATACGCGGCCGAGCGCGTTGAACACGGAAATGACTCCGACGATCGCGGACGCTTCGACCACCGTCAGCTTGATCTGCTGCTGCGCCAGCGGCGAAGCCTGGCTGACGATCATGATTCCCGCCGAAGTGTTCAGCGAAATCATCACCCACAGCAGCCAGAAGCGTCCCGTGCCGAGCGCCTGCTTCACGGTGTAATCCACCTTCGACGCCGCTTTCGAAACACCCGAGCGCGGTTCCCAACCCGCGGGCCGCCAGCCGGGCGGCGGATCCGCATAGAATTGCGCCGCGGCGACGATCAGGATCAGGTAAACGATGCCGAACGTCACGAAGGTCTGCGGCACACCCACGGCAATGATCATGCGCGCGGCGATCGGGCTCATCACCAGCGCGCCCGCGCCGAATCCCATCACGGCGGCTCCGGTCATCAGGCCGCGCATGTCGGGGAACCATTTCGTGATCGTCGCGACGGGACAAATATAACCCATGCCCATGCCGAGCCCGCAGAACAAACCGTAGCCGGTATAGATTCCGTACAGCGAGTGCATCGACGTGGCCAGCGCGGCGATCAGGAATCCGGAACCGTAGAGAATCCCGGCGACGGTGGAAACGACGCGCGGGCCGACACGGTCCTGCCATGCTCCGCCGATCACCGTGCCGATGCCGAGGCAGGCCATCGCCAGGGTGAACGTCGCCGAAACGCGTGTCAGCGACCATGGCGAAGGATCGGCCGCGCTGAGCGCCATCAGCGGCTTGGTGAACACGCTCCAGGCATAAACCGATCCCAGGCACACCTGCATGATCACGGCCGCGACGGCGATCAACCATCTGTTCGGAAACTTACGCTGATCCATCTATCTCCTGGCTGCCTCGAGGCGCGCCGCCGGCCCGCGGTTCCCTGCCGCTCGGTCAACAGCGTCCCTAAGACGACGGGGCTTAAGGAGACCACTCAGCAAATTAGAAGTATAACTTCAGTGCAAGCGGAATTTCGCGACGCCCGATTCGTCCGGATGGTTGAACTGCGGTGTGGGGAACACAATCAATCGGCCGCGGGCGACTTCATCGCGGCAGCCATCGCGCGCTTCAAAGGGTCGATCCCGCTTCCAGTCACGCTGGAAATTTGATAGAAAGGCAGGTTCAATTTTTGGGCGTGGCGTTCCAGCGCGGCGAGGCGCTCGGGGTCCTGTGCCGCGTCGATCTTCGTCGCCACCACGATCATCGGTTTTTCGACCAGCGTGGGAGAGAAACTGCGCAGTTCTTCCATGACGACGTCGAAATCGTGCACCGGATCGCGCCCGCTCATCTCGGACACGTCGACCAGATGCGCCAGCAGCGCGGTCCGCTCGATGTGCCGCAGGAACTGGATGCCGAGGCCGTGGCCGGTGTGCGCGCCTTCGATCAAGCCGGGAATATCGGCGACCACGAAGGTCTTGTCGTCGACGCTGGCGACGCCCAGGTTCGGCTCGAGTGTGGTGAACGGATAATCCGCGATTTTCGGCCGCGCCGCGGAGATGCGCGAGATCAGGGTCGACTTCCCGGCATTGGGAAATCCGACCAGGCCCACGTCGGCGAGCAGTTTCAGTTCAAGCCGCAGCCGCCGCTCATCGCCAGGCTTGCCGGGCTCGTGTTCCGTGGGCGCCTGATGGGTCGAGGTGGCGAAGCGGGCGTTTCCGCGTCCTCCGCGGCCGCCCTGGGCGACGATGAACTTATCGCCGGCGACCGTGAAATCGTGAAGCTGCTCGCCGGTGTCCGCGTCATAAACGACGGTCCCGACCGGCGTCGCAATCTCGATCGATTCGCCGTCGCGGCCCGTCTTGTTCGATCCTTCGCCGTGGCGTCCGCGCTGGGCTTTGTGTTCCGGATTGAAGCGGAAATGCAGCAGCGTGTTGTGGTGCGGACTGGCGACCATGATGACGTCGCCGCCGCGGCCTCCGTCGCCGCCGCTCGGTCCGCCGCGCGGCACGTATTTCTCGCGCCGGAACGCAAGACACCCGTTGCCGCCGTCGCCGGCTTTCACCAGGATCTTGACTTCATCGATGAACATGTAGAGACACAAAAGGCGCAGAGCCCGGAGACTTTGCGCCTTTTGGGTAAACCTTTACTCGGCCGGCTTGATGCTGACGAACTTGCCCATCCGCCCGCGATCGCGGAATTCGATGACTCCGGCAATTTTCGCGAACAGTGTGTCGTCCTTGCCCAGGCCGACGTTTTCGCCGGGCTTGATGCGCGTGCCGCGCTGCCGCACGATGATCGAGCCGCCGGGAACCAACTGGCCGCCGAACGCTTTCACGCCCAGCCGCTGCGCATTCGAATCGCGCCCGTTTTTAGAACTGCCTAAACCTTTTTTATGTGCCATGGCTTACTTCCCTAACTTTGCTACCTGCTAAGCGACGATCTCGCTGACCGTGACGCGCGTAAAATTCTGGCGGTGTCCGATGGTGCGCTTATATTGCTTTTTGCGCTTGAACTTGAACACCAGCGTTTTGTCGCCGCGCCCATGCGCAACGATCGTACCCTTTACCCGGGCGCTTTCCGCGTCCGCGCCGGCTTTGACCGATTCGCCGTCCACAACGGCAAGCACCCGGCCAAATTCGACTTCGGCGCCGACTTCGCCATTGAGCGTTTCGATTTCGATCGACTCGCCCGGCGTTACGCGATACTGTTTCCCGCCCGTTTCGATGACTGCGTACATACAGGGATCCCCTAGGGGTGGACTTTCTGAGGAACTCAGAACCCCTAGGATACTACAATTTGGTGAGGACTTGCAGAACCATCGTAGTGGGCTTGAACCCCGGCCTCACGGCCTCGGTTGTTTGCCGCGAGGCGGCCGCAGCATCTATTCCGCCCGCGTCGCCGTCCGGCCCGCCGGACGCAACTGGGCTTCTTCCAGGCGCTTGGTTTCCTGCCACGTGAAGACCATGCGATGGATCACCGTCAGGTTGCCCATCACCGCGATCACCCACAGCACCGGAGCCATACGGTCGAACAGCGCCCCGATGATCAGCAGAACCACACGTTCCGGGCGCTCCATGAAGCCGACTTTGCATTGCGGAATCGTGTTCTCGGCGCGGGCGCGCGTATAGCTGATCATTACCGATGCCGTCATCGAGATCGCCGTCAGCACTACGTAGCCGAAGCGATTGATGGATCCATACCAGACCAGCAATCCGATCAGCAGGCCCAGATCCGAATAGCGGTCGAGGACGGAATCGAAAAATCCGCCGAAGCGTGTCACGCGATTCGTTTCCCGCGCGACTCGCCCGTCCACCATGTCGAACAATCCCGCGCCAATAATCACCGCGCCCGCCCAGCGGAACTGGCCCGTGGCAAGCAGAGCGGCCGCGCCGACGTTGATCAGCAGGCCGATGAAGGTCAGGACATTGGGATGGATCCGCGAAAGAGCCAGACCACGCACGATCCAGTGAATCACTTTGCCGAAAACAATGCCGATCGCGCGTGTGTACGTCATTAACTTCCTGACTGGTGAATCGTGACGAGATCGATGATCTCCATCTCCCGTGTTCCACCCGGAATCGTGATTCTAACCGAATCGCCGACTTGTTTGCCGAGCAGCCCGCGGCCGATCGGCGAACTGGTCGAGATCATGCCTTTGGCGACATCCACATCTTCGCTGGTCACCAGCTTGTACTTGACCTTTTCGTCCTTGTCGAGGTCGAGCACCGTGACCGTGGATCCCAGCCCGACGCGGTCGTGCGGGATCTTCGACATATCGATCATCGAAAGGTCGCGAAGGCGCGCGTGGAGCTGGCCGAGCCGCGCATTCACGTAACCCTGGCGTTCCTTGGCGGCGTGATATTCGGCGTTTTCGCTCAGATCGCCATGGGCGCGGGCTTTAAGGATTTCCCGAGGAAGCTCGATGCGAAGCTCGGTTTCGAGTGCGGCGATTTCTTCCTGAAGCTTCTTCTTCAGTTCTTCCATGTTTTACCGGGCGGGCATTCGCTATCGTTTGGATTATACCGCGGCCTGAAAACTTTCTTTGAGGCGGTAACGCCGTCCGGCAGCAGGCTCACCTTCTACTCCTTATGCAGGATTTTTCTGCGCATATCCGGCCAGAACTCTTTCAGGACATTGAAACCCGCATCGCTCACGACGTTCACCGCGAACTTCTCTAACGTTTCGTCCAGGCCCCGGCTGCCGCGCGGATAATAGAGATTCGCGATTCCCGCCGCTGCGGCATTGCCCGCGATCTCCGAAGTATTGAACTGCCAGTTTCCGCGATCGCTATGCGTGACCACGACGCGGGTCACGGCGTAGCCGACGCGTTTCCACGCCCTGCCCTCGCCCATGCGGAAATAGCGTGAGTCCTGGTGCAAAAGCGTGGGAAACACCGCCTCCGTCATGAAACTGCCGATCGCGCCGTCCGCGAAGGCCGCGCCGTAACGTTTGGCGTAACCCTGCGCGCCTTGTCCATAGCCCGCATAATTGTCCCCCCACTGCGCGACGCCGGCATAAATCCCCGTGATCGCCCAGGAAAACGGATCGAACGCGTCCTGCGCGGCGAGCTTGTATTTTTCCCCGGCCGGAATCGCCTGAAACTGCTGGGACGGATCGTTCACAGTGGCGTAATTGGGAACGACACCCAGGATGTGTTTGTCGTCCTTGGGTACGGTCGCGGGTTATTCCGTTGCCGATTCCTGCGCGCAACCGAACAGACCGGTCAGGATCAGCGTGGAGACGAGCCTCAGCATTCCATCATAAGACGCCTGGCCGGAGCGCCGGGGTACAGAGTTACTTCGAGAGCTCGCGGCGCATGTTTTCGAGCGATTGCTGCATGGAAACGCCGCCCGCGGATTCGGGTGAAGCGGCCTGTTGCGTAATTTCAGCGAACAGCGGGACCAATTCAGGATCGCGCCAGCCGCGGCGCGCTTCCTCATTCATGATCTCGATCGCGTGCTGATGCGAAAACGCCGGTTTATACGGCCGGGCGGTGGTCAGCGCGTCGTAAATGTCGGCCACCTGCAGGATGCGGGCCAGCAGCGGAATTTCCTCGCCCGCCAGGCCATCCGGGTAGCCGCTTCCGTCCCAGCGCTCATGATGGCTGCGGATGATCGGCATCACCGGAGCCAGGCTTTTCATAGGCCGGCAGATTTCTTCGCCGCGAATCGTGTGCAGACGCATGGTCTGCCATTCTTCGTCGGTCAGCAGGCCGCGCTTGAAAAGAATCGCATCCGGGATGCTGATCTTTCCGATGTCATGCAGATATCCGCCCCGATAGAGCGCGAGTTGATCCTGCCGGGGCAATCCCAGGGCCTGTCCCAGCGAGATGCTGTAGCTGGCCAGGCGTTCGCAATGCAGGCCGGTGTAGCGATCGCGATGCTCCACCGACTGCGCCAGCGCGAACAGAATCGTCTCGGCCTCTTCCAGCGAATCGATCAGCGCTTTGTTACGCAGCATGGAGCGGATGCGCGTGCGGACCAGCGTCGGCATCAGCGGCTTCATCAAGAATTCGTCGGCGCCCGATTCGATCCCCGCGACTTCATTCTCCACACCCTGGACGCTGGTGATCATCAGGATCGGAATGAGCTGCGTCTTGCGGTCGTTCTTGAGCAGGCGGCAGAAATCGTGCCCGCTCATTTCAGGCATCATCAGATCGACCACCACCAGATCGACCTTTTCACGTTCGAGAATCACAAACGCAGCCGAGGGCCGTTTGGCCTCGAGGATCCGGTAACTGCCGGTCTTGAGCATCGCCTTCAACAGGCGGCGATTCAGGTCGAGCGCATCGACAATGAGGATCGTCGGAGCCTGGGCCGCGTCCTCCAGCACGCTTTCCCAGCGCGGAAGGTGCATATCCGGGCGCAGGACAATGACGTCCTTCGACTTTTTACTGAGTGCCGACACAAGGTCTATGCCTCATATCGACAGAAGTTTAAGAAAGTTTACCGAAGAAACCGGGTGAGAATACTTAGAACGTACGCCTTCGTCTCGGGAATGTCGGGAACGGCGCCGGCTTTGTCGACGGTCCCGGGTCCGGCATTGTAGGCGCTGAGGGCGAGCGAAAGGTCGCCGTGATAGCGATCGAGCAATGTTTTCAACAGCTTGCTGCCTGCTTCGAGGCTTTGTTTCGGATCGAACGGATCGGCCACCTGAAGCTGCACCTGCGTCGCCGGCATGAGCTGCATGAGTCCCTCGGCGCCTTTCGAAGAAACGGCGCAGGGTCGGAATCCGGATTCCTGGCGCGCGACTTCGCGGACCAGGTTCTTTTCAATTCCCTGTTTTTGCGAGACTTCGTCGATCATTTTGTCCAATTCCGGCTGCGGAATCGGATCGCACGGAGGCGCGGCGATCGGGGCGGACCAGGGCAGCGTGGTACCGATCGATTGCGCCTGCTTCTGTACCGACGCACGTTGTTGAGCCAGCGAGGCTTCCATGGCCGCGCGGACACGCTCTGCCTGGGATCGGGCATCTTGAGCGAGGAAAAGAACGAACCACCAACTCACACTCGTCTATCGGCGGATCGGGCGAATTAGTCCAGCAACCACGCGCACGGCTCGTGGCGACTCTGCCCGCCGTCGTTGACGGCGAATCGGGCGTTGCCTTTCCACAGGGTCACTGCGGCGTATTCGCCGTCGTTGCGCAGGGCGTAGAACTGGATGTCGACAGCCTTCAGCCAGTCCTTATCGTTTTTGAAATTTCGCGCGATGCGCTTCAACGCGTCGAGGCCGGCGTCTTTCGGCGACATCCCGTGCCGCATATTTTCGACCACCGTGTGCGCGCCGGCGATGCGGATATTTTCTTCACCACGACCCGTCGATCCGGCGGCGCCGACGTCCTGATCGACATACACACCGGCTCCGATAATGGGCGAATCGCCAACGCGGCCGGGGATTTTCCAGGCCATGCCGCTAGTGGTCGTGGTGCCGGACATTTCGCCTTTGGTGTTCAACGCCAGACAGTTGATGGTGCCGGTCGGCGGATGCAGCGCTTTCTGATACGCCCAGGCGAGCAGGTCGTCGTCGGCATGGGGAAAGATTTTTTTCAACCCGGCAAGCGGTTTCGCCGGCGGACCCGAATCGAGCCCCGGACCCCAATTGCTGTGACCGGCTTTGTCGCGCATCGATTGTTTCCAAACAAGCCACGCCAGGCGCGATTTTTCGGTCTCGAGCGATTCGGCCGGAAAACCCATTTCGACCGCGAACCTGTCGGCATTGGGACCGACCAGCATGATGTGATCGGTCTGCTCCATCACGAGTTTGGCGAGTTTCGACGGCGTGCGGCAGGAGCGCACCGCGGCGACCGATCCACAGCGGCGTGTGGGCCCGTGCATCACGCTGGCGTCGAGTTCGGCGTAGCCTTCCTCGTTCGGGAGGCCGCCGTAGCCGACCGAGGTATCTTCCGGATCGAGTTCCTGGATGTTCACTCCGGCGATCACGGCATCCAGCGTGTCGGCACCCTGTTTGAGCAGATCCATGGCACGCTGCGTGGCGCGGAGTCCGTTCGCGCTCGAGATGCAGATGTTCCTGGGAGCCGCCGCGCGACCGGATTGTGCGGCGCAGGCGAGAGCGGCTCCTGAGAGAAACACATCGCGTCGGGTCATCATGGTTCCTCACTATATCAAGGCGACCCGGCGCAATAGAGTTTAGTTGGCCGGCAGCTTCACGGAGAATTTCAGCGACCCATTGGGCTTGTATGCATACAGCGTCTTGGTGGGCGGCGTCGTCGAAAATTGCGCGGCCGCCGGCAGGTCATAGCCGATCACGGCGATCAGATATCCGCCCGCGGGATCGGCGACGATCGAGGGCTCGCTCAACGCGCCGGCTCCGGGCGTGATGGTGGAGGCGATCGACGCGCTGCTGGCCGTATGCGTGATCATCAGCAGCTTGGCGGAGTTCGCGTCGGGCTGCGTCCAGGCCATGCGCCCGATGCCCATACTGAAGAAATCGTCGACTGTAATGAAGATGAGTCCGTCGCTGGTGGTTGAGAGAACTGGTTGCGAGATTCGTCCCCCGGGAAGCTGGAGTTTCCACAGCGTGCCGCCATTGACCGGGCTGATCGCGAGCAGCTCATATTGCCACGAGCCGGTAGAACTGCTTTGTGCCGGGGTTCCGGTGACGCGGACGATATACATGGTCCCGTCGGGCGCGACGGTGAAATCGCCGGCCATGCCGAAGCCCATTCCGGCGCCGACCATTCCGCCGCCGTTCGAAAACATCTGCATGTAGGATCCGCTCTGGGAGTTGGAGCCGCTCGATCCCATACCCCCGCGGCCCATTTGGGCGCATACGAGGGGAGCGGTTGCGATAATCGCAATCAGAAGAGATTTGTTCATAAAATCCACGCAATTGTTTTGGCAAGCGCGATTCCATCTCTGGCGCTTTCATTGGAATGAAATGCGGAGCCCGGCTGCGTGAAAAAACGCTGCGTCCGGAGGCCCTGCGCTGCTTTACACTAAAAGTTCCATGCAAGAAATCATTTCGCCCGCGCGGGCGATCGATGGGGTGGTTACCCCTCCCGGCGACAAGTCTATTTCCCATCGCTACGGGATGCTAGGTGCAATCGCTGAGGGGACGACGACGATCAGCAATTACTCGACGGGCGCGGATTGCCAGTCGACGCTGGGGTGCATGGCGGCGCTGGGCGCGACGGTGGAACGCAAGGATGGAAAGGCCGTCATCCACGGCGGCGCGCTGCGGGAGCCCGCTGCACAGCTCGACGCGGGGAATTCGGGATCGACGATTCGCATGCTTTCGGGGATTCTCGCCGCGCAGCGGTTCACGTCGCGCATCGGCGGAGACGAATCGCTGTCGCGCCGGCCGATGCAGCGGATCATCCAGCCGCTGACGGAAATGGGCGCGTCGATCGAGGCGCGCGATGAAAAATTTCCGCCGCTTACGATTCACGGCCGCGAATTGCACGGGATCGATTACACGCTTCCGGTCGCCAGCGCGCAGGTGAAGAGCTGCGTGCTGCTGGCCGGACTTTTCGCCAAAGGCGACACGATCGTCCGCGAGCCGGTCCGCACGCGCGACCATACGGAAATCGCGCTGGCGGAATTCGGCGCCGATATCGAAGTCGAGCGCCGGGTGATTACGCTGCGCGAAGGCGCAAAGCTGACTGGACGCGAACTCTACGTTCCGGGCGATCTCAGCTCGGCGGCGTTCTTCATGGTGGCGGCCCTGCTGATGCCCGAAGCGAACCTGGTGATCCACAATGTGGGACTGAATCCGACACGGTCGGCGCTGCTCGATTTTCTGGTTTCGATGGGAGCGTCGATCAAGGTACTCGACTTGCAACAGAGCGGGGGAGAGGTGATCGGCGATTTGCGAATTCGCGCATCGAAAATTCAGGGTGGCGAGATTTCGGGCGCGCTGACGGCGGGCCTGATCGACGAGATTCCCGCGCTGGCCGTTTTGGGCGCGGGCAGCGAAGGCGGGCTGACGGTGCGCGACGCGGCCGAGCTGCGCGTCAAGGAAACCGACCGGATCGCGACCATCGCGTCGAATTTCGAGCGTATGGGCGTGAAAATCGAAACGTCGCATGACGGCTTTCATGTCCCCGGCAACCAGAAGTTTCACGCGGCCGAGATCGAGCCGGAGGGCGATCATCGGATCGCCATGGCGTTTTCGATCGCTGCGCTGGCGGCCGACGGTCCGTGCACGATTCACGGCGCCGATGTGGCGGGGGTTTCTTTTCCGGAATTTTTTAGTACACTGCGGGAAATCGCGCGCTGAAAATTTATGCGAGAAACTCAGGATCTCACGCTGCCCTGCCTGGTCCACGATCTCAATAATGTTTTTCAGACGCTGGTGGAGGCGGCCGATCTGCTTTCGACCGATCCGCGCTGGGGCTCGCTATCGGCGGCGATTTTGCGCAGTGTCGAACGCGGGAAAAACCTGACCACCACGATTCTTTCCGCCGACGAAGGCTCGGCCGGGTTTGAGAGCATCTTGAACAACGCGATTTCGTTCGTCGAGGATTCCCTGATCGCAGGACGAACCGGAAAAATTCTGTTCGACTGCAAGGTGGACCCCGGGATCGAGTTGCGGCGCAACTGGGCGTGGGAGCGCGTGCTGATCAATCTTTTTTCGAACGCGGTGCGCGTGATGCCCGAGGGCGGAACAATTTACGTGAGCGCGCGCCGGATGGAAGACGACGCGGCGATTATGGTGCGCGACGAAGGCCCGGGGATCGCGCCCGAGATTCTCGCGGACATTTTCAAACCGCACGTATCGACGCGCGGGTCGGGGCTGGGGCTGCACATCGTCGAGACGATCGTGAAGCAGGAAGACGGCAGCGTGCGGGCGTCGAACCGGATCGACGGGCGCGGGGCGGAGTTTACGATTCGTGTGCCGTTGAGAAAACCAGCGTTACTGGCGCGCGTGTAAAGCGCTGCCTGCCGCTACGCGCGTTCCAGGTACGTGGATTCCGAGGTCGACACGCGGATTTTTTCGCCTTCGTTGATGAACGGCGGAACCTGCACGACCAGTCCGGTTTCCGTCTTCGCCGGTTTCGTGACGTTCGAAACGGTCGCGCCCTTCAGGCCCGGTTCCGTTTCGACCACGGTGAGATCCACCGACGGCGGGAGCTCGACGCTGATGGGCTTGCCTTCGTAGAACTCGACCGCGACTTTCAGGTTCGGGATCAGGAAATTCACCGCGTCGCCCAGCAGATCCTTCATCAGGTGCATCTGCTCGTAGCTTTCGGTGTTCATGAAATAGAAGTATTCGCCGTCGTCGTAGAGATATTCCATCTCCTGCTCATCGAGCGAGGCGCGTTCGACTTTATCTTCCGAACTGAACCGGTGTTCGATCATCGTGCCGGTTTTGAAGTTGCGCATTTTAGCCTGCACGAAGCCGCGCAGGTTGCCCGGCGTGCGATGCTCCATCTTGAAGACCGAGTACAACTCGTTGTTGAACTTGATCACCATGCCGGGGCGCAATTGTGTTGCTGCAATCATATAAAAGGGAACTTCTAGTTTAGCAAAGCACATAGAGCCCCCGCCATGACTGGCGGCGCTTTGCGACGCGCAAGCCCCGCGAGCGATCGCGGGGGGCGTTGATGCTCCGTGTAAAATAAAGAATGGTTCCAGACACCATCCCAGAGGGACTTACTTTTGACGACGTTCTGCTGCTGCCGGCGCGCAGCGACGTTGTTCCGGCCCAGACCGATACTCGAACCTGCCTGACGCGCCGCATCGCGATCAACATTCCCATCGTCAGCGCCGCCATGGATACGGTGACCGAGTCGCATCTGGCGATCGCGCTCGCGCAGCAGGGCGGCATGGGGATCGTGCACCGCAATATGTCGATCGACCGGCAGGCGGAAGAAGTCGATCGCGTAAAGCGTTCGGAGAGCGGCATGATTGTCGATCCCGTCACGGTCGAGCCCGAGCAGAAAATTTCCGACGCGCTCGACGTGATGAAGCGCTACCGGATTTCCGGCGTTCCGGTGACGAAACGGGGCAAGCTGGTCGGCATTCTGACGAATCGCGACCTGCGCTTTGAAACGCGCTTCGATCTGCCCATCGAAAAGGTGATGACAAAAGAGAATCTCATCACGGTGGCGGTGGGGACGACGCTCGAGGAAGCCGAGGCGATCCTGCATCAGCATCGCGTCGAGAAACTTCTCGTCGTCGACGATCAGTACAACCTCAAGGGTCTGATCACGGTCAAGGACATCCAGAAGAAATTGAAATATCCCAACGCGGCGAAGGACGAGCAGGGACGCCTGCGCGTCGGCGCGGCGATCGGCTCGGGCGGCGATTTTCTGGAGCGCGCGCAGGAGCTGTTGAAGAAAAAAGTGGACATCCTGGCCGTCGATTCGGCGCACGGGCATTCGCGCGGCGTGCTGGATGCGATCAAGGCCGTGAAGAAAGCGATGCCGGAGGTGCAGTTGCTGGCCGGCAACGTCGCGACGTACGAAGCGGCGCGCGACCTGATTTCGCTCGGTGTCGACGGAATCAAGGTCGGGATCGGGCCGGGGTCGATCTGCACCACGCGCGTGGTCAGCGGCGCGGGCGTGCCGCAGGTCACCGCCATCGCGGAATGTTCCAAGGCGACGCGCGGGTCGGGCGTACCGCTGATCGCCGATGGCGGCATCAAGTATTCGGGCGACGTGACCAAGGCGATCGCGGCAGGCGCGGATAGCGTGATGATCGGCAGCCTGTTCGCGGGGACGGAAGAAAGTCCGGGCGAGACGATTCTGTATCAGGGCCGCACGTTCAAGAGCTATCGCGGCATGGGATCGCTGGGCGCGATGGCCGCGGGGTCGGACCGGTATCCACAGGCCGAAACCGGCAAGCTGGTTCCCGAAGGAATCGAAGGACGCGTGCCGTACAAGGGCCTGCTGAGCGACATGGTGTACCAGCTGGTCGGCGGACTGCGCGCGGGCATGGGCTACTGCGGCGCAGGCACGATTCGCGATCTGCAGGAGAACTCGAAGTTCGTGCGCGTGACGCTCGCCGGTCAGCGCGAGAGCCACGTGCATGACGTGATCATTACCAAAGAAGCTCCGAACTACCGTTTGGAGTAAGTGCGGCGGCGCCGCATCCAGGCTGCCCCCGCCAAGCCGGTGCCCAGCAGGACGAACGTCGAGGGTTCGGGCGTCCCTCCGTCGAATTCGGCGAGAAACCCCATATTTTCATTGTCGGTGCCGACCGTCCAATTAGGCTGAAGGACATTTGAAAAAGGCCCGGCTTTCTGGATTACCAGGGTCCCGCCGTTGTAAACCGGCGGATCGTGAAATGCGAAATCGGTGGTCCGGTCATTGTTGTTCGGCGACAACTCGTCGGCGCTGACGAACGCCACGTACTGCGACCCGGGAGTGACGGCCACGTTCGTGAAGTAGTCGTATTCGGTCATCGTGTCGGTCTCAACCATGGTGGTGAGAGCGCTCTTGTACAAAACCGAACCGGTGGCCTCGGTTCCGTCCCAGGCCATGACATAGGCATAAAACTGCTGGGTCCCATTCACGTTCGGATTGTTGATATAGGCCAGAATGCCGAATTCGGTCAGGAAACTGGTGCCGTTGGGGGCGGTGAACGTCTCTCCCCAGGTGGGGAAGCCGGGAAATGTCCCAACTCCGCAACAGGTCAGATTGTCGCGCAAATCGATGACTGCTCCGGCCCAAACGTGCGCGCCGGCCAGCAGGGCGGAGGCGAAGACGACTCGAAAATTGATCATATCGGAATGTCCTTCGCTCCACATGCGCAGTCCGGAGTCAAAAGTGATAACGCCCGGCGACGTTTTTCGTCCCCGAAACGCGGCTTCGACGCCGATCGTCACATGAATATGCCCACGTCCCGGCCGTTTTTGATCGCCGTGATTTTCTCCGGAATCGCATTCGGCGAAACCTGGTCCGGCGTGCTGGTGGATGCAGATTGCTATGCGAGACTACAGCGAAACGTCGGTCCCCGCGACACACTAACCAGCGTCGATCAGGACCGGGACTGGCAGATCCGCTATTGCCACCCTGGTCCGAAGACGAAATCCTTCCGGCTGGTGGATCACGACGGTCAAAGTTTCGCCCTCGACCCGGGCGGCAACGCACGGGCGGCCGGGATCGTCGGCAAGGCACGTCCGAAGTCGCTTATGTGGGTGACCGTAAGCGGGGAAATGGAAAACAAGACGATCAAGGTCGCGGCGATGAACCCGCGATAGTCAGCGCGCGGGCTCGATGCGCAGCAGGGCGCCGTCTTCTTCTTCGGTCAGCACGTAGAGCAGGCCGTCGGGCCCCTGGCGGACGTCGCGGATGCGCTGGCCAAGCTCGGTCAGCAGCGATTCGCGGCGCAGTTCTTCCATTTTGCCGTTGAAGACCACGCGCTCCAGCCGGCCGGTTCCCGGGACCTCGCCGCGGCGCATCCCGCCGATGAAGACGTTTCCTTTCCACGCCGGGAATCGATCGCCGGTGTAGAACGTCATGCCGGAAGGCGCGATCGAGGGAATCCAGATGACAACGGGTTCCTCGGTCTTCTCGGCGGCGAGAGAATGAGCGATCGGCGCGCCGTCATAGCCCCGGCCATAGCTCACCAGCGGCCAGCCGTAATTCCTGCCGGGCAGGATCAGGTTGAGTTCATCGCCGCCGTTAGGACCGTTCTCGTTCGAAAAAACGGCGCCGGTTTCGGGATGAATCGTGAGGCCCAACTGGTCGCGATGGCCCATCGAAAAAATTTCAGGCTTATGGCCCGGTTTGCCGACGAACGGATTGTCGGGTGGAATCGTCCCGTCGTCGCGAAGGCGCAGGACCTTGCCGTAATCGCTGTTCGGATCCTGGGCGGCGTTGGTGCTGGTGGCTCCGGTGGTCATGTAGATGGTGCCGTCGCGCGCGAAGGCGATGCGCGATCCGCCCAGCAGTGTGGTCCACTCGCCAACAAAGAGCTCCTTCACGTCGGCGAGATCGGCACCTTCCAGGCGTCCGCGTCCCAGGGCGATCGCCGATTGTCCGTTCTCGCCGGGCTTCGTGTAGGTGAAATAGATCAGCTTGTTTTCGGCGAACTTGGGATGCAGCGCGACGTCGAACAGGCCGGCATTGCGCACTGCATGGACCTTGGGCAGACCGCCGATGGCTTTCGCATCGAGCACGCCGTCGCGAACGATCCGCAGGCGCCCGCCGCGTTCGGTGACCAGCATGTCGCCATTGGGGAGAAAGGCAAGGCTCCAGGGATGCGGAATGCCTCGCGCGACCACGGTGACCCGGATCTTATGTTCCTCGGCGGTGTCGAAGGTGAAAGGTCCGGCTCCCAGGGCAACGTGCGGGAGGCCGATTGGCTGCCGCTGCTGGGCAAACGAAGTCGAGGCGAGAAGAATTATCGGGACGATCCTGGTCCAGGAGCACATGAACAGGATTGTATCGGATGGGGCGGCTGGAGGGATTCGAACCCTCGACATCCAGAACCACAATCTGGCGCTACTACCAGCTGAGCTACAGCCGCCGCGATGCTTTATTTTAACATTGGACGTGGACTTCGTTGCCGGATGCTCCGCTTTCCTGCTTTTGGGGGTTTCCGGATTCGCCCAGGAATCTTTGGCCCATAAGGCCGTCAACGACATTGCCGCGCTCGCGTCGCAGCCGGCCCTCGGTTCCTGGCCCAAAGAAAAAGTCGAGCTTGCGGACTACAAAACCGATCATCCCTACGAGGTCGACTATCGCCGTGCGAATCAATATTGCGCCGCTTCGATGGATGGCCAGCGCGTCGCCTTGTTCTTCGTTCCCGCCATCACTACCCTGCCCGAAAAACAAGACCCAAAGCTCACGCGGCTGTGCAGGATGCACGCGATCTGGATCCAGACCGCGCTGGGCCCGATCGATGTTCTGATCGCCGAGCTCACCGCCGTCTGGGGAGCGCCCAACGGGACCTCTGCCGAGCCCGACATCCGCGGATGGAAACTTTGGAAAAACATCAAAAGCTGGCGCCGCGGAGCGATTGATATTTGGTTGGCGCAGGACGCGTCGCACGTGATCCTGTATGCCCGCCGCAATTTTCCGCACGACGCTGAATCGTATTTCGGCCTGCTAAGCCCCGCCGTAAAAAATGAAGCCGTTCGGGCCGCGGCTCGCATGGCCTCGGAGGATCCGAGCCTCACAGCGGAAATGCTCGCACGAACGCAGTGCGAGACAAGACAGGCTCCCGTCGAATCCGTCGGCGCGACTGCGGGCCGGTTGAAGCAATGGCTCGACGGAGCGCACGATCGCGCGGCGGCACTGATCGTCGCCGACGCCTACGTTTCCTGCGCGCCCCCGTCGGATCGCCTCAGGAGTCTGGGAGCAAAGTTTCGTCCCATCTGCCCGCAGGACGGGCCGGTCTACGCTCACAACTTTCTCGACGACGCGGAAGCGGAGCTGGCCGTCATCTTGAACCTCGCGAATCCGTGTTTGCTCAAGGGCCGCGACGGCTGGCCCGATCGGGCCATCGAAAGAGGCGAGCAGTTCCTGCGTGAGTTCCCCGCATCCGAATGGGTGCCGTGGATCGAGTTCGCCGTCGCCCGCGCGCACGCGATCAAGCTGGCCGGACCCATTGGCGACGATCCCGGCCAGACCACGCCGCTCACCTCTGCCGCGGCGCGCCAGGAGCGGTCCGCCGCGATCGAGCAATTCAGACGATTCCTCGCCGCGAAGCCGGACGCGCCTGAATCGTTGTTCGCGCGCCAGGAAGCATGGCGGCTCTTCGCAGGCCTTCCGCCGAGCCCGATCCACTTTGGTTGCGGCTGCGAATAGCGCCTACAAACCCGCTTTCTTCCACAACTGATCCACCCGAGCCCGCACGTCCTCCGACATCCTGATCACACCCGGCCATGGACGCATAAATCCTTCTCCGGGCCATTTCTTCGTCGCATCGACACCCATCTTCGATCCGTAATTCGGCAGACGGCTGGCATGATCGAGCGAATCGACCGGGCCCATGACGAATTGAATATCGCGTTCCGGGTCGATGTTGTTCAGCGCCTTCCATGCCACTTCGCTGACGTTTTGCACGTCGACGTCTTCATCCACCACGACGATGCATTTCGAAAACATCGCCTGGCCCAGACCCCAGATCGCGTGCATCACTTTACGCGCGTGGCCGGGGTACGATTTGCGGATCGCGACGAAAATCATGTTGTGAAAAATTCCCTCGGCCGGCATGCAGATGTCGCGGACTTCGGGAAGCTGCAGGCGCATCAGCGGCAGAAAAATGCGCTCGATCGCCTTGCCCATATAAAAATCCTCCATGGGAGGCGGACCGACAATCGTCGTCGCGTAGATCGGATTTTTTCGATGCGTGACGCACTGAACGTGAAACACCGGGTAATCGTCTTCGAGCGAATAGAATCCGGTGTGGTCGCCGAACGGGCCTTCGCGGCGCAGTTCGCCGATTTCGACGTAGCCTTCGAGCACGATCTCCGCGTGCGCCGGAACTTCGATATCGACCGTTTCGCACTTCACCATCTCGACCGGCTTGGTGCGCATGAAACCGGAGATCATCATTTCGTCGAGATCGGGCGGCAGCGGAAGAATCGCCGAGTACATCGTCGCTGGGTCGGCTCCGATGGCGACCGCGACCTCCATGCGCTTTCCGCGCGCGCGTCGAAAATGCTCGGCGCCCTGTTTGTGCGTCTGCCAGTGCATGCCCGTGGTGCGCGCGTCGTAGACCTGCATGCGATAGCATCCGCAGTTGCGCTTGCCGGTGTCCGGATTTTTCGAAAACACCATCGGGAGCGTGATGTAGCGTCCGCCGTCCTCGGGCCAGCACTGGAGCACGGGAAATTCCTCCAGCGAAAAGTTGTCGCGCCTGATGACTTCCTTACACGGGCCGTCGGAAACGATTTTCGGGAAGAACGCGCCCATCTCGGCGAGCTTCGGCAGCATTTT
>JAIQFJ010000484.1 GCA_020073325.1 Terriglobia bacterium | reverse complement strand
GTGGACGGCAGCAATCCGGAAACGGAATGGAAGGGCCTGCTGAGCGTCGAAGAGACGCCGCACCTGCGCAATCCGAAGAGCGGGTGGCTGTTCAATGTGAACAACGCACCGTGGTGGGGAGCGGGGGAGAGCAGCCTTCGCAAAGAAGATTTTCCGGCGTATGTCGAAAACGGCGGCGAATCGGCGCGCGGGCTGCATGCGATTCGCGTGCTGCAGGGCAAGAAAGATTTCACGCTCGATTCGCTGATCACGGCGGCGTATGACAGCTATCTGCCGTGGTTCGAAAAGACACTGCCGGCGCTGATCAAGGCGTGGGACAATGCGCCGGGTCCCATGAAGACGAAGCTGGCGGATCAGATCGCCGTGCTGCGCGCCTGGGATTATCGATGGTCGAAAGATTCGGTGGCGACGTCGTTAGGTGTCTTCTGGGGCGAGGATGTCCGGCGTCGTGCGGCGAACGGCGGCGGGCGCGGCGGGGCAAACGAAGAGACGATTTCGAAGGCGTCGCCGGACGTGCTGCTGGAGTCGCTGGCGTCGGCGTCGGATAAATTGACGGCGGACTTCGGGTCGTGGAAGACCCCGTGGGGCGAGATCAATCGATTCCAACGGCTGACGTCGGACATCGTGCAGCCGTTTAATGACAGCGGGCCGAGCATTCCGGTGATGTTCACGTCGTCAGCCTATGGGTCGCTCGCGTCGTTTGGGGCGCGCGCGTATCCGGGGACGAAGAAGTGGTACGGGACCAGCGGGAACAGCTTCGTGGCTGTCGTCGAGTTCGGGCCCAAGGTTCGGGCGAAGGCGGTGACGGCGGGGGGCGAGAGCGGGCACGTTTCGTCGAAACACTTTAACGACGAGGCTCAGCGGTATGCGACCGGCAATCTGCGGGACGTGTACTTCTATAAGGAACAGCTCAAGGGGCACACGGAGCGGGAGTATCATCCAGGAAACTGACGGCGCAGGGTTCACGCAAAGACGCCAGGAGATGCCGCAAAGATCGCGAAGAGATCACGGGAGCCGCGAATCGATCTCTTCCGCGATGGCGAGAGAGGCTGTGGCTCCAGGGCTCGGCGCATTGACGACGTGCAACTCGCCCGCGCCTTCGACGAAGTGAAAATCTTCGACGAAGGATCCATCGGGTGACATGGCCTGGGCGCGGACTCCGGCGCCGCCTTCGGTCAGATCGCCGGGTTGAATTTCGGGGACCAGCCTTTGCAGCGACGCGCAGAATAATTCGCGGCTGTAGGACCGGCGCAGCTCCTGCCAGCACATGCGCGGATATTTTGCCAGGAATCTCCACAAGCCCGAAAACGCAATCGCGTCGAAAACATCGGCGGGACGGATGGTCGACTTCTTGTAGCCTTCGCGCGCCAGCGCCAGCACGGCGTTGGGACCGGCTTCGACTCCGCCGTGGATCAGCCGCGTGAAATGCACGCCGAGGAACGGAAATTTCGGGTCGGGCACGGGATAGATCAGGTTGCGCACCAGGAACTGGCGCTCGGGCCGGATCTTGTAGTATTCGCCGCGAAAGGGAACGATGCGCACTTCGCGCGGCCGGCCCGTCAGCGCTGCGACGCGATCGGAATGGAGCCCGGCGCAGGTCACGATGCGGTCGCAGGAATGTTCGCCGGCGGTGCTGACGACGCGCCAGCCGGATCCTTCGCGACGAATCGCCGTGACCTCGGCATTGAGAATCACGGGACCGTCGATCTCGCCCACCAGCGCGTTGCACACGGCGGGATAATCGGCGATGCCTTCTTCGGGGACGCGCACGGCGGCGATTCCGGCCGCGTGCGGCTCGATCTCGCGCAATTCTTCGACGCTGAGCATGCGCAGTCCCGAAAGACCGTTCTGCTGGCCGCGCTCGTACAGCGTCTTGAGCCGCGGCAATTCTTCCTCAGCGGTGGCGACCACGATTTTCCCGCACACCTCATGCGGAATCGAGTGCGTCCGGCAAAATTCGATCATCTGGCGGATGCCGCGCACGGCGAGCCGCGCCTTCCGCGATCCGGGCTTGTAATAGAGACCGGCATGCAGGACGCCGCTGTTGTGTCCGCTCTGATGGCGGCACACTCCGGCTTCCTTTTCGAGCACCGTCACGTCGAAGCGCTTGCTCAGGCGATAGGCCGCGGCCAGCCCGACGATGCCTCCGCCGACGATGACGACGCGTTCGCTCACACCGCTATCATCGCAGCATAATGGAGACATGCGAAAGATTCTGGCGATCGCGATTTTTTCTGTGACGTCGGTGCCCGGCTGGGCGCAGCATCCCGATCACATGGAGCATCATTTCGATCCGGCGGCGTCGGCAAAATCGTTCGACGATCCGGCGCGCGATGCATGGCAGATGCCAGACCGCGTGATCGCGTCGCTCGGGTTGAAGCCCGGCGCGATCGTCGCCGACATCGGCTCGGGAACGGGCTATTTTTCAGTGCGGCTGGCCAAGGCCGCCGCGAAAGTCTACGGGTCTGACCTCGAGCCCGGGATGGTGAAATACCTGCAGGATCGCGCCGCAAAGGCGGGGATTACGAATATCGTCGCGGTGCAGGCCTCGGCGGATTCGCCCAATTTGCCCGAGCCTGTGGACGTGGTGCTGATCGTCGATACGTATCATCACATCGGGAATCGTGAGGCGTATTTCCGCGGGCTCGCGAAATCGCTGAAGCCGGGCGGGCGCGTGGCGATCATCGATTTCAAACCGGATTCTCCGGAAGGTCCGCCGAAAGAGTTTCGATTCTCGCGGGCGAAGTTCCAATCGGAAATGTCGAAGGCAGGCTACCGGCTGGCGGCGTCGCACGACTTTCTTCCGCGCCAGCAGTTTTTGATTTTCGCGCCGAAGTGAGAATTTCGCGGGTGTGAAGGAGATTGGCAACCGCTCCTTAGCAGTCGCGGCTCTTTGTCAGGGCTGCGGTTAAATTGAGGATCAGCCCGCGGCGTCCGACGATTCGCGGGAACCGATGGCTTCCGCCACGTCGATCGCCATCTGGTAGCGGCCGAACGGCGCGCTGAGTTGTACGCCGGCGACCATCGGTCGAACGCGTTGGACCATCTCGCGCGCGATGGCGATTCCTTCCGCGCGCGCGGACTCCACCGTTTCCGCTTTGCGCATGCGCTCCAGGTACGCTTCCGGCACCGGCACGCGCAGCTCGTTCACCATGAATTCGGCATTGCGATAACTCGTCAGCGGCCAGATGCCGGCGACGATCGGAAGCCCGTACTGTTCGGTCCTCCGCAGGAAGGCCTCCAGAAGATCCAGATCGAACACCGGCTGCGTCACGACGTATTCCGCGCCGGCCTTCACCTTCCATTCGAAGCGCCGCAGTTCCTCATCCATGTTCAGCGCGCCCGGATTCGCCCCGACGCCGATCAGCAGCGCCGTCTGCGAGCCGATGGGGTTGCCGCCCAGGTCCAGCCCGTGGTTCAGGTTGTTGGCGATATTCGTCAGCCCGATCGAATCGACGTCGAACACAGCGGTCGCGTCGGGATAGGTCCCCATGCGCGGCGGATCGCCCGTGATGCAGATCAGATTCTTCACGCCGACCGTGTACGCGCCCAGCAGTTCGCTCTGAATGCTCAGAATATTCCGGTCGCGGCAGCAGAAGTGGAGCACCGCCTCGATTCCCGCCTGCTGCTGGATCAGCTGGCAGGTGACCTGCGCGCTCATACGGGCGCTGGCGCGCGGACCGTCCGGAACGTTGATGCAATCGATCCCCGCGGCCTTGCACAGTTTCGCGCCTTCCACCTCTTTCGAGGCGTCGATGCCGCGCGGCGGCAGAATCTCGACGAAGGCCACAAAACGCTTTGCCGCGAGCTTCGCGCCGAGACTGCTCTTTTTCTCGACGGGAATTTTTTCGAGCGCCTTCGGCCGCGATGCCGGCTCGTCGACGATCACGGCGTGCGCGTGTTCGACGTGCTGCAGGCTGCGGGCTTCGCTTTTCATCTGCCGGATATGCTCGGCCGTCGTGCCGCAGCATCCGCCGATGATCCGCACGCCGTTCATCAGGAACCGGCGCGCGTATTGCGCCATGTACTCGGGCGAGCACAGATACAGATTGCGCCCTTCCACCGTCGTCGGCAGGCCGGCGTTGGGCATCGCGCTTAGCGGCTTGTTGGTATAGGCGACCATCTTTTCGATCGCCTCCAGCATTACCTTCGGACCCGACGAACAATTCAGCCCGAGGATGTCCACCGGCAGCTCGTCCAGCTTGCGGGTGAAATCGACGGTAGAGGTGCCGTCGCGCAGGCTGCCGTCGTCTTCAATGCTGACCTGCGCCATGATGACGATGTCGGGACCGGCGGATTCGCGCGCGGCGAAGATCGCCTCCCGAATTTCATTCATGTCGCGAAACGTTTCGAGCACCAGCAGGTCGATTCCGGCCTCCACCAGCGCGTCGATCTGTTCGCGGAAAATCGCGCGCGCTTCGTCGAAACTGGTCGGTCCCAGCGGTTCCAGGCGGATTCCCAGCGGTCCGACGGCGCCGGCGACAAAAGCCTGGTCGCGTGCCGCTTCCCGCGCGATGCGCACGCCGGCCTGGTTGATCAGCCGCACTTTTTCCGCGAATCCGAAAGCCCCCAGGCGCTTCCGG